>JBCDFO010000078.1:0-14257 GCA_039177895.1 Bacteroidota bacterium
CCTGCGAGCACGACGACGGAGACGGTTCCGAAGCGGACGGTCGACTTCCGCTCGCTCTTCGCGTCGCCCGAGCCGAAGACCGCGACGGTCTCCGCCGCTCCTATGCCGACCGCCGCCCAGCGCGAGTCGGAACTGGAGAAGGCCAAGATCCGCCGCATCCTCGAAGACCTCGACTGAGGAGTTGGAGGTGCGAAGTTCGAAGTAGATGTTCGATGGGGCCTCCACGGCTTGTCCGGCATCGTGGCTTGTCTGGCATAGTTGGATCGCGTCGTGCCGCTTCAGGTGTGCTTGCTTGCTGCCACGGTGAAGCATGAGGGGGTAGCGGGTGTAGCTTCTGACTCTGCCCTTCAAACGTCCCACTTCTTCCTTCCCCATGCCCATCACTGAAGGCCCCGCGTTTGATATCGAAGCGTACCACGCCGAGGTGGACGCTGCCGCTGCTGCCGTTCGCGATCACCTCAGCCTGGGCGACGACCCGCCGCGCGTAGGTCTCATCCTCGGAACCGGCCTCGGGCGGCTCGCCGACGAGATCGAGGCCACTGCCGAGGTGTCGTACGACGACCTCCCGCACTTCCCCGTCTCGACGGTGGAGTCGCACCACGGGCGGCTGATCGCGGGGACGCTGCGCGGCGTGCCGGTCCTCGCCATGCAGGGGCGCTTCCACCTCTACGAGGGCTACACGCCGAAGCAGGTCACCTTCCCCGTCCGCGTCCTGGCGACGCTCGGCGTCGAGACGCTGCTGATCTCGAACGCCGCGGGCGGTATGAACCCGCACTTTCGGCGTGGCGACCTGATGCTCCTCACCGACCATATCAACCTCCAGGGCGCGAATCCGCTTGCCGGAGCCAACGTGGACGCCTGGGGGCCGCGCTTCCCGGACATGAGTGCGCCGTACGACGCCGACCTCCAAGCTGCCGCGAAGCAGGCCGCGCTCGACCGCGCGATCAAGCTCCAGGAAGGCGTCTACGTGGCTGTGGAGGGCCCCAACCTGGAGACGCGTGCCGAGTACCGCTTCCTGCGTGCCCTCGGCGCGGACGCCGTCGGGATGAGTACCGTGCCCGAGGTCATCGTCGCGCGGCACATGGGCGTGCGCTCGCTCGCGATCTCGGTCATCACCGACGAGTGCTTCCCCGATGCGCTCGAACCTGTCTCGATCCCCGAGATCCTGGCGGCCGCGGGCGAGGCCGAGCCCAAGCTGACGCAGATCATGGCCGACGTGGTGGCGGGGCTCTGAATCCGCAGGGCCGAGCGCGGCCTACGACCAGAGCCAGAGCACCACTATGTAGTAACCGACCAGGAGCGTACCGTAGCCGATCCACGGTATCCAGGCGAGCTGGACCGCGAGGGCCTCGGAGCCGAAGAAGCGGACCACCCACGCCGCGATGACTGCTCCGATGATGACGACCGGGTAGGCGAAGTAGAGGGCGAAGAGCACCTTCAGCCGCGCCATGTGCGCAGGCGACCCGCTGTCGCTCAGCATCACCGTCGGGATCATGACGCCGAGCCAGGGTAGGAGCGAGGCCAATGAGGCGAGGGTGAGCAGGACTAGCTTGGCCATGACGACGCAGCGTTGGTGAGGCGGCGGGAGAGCGAATCGGGAGGGGGGTAGAAAACTGGTTTTGCTAAGGATAGCACTGGGCATGGGTAGTGCGTTACAGCGCGGGAGAGCGGCGTGGGGGCTAGCCCGACACCAAAAGGAGGCCGCAGGGCATGTTCTAGCGAAGGCCCCCCGTTATATTCGCCGAACACTGTTCACCCACAGGATTGAGCAACGACGGCGGTCCGCCATCGCCGAGTCCGGAAGCCCTTCCGGCTCCCATGCTTCACCGACCTCCCCCGAGGACTCCCCCATGTACGACTACATCATCGTGGGCGCTGGCTCCGCTGGCTGCGTCCTGGCCGCGCGCCTCTCCGAAGACCCCCATAGTCGCGTCCTGCTCCTCGAAGCAGGCGGGCCCGACACGTCGGCCGCGATCCACATCCCCGCTGCGTTCTCGAAGCTCTTCAAGACCGAGTGCGACTGGAACTACGCCACCGAGCCGCAGGCGCACGCGGCCGAGCGTGCATGGTACTGGCCGCGCGGCAAAGTGCTCGGCGGGTCGTCGTCCATCAACGCGATGATCTACATCCGCGGCCACCGCGCCGACTACGACCGCTGGGCGAGCGACGGTGCCGAGGGCTGGGACTTCGCGAGCGTGCTGCCCTACTTCAAGAAAGCGGAGGACCAGGCGCGTGGGGCGGATGCCTACCACGGCGCTGGCGGACCGCTCCGCGTCGAGGACCTCAAGGCGCCGAACGAACTCTCTGAGGCCTTCGTCGCGGCCTGCGTGCAGGCAGGCATCCCAGCCAATGACGACTTCAACGGCCCCCAGCAGGAGGGCGCAGGCTTCTACCAGACGACCATCAAGGGCGGGCGGCGCTGGTCGGCGGCCGACGCCTACCTCAAGCCTGCGCTGCGTCGCGCCAACCTCACGGTCCACACCGGCGCGCATGCCACCCAGATTCTGCTCGACGGCACGCGGGCTGTGGGCGTGGAGTACGTGATGGACGGCCACGTGCACCGCGCGATTGCGGATGCCGAGGTGATCCTGGCGGGCGGTGCGATCAACTCGCCGCAACTGCTGCTGCTCTCTGGCATCGGCGACGCCGATGATTTGCTCGAACTCGGCATCCCGGCACTGCACGACCTGCCGGGTGTCGGGCGCAACCTGCAAGACCACCCGGTCGCGGGCGTGCGCTACCACTGCCGCAAGCCAGTATCGCTGATGAACGCGGAGAGCCCGAGCAACGTCGCGCGCTATCTCCTCAACCGCACAGGGATGCTCGCGTCGAACGTGGCCGAGGCCGGGGCTTTCGTGCGGACCCGCGCCGCCGAAGGCCAGCCCGACATCCAGTACCACTTCGGGCCGGTTGACTTCGAGGACCACGGCCTCACCCCGCCGAGCGCGCACAAGTTTTCCATCGGTCCGACGCTCGTACGCCCGCACAGCGTGGGGCGGCTCACGCTGCGCTCGGACGACCCGTTCGCGAAGCCGGCCATCAACCCGAACTACTTCGCTGACGAGCGTGACCTCGAGTCGCTCGTGGCGGGCGTGCGCCTCGCGCGCCGAATCGCATCACAGGGGGCGTTTGACCGCTACCGGGGCGCGGAGACCGACCCCGGCGCGAGCATGGAAAGTGACGCTGAGCTCCGCCGCTACCTCCGCGAGACAGCTGAGACGCTCTATCACCCGACGAGCACCTGCCGCATCGGTACGGAAGCCCAGGCCGAGCAGGGCAAGGCCGTCGTGGACACCGACTGCCGCGTGCATGGCCTCGACGGCCTGCGTGTGGTGGATGCCTCAGTAATGCCGGACGTGCCGGGTGGCAACACGCACGCCCCGACCGTGATGGTAGCGGAGCGTGTCGCTGACCTCATCCGCTTCGGCGAAGCCCGCGAGGCGCGTGCGCAGTTCTCGGGGGACGGCATGCTCGGTACGCCGACAGTGCGCGTGGCATCGTAGCGTCAGCACTTCTCGGACCGACCCATCCGGCGGGGCGTACGACATGTGCGCCCCGCTCTTCGTTCATCCAGCGCCCCCGTTCGTGCTCCCCGACCGCCTTGCTGCCGTCACTGCCGCCGCCCGTGCGTGGCAGGACCCCGACTTCCCGACTCGCGCCGAAGCAGTTGTGTCTACACTGGGCGCGCCTAATCGCTTCACGGAGGAGGCGATGGCGTACGCGATCAACCACCAGATGCACCAGCTTGGCTCGCCGAAGAAGCTCGCGGCGTGGATTGAGCCGGTGCAGAGTACGGCTCCAGCTTTGCCTGTAAGCGTGGGTATCGCTGCTGAGGGTGCGGTGCCGCTCGATGCGCTGCGGGCGATGATGGGAGTATGGCTCGCTGGGCATGCGCCGGTCGTACGGCTGTCGGCTACGTCGCCGCACCTGCTGCGTGCGTTCGCAGAAACGATCGCGGCCGAGGCAGGCAGCGCGAGCGCTGAGCCGATCACCTTCGCGGTGGACGACGCCCACCTGCTCACCCCGAGTACCGCGCTGATCGCGTCCGGCGATGCAGACACGTGTGCGTCGTGGACCGAGCGCGGCGCTGAGACTGGCCTCGACTCCGAGCGCGTGCTGCTCCATCCGCGTGGCACCACGGTGGCCGTCATCGATGGCACGGAGGACTTCGAGGAGCGGGTCGCGCTTGCCGAGGATGTCCTACTGCACGAGGGCCTGAGCCCGGCCAACGTCGCGCTGCTGTGGGCTCCGGTGGGGCTCGATCCGGATCCCTACTTCGAGGCGTTCTCGGGCTTCAGGCAGGTCATGCCTGCGCACCCTGATACGGACGGCGTGCTGGAGATGCCGCGCGCGTTCCTCAAGGCCGCCGATCTGCCGTATGCCTGGGGCGACGGCGTGCTCGTCAGCCGCGGCGCACCCGACGTGCAGCAGCCCGGACACCTGCGTTGGAGCGAGTACGAGACGCCCGACGCCGTTCAGTCGTGGATCGCAGCGCACCGTGCTGGCCTGCACGGCGTGGTGGCAGCATCGCGCGTCACCGAGCGACTCAGAATCGCGCCGGACCTGCACATCGCGCCGGGCGAGGCACATCGAGAGCGGCTGTGTAGCGCCGCCGACCGCGCCCTTATCGACTTCCTGGCTCGGCTGGGCGGCTAGCTCATCGAGGCGAGGTTTTTGGCGTAGTCCCCGAACGCCTCACGGAGGCTCGGCATCATCTGCCCCCAATCGGCAGCCGGGTGCTTCGTGATCGTCGCGAAGTCGGGGGTGATGAACACATTGGCGACGCCCTGCACCGCAAAGAGCGCTGAAGCGAATGGGTGGGCCGCGGCCTCCGCGCTCGAATTGAACGCGAGCAGCCCCGACTCCAGCAGGCGCGTGTCCGCGAGCGAAAACTTGAGCGCGTTTGGGTTGGGCGTGGGCTGCGTGCGGAGCTCGGGCATGGCGGTGCAGGTGCGTGGGGAAGGGCGGAGGTACGAAGCAGATGCCGCAGGGGGTTCCTGGCGCTCCACGGATGGGATAGGGGGCCGCATCGAGGCCGATGGGGGATCGCCCATTGGATTGGGGCGTCTCATGGCGTAGTCTACCGCCGTCCACGCCTCGCCCACCGACACTGCCGCTGCCTCTATGGCTGACTTGACCCCCACGGCTGCCCCTCCGCTGCAGGAGGCGCTAGGCGACGGAGCCGCGGAGGCGATCCCGACCGCGCCGGAGGTGCCCGCGTCGGCGTCGCTGACAGAGGTCCCGCCTGTCACCGCCCCCACGCTACCGCCTCGACCGCGCGTCGAGGAGCCCAAGGGCAAGGTGGCACGGGTGGGCGATCAGGCGAAGGGGATTGTCGAGGACACGAAAGAGTGGCTCGAACTCCGGTTAGAGCTAGCCAAGGTCGAGTTTCGAGATGAAGCCAAGCTGCAGGCGCGGAAAGTCAAAGCGCAGGCTATCGATCAGGCAAAAAAGGAAATCATCCCCGGTGCTGTCCCAGCGATACTAGTCGCGGTGTCAGCGTTGGCGGCAGCACTCGTATCGGTCCTGGTCCTCGCGCTTCTCGTCTCGGCACTCTTGACAGATCGCGGGGTCGCTGAGCATTGGAGCCTCTATCTCGGTTTCCTTTCGGCGTTCACGCTTTTCTTCCTCGCCGCTGTGCTGGTGCATACGCTGTCTAAGCCCATTGAGAAGGTCGTATACCGAGCTTTGAACAAGTCAGCACACCCAGACGATAGCATATCCTGACAGTCTTGAGCACAGACCTTACCACCTCTAGCGCATCGGCGTCGCCGACCCAGGACGAGCTCCGCGCGAAGCTTGCGGCGAAGGAGGCCAGCATCCAGGCGCGCGTCGAGGCGCTGCGGTACGAAGCTTCGATGTTGCCCTTCGTGGGCGACGGCGCGCCAAGCCAGGCGCTAGCCCCGGTGCGCGCCAACCCGGTCGTGGCCGTCGCGGGCGCGGTTGCCGTCGCGGCGCTCGTGTCGTTCGTGCTGGCGATGCGCAAGAAGCGCAAGCGCCGCCCCGCGCCCGACGACCAGCAGCAACTCGTCACCGCCTACCTCCGTACCGTCCTCAACGACGCGTCTGCTCGCATGGCACGCGGTCGCTCCGCCGACGAGGCGCTCGACCAAGCCTTCCGCAAACGCCCCCCGATCATCGTCTACGGTGACACCGAGGTGACGACCTTGCCCGCCACGAAGTCCTCGCTCTTTCGCGAAGGCGTCCGCGCGGCGGGCAACCAGGCGATGCGCGTGGGGCTGAGCTACGCGCTCGGCCGCTTCCAAGCCGTCCCTTCCTCTGACCTCGGCTGACGCCGATCTACCTGCCCCCGTCCGATCATGTTCGCTGCCGTCGTGCTGGATGTGGTGCTTCTCGTGCTCGGCGGGTGGCTCCTCGTCTACGAGGCGCGCACGGGGCGGCTCGTCGGCTCGACGCGGCGGCGGTCGCTGTTGCGGCTGGCGGTGTTTTTTGCGGGGGCGATGGCAGGGGCGGCGCTGCTGATCTCGTCAGCCGGGGCCGAATGGCTCTTTGCGCTGGCGTTCGTGCCCGTGACTGTGCTGTGCCTGCTGCGCTTCACGATGCTGGTCCGCCACCTTACGCCGGGGTGGGGCCCTGCCTTGCTGTCGAGCCTCATCCTCGCGCTGGCCGTGCTCTACAGCGTGCAGTGGCTCCCGCTCCCGCTCGACCGGGCGTACGTTGTCGAGCAAATCCGCCTCATCGACGAGGCGCGGCAGGCCCCCGACTCCATCGATCCGGATGCGCGACGCACGGTGCGTACCTGAGCCTGCGGGCGGGACCGAAACCAGCCCGGTTCGTTGTCGCTTCACGAAGTAGAGCTTTTAGTCACCCGCATCGTAACAATTTGTTGACGCCGTGCGGCCTTGTCTTCCGTAGGCGTCTGCCGGTACGCTATTCACAGCAACGCCCGCGCTGACCACCCGCGTTGGCCTGCTCTCGCTCACCGCTCTCTCTCGCTCCCATGGACCGTCGTGCTGTCCGCCGTCGTGCCGCGCGCATCCGGGCCCTCCGTCGCCGTTCGGCGAAGGTGGCACCGCGCTCTCCTTTGGACGCCCCGAGCCGCCTCGCCCGGCGTACGGCCGTGGCGACGTGGCGCGCCAAGCGGACGGTGCAGGCGCACCAGCGCATGCTGCGCGAGGAGATCGCCAACTCGCTCACGCACGGCCTCGGGCTCGTCCTCGCGTTCATCTTCGTGCCGGTGCTGATCGTGCTCGGCGTTGTGCGCGGCGACCTGATCCACGTCACGAGCTTCTCGGTCTACGGCGGCGCGCTCATCGCCGTCTACACCACCTCGACGCTCTACCACGCGTTCTTCGACAAGCCCTGGAAGGACACCTTCCACGTGCTCGATCACATGGCGATCTACCTGCTGATTGCGGGGACGTACACGCCTATTGTGCTCCTGAGCGTGCCAGGGCCGATTGGGTGGACGCTGCTCACGCTCGTCTGGACGCTGACGGTCTTCGGGATGGTCTACAAGCTGTTCTACACGGGCCGCTTCGAGCGCTTCTCGCTGGTGCTCTACCTCCTCATGGGCTGGTCGGCGGTGCTGATCGTGAAGCCGCTCATGGCCGCGATGCCCGCCGTCGCGCTCACGTGGATCGTCGCGGGTGGCGTGTTCTACACGGCCGGGACCATCTTCTTCGTGTGGCGCAAGCTGCCCTACAGCCACGCGATCTGGCACCTGTTCGTCCTCGCGGGCAGCGCGTGCCACTACTACGTGATCCTCGGCTACGTCCTGCGCGGCGGCTGGTGACTCGAAGTTCGAAGGAGGGAAGTTCGAAGGGAGAGACGTCGGATATTCGAGTCCATCTCGAAGCACTGACCTACCCCTAAGGACGAATGACCAAGGACCAAGGACACGCCACTGTCTTTATCACAGGAGCCTCCTCAGGCATTGGCGAGGCGTGCGCCGAGGCGTTCGCCCAGCGCGGGGCGCGGCTCGTTCTCTGCGCGAGGCGTCCCGGACCGCTCGCCACCGTGTCGGAGCGGCTGCGTCAGGCATACGACGTCGAGGTCCACGCCTTCACGCTCGACGTGCGGGACGCCGAGGCCGTCGCCGACGCCATCGCTGCGATCCCGGAGCCGTTCGCCGCCATCGACGTGCTCGTGAACAACGCGGGGCTCTCTCGGGCGCTCGATCCGGCCTACGCCAACGAGGTGCGCCACATTGATGACATGGTGGACACGAACGTGAAGGGGCTGCTCTACGTCACCGGGGCCGTTGTGCCGGGTATGCTTGAGCGCGGACGCGGGCACGTCGTCAACATGGGCTCGACGGCGGGGCACGAGGTCTACCCTGGTGGGACGGTCTACTGCGCCACAAAGCACGCCGTTGGTGCGATCACACGCGGGCTCAAGATGGACCTCCACGGCACGCCCGTCCGCGTCTCGACGGTCGATCCGGGGCTCACGGAGACGGACTTCTCGCTCGTCCGCTTCGAGGGAGACGCAGCCCGCGCCGATGCGGTCTACGCAACCACCACGCCGCTCCAGGCGCAGGACGTGGCCGATGCCGTCGTCTACGTCGCGACACGGCCCGCGCACGTCAACATCGCCGAGGTCATCCTCACGCCGGTAGCGCAGTCGAGCGCAACGCTGATTCAGCGGGAAGGGTAGGTCGCACTTCAGCATCGGATCGGCTCACGGTGAGAGCGGCACGCTTTTGGGAATCGATAGAACGTGACGGCCTGACTTCGTTTTAGGATCGGCCTGCGTCACCCTTTCGTTCCCACAGCCGTCCTCTGAAAGACGGCGTAGCTTCCGCCTCACGCTCGCCAACAGCCGCCCCCTCCATGCTCGTCAGCCACCGGAAGTCGTTCATCTTCACCAAGACCGCCAAGACGGCGGGCACCAGCGTCGAGGCTTACTTCGAGCAGTACTGCATGTGCGAGGGCGAGTACGAGTTCTCGCACTTCCGCGAGGCCTACGAGAGCGAGTGCGGCGTCATCGGCCATCGGGGCAGCGACCTCAACGGCGTGAAGTGGTGGAACCACATGTCCGCCGACAAAATCAAGGCCCGCCTCGATGAAGACGTGTGGGACCGCTACTTCAAGTTCACTGTCGTTCGCAATCCGTACGACAAACTCGTCTCGCGCTTCAAGATGCTGGAGCGCTGGCGGGAGGGTTACTCGTTCGAGCAGAAGGCCAAGGCCGTCGTCAAGAAGGTGCTCCAGCGCGGGCACCCGTATGACCAGGCTTGGGGCCGCGACCCGATCTCGCGCTTCCGAGGCTGGGTCAAGCGCGGCGGCAGCGTCCGCGACCGCGACAAGTACTTCATCGACGGCGAACTGTGCGTCGACTACTTCATCCGCTACGAGGACCTGCCCGGCGGTATCCGCGAGGTCTGCGAGCGCATCGGCGTGGAGTTCGATCCGGAAGCCATCCCGATGCTGAAGCCCGGCGGTGCCCGCAAGATCCCGGTGGCGGACTACTACGACGCCGAGACCATTGCCCTCGTCCGTGAGCGCTTCGACTGGGAGTTCGAGCGGTTCGGCTACGAGATGCCGTAGGGAGCCGTCGGGTGTGCCAGGCTGGTGAGATCGGCGTCACAGCAAGTGTTGCGTGGTGCGTATTGCGTGTCGAATGCATGCCAACACGTACCACGAAATACGCAACATTTGCTGAGCTTCCGAGCTCGCACGGATGGCTCCGAGGCATCACGACACCAGCGTCTTCTCGAACGTGAATGGCGCTTCAAGGGCGCGGTGGACGGGGCAGCGGTCGGCGATTTCCAGGAGGCGAGCCCGCTGTTCGTCGTCCAGGTCGCCCTTCATCGTGATGGCGAGGCGCATCAGGTTCTGCGGCTCCTGGCGCGTGCCGGTGTTCTTGTGCGTGACCTCGACGCGCACGTCCGTGAGCGGCCAGCCCTTGTGGTCGGCGTACATCCGTAGTGTCATCGCCGTGCACGTGCCGAGGGCGCTCGTGAGGTAGTCGAACGGGGTGGGCCCGAGTTCGCCGCCGCCGACCTTCGCGGGCTCGTCGGCGAGGAGCGCAAAGCCGCGCGTGGTGACCGCGACGCGGTAGGGCGTTGTGCCGATCTCGGAGATCGAGCCCGCGGCGTCGTACGGGCCGACCTTGCGGAGGACGGCGTCGTGCTCGTCGTGCGAGTGGCGCGTCGGGACGTAGCGCGCGGCCCAGCCCGCCACCACGCGCGCGGCGTACTCGGCGTCCTGCGGGTTGGAGAGCAGGTGGTCGGCGTCGTCCAGCGAGACGAAGCTCTTTGGGTGCCTGGCGGCCTCGAAGATGGCGCGGGCGTTCTCGATGCCGACGGTGCGGTCGGTGGGCGCGTGCAGGACGAGGAGCGCCTTGCCGAGGCTACGAATGGCCTCGGCCATCATGCGCGGCGTGCGGAGGTCGTCGAGGAAGTCGCGCTTGATGCGGAACGGGCGGCCCCCAATGGCGACCGTCGCCTCGCCCTCGGCTTCGATGGTGTCGGTCCCCTCCATGAGCAGATGGAGGACGTGATCGGGCTCGCACGGAGCTCCGATGGTCACGACCGCTTCGGCGCTCGGGATCTGGGCCGCCGCCGCCAACACGGCGGCTCCGCCGAGCGAATGCCCGATGAGCAGCGTCGGCCCGTCGTGCTGCTCGGCGAGGTGCGTGGCTGCCGCTACGAGGTCCGCTACGTTGTGCGAGAACGTCGTGTCCGCGAATTCGCCCTCGCTCATCCCGAGCCCGGTGAAGTCGAATGACAGCACCGCGATGCCTTCGTCGGTGAGCGCCCGCCCGATCCGCCGGACGGCGCGTAGGTCCTTCGAGCAGGTAAAGCAGTGCGCGAAGAGCGCGTAGGCGGTCGGCGCGGCGTCGGGGAGCACGAGGCGGGCGGAGAGCGCGTGGCCGTCGGCGTTCGGGAAGGTGAAGGTCTCAGAACGGGGCATCAGAACGGGGGAGGTTCGAGCGACGAAGGGGGAGTGTAGCCGTGAAGGTAGGAGGAACGTAGCGGCTGCCGTCTTACGAAGCTGAGAGGGGAGTCCCGGCAGGACAGTAGAGCAGGGCCTCCTAGCCGGGCCGGGACGTGCTCGGAGCGCGTGGTGCGCGGCACGAAACCCACGTCGCCTCCTGAAGAAACTGCCCCGCTGCCGCGTTCGAAGAGCCCACGCAAGTCTCGCCAGCCATCTCGTATCAATGCGTAGTCTTCTGTTCCTGCTCCTCTTCGCCATACCTGCTGCATTCGCTCAGCTACAGCCAGGCGGCACGTTGCCCGAGGCCTCGACCGCGTTCACGACGGTGACGGGGACCTCGCTCCGTCTCGCGGATATCCAGGGCGAAGCGGGTCTGGTCGTGGTGCTGTGGGGCGCGGACTGCCCGTGGGTGACGCGCTACGAGGACCGCCTCCTCGCGCTCGTCCGCGACTACGGCGCGCAGGGCTTCGGCTTCGCCCTCGTGGACCCGACGCCCGCTGCTGACGTGGACGCTACCGCCCGCGCCGAGCAGGCGGGGCGCTACGGCGACCTCCCGTACTTCGCCGACCCCGACGCCCGCCTGGCCCGGGCCCTCGGCGCGACTCGTCAGCCTGAGGTCTTCGTCTTCGACGGCGCGGGGGCACTCGCATATCGCGGCGCACTCGACGACAGCGCCTCCGACCCGTCGTTCGTGGAGAACGACTACGCCCGAGACGCCCTCGACGCGCTCGGCACCGGGGGCACACCGCCCGCCGCGACGGCTGCGGCGTTTGGCTGCACGTTGCGGCTGTGAGGGGCGCAGAGCGAAGGGCGATGCGTGAAGGACGGAGGCTGTTCGGATATTGCGGCATCCTCACCGCTAGCCGACCGCTGACAACCCGCTGATGATCGACACGCCTGACGCCCTCGCCGCCCTCGTTGACCGCATGCTGGAGGCGGAGGCCGTCGCCATCGACACGGAGTTCGTGTGGGAGCGGACGTACTACCCGCGCCTCGGGCTGGTCCAGATTGGGCTGGGGCGCGGCGACACGCACCTCCTCGACGTGCCCGCGCTCGACCTCGCCCCGCTCGGTGCTGTGCTGGCCGACCCTGAGGTGGCCGTCGTCCTGCACGATGCAGTCCAAGACCTCACCATCCTCCGCCGCGCGACGGGCACGTTTCCACAGAACGTGTTCGACACGCAGCGCATCGCCGGGCTCGTCGGGCTCACAGCGACGGCCTCGCTGACCGACCTCGTGGAGGACCTCGTCGGTGTCGAGATGCCGGCCACACAGGCGCGGACGGACTGGCTGCGGCGGCCCCTCTCGGCGAAACAGCAGGCGTACGCGCTCGCGGATGTAGAATACCTCCTCGACGTGAAAGACCGGCTCGAAGCGATGGTCGTCGCGAAGGGGCGCACGGCCATCGCCGATGCCGAGCGAGCCGCCTACGACGACGCGCGCCTCTACGCCGAGGAGTCGCTGGAGGCCGTCGCCGCTCGGCTCTCGTTCAAAGGGCAGGGGCGGCTGCGCCCTCGCCAGCGCGTCGCGCTCGACTACCTCGCGATGTGGCGGGAGGACGAGGCGCGTATCCAGGACATCCCGCGACGCCGTGTGCTCCCAGACGACGCCCTCGTGCAACTCGCGCAGCGCAACCCGCGTCGCGGCAACCTCCTCGGGGCCCGCGCCCTCGACGACCGCGATCGGCAGGACTACGGCGACGACCTGCGCGCCGCCATCGAGGACGCCTATGAGGTGCCCGATACTGAGCTCCCGGACCCGACGCCGCCCCACCGCGACGACCCAGTCGAGCGGAGCCAGGCATACCTCCTCAACGCCCTCGTCGTCGGGCGTGGCACGGCGGACGACATCGACCCGGTGCTACTCGCCACGAAGTCAACCATCGGTGCGCTCGTGGAGGCCGGACCGGACGCCGACCCGGCAGACCACCCGATCCTGCGCGGCTGGCGCCGCGACTTCGTCGGCGACGATCTCCTCCGGGTGCTTCGCGGCGAGGCGGCGGTGCAACTCGATGGCGACGGCCTCCCGAGCCGCTGTGTGGGCCTGGGTGAGGGGGTATGAGCGTGCGAGAGGTTGTGAGCACGGGCCACTACAGACCGACCGACGCCGAATTCGCTTGACGCACCGGGAATTGCCCGGCAGCTTCTCCCGCACTCCCGCACTCCCGCACTCCCGCACTCCCGCACACGCCGATGTGGACGCTCCTCAGCATGCTAGCCTGGCTGACGGTCGCAGTGCTCACAGGCGGCGTCGCGCTGAAGGGGTACGTCCTCGCCCGCCGCGCTTTCCTCGCGACCGTCGGGCCGAAGCAGGGCGACGACACGGCGTCGGAGCGCGTCGCGCGTCTCAACGGTTGGGCGATGCGGCTGCTCGTCGTCGGGCTAAGCCTGCTCGCGGTCGTCGTGGTCGCCGGGTTCGTCGGGAGCTACCTCGGTCAGCCCGGACGCTGACGTCGATGGGGGCGCCTCCGCAGCGCGGCCGTTCCCGGACAGGTGCAGCTCGGCGCGGAGCGCGCGGACCTCAGCGTGCAGGTCGCGAAACTCGGCGTGCAGGTCGCGCACCATCTGCTCGACCTCGTCGGTGTTGTCCAACGTCATCTCATCGACGAAGATGGCGTTGGCGAGGCTGAAGCCGAGGAGGCCGCCGAAGAGGAGCGCCGCCACGAAGTAGACGCGGATGGCCGCGATCCAGCCTGGCGCGAGGCCCTGCGCCGCGAGCGCGTCGGGCACCTCATACCACCCCTCGACCGTGAACACCTTGAACAGCGTGTAGAGCGCCTCCAGCGGGTCGCCGAAGTGCTGCGGCGCGACATGCCCGAAGAGCAGGTTGGCACCCAGGCCGAGGATCACGTTGAAGAGCGCCAGCACGAGAAACACGGGCACGGACGCCTTGAGTGCCCGCACGACGCCCCGGCGCAGCTTCTCGATCTCGGGGACGAAGCGGAAGAGCCGCAGGAGCCGCAGCAATCGGCCGAGGCGCAGCAGCGTCAGCACGGCGAACGCGCCCATCGGAAACGCTACGAACGGCTCCGCGAGCGCAGGGAGGCTCGCCACGACGATCACGAAATCGAACCGATTCCACGCGTCGGCCCAGTAGCCGCGGAAGCCGCGCGCGTCCCAGATCTTCAGCACCGCCTCCACGACGAAGTAGACGAGGCAGCCGAAGTCCACCCAGCGCAGCGTCGCCCGCAGCGACGGATCGAGGTCAGGGAACGCCGCCACGAAGAGCGCGACCGCGTTGAGCACGATCACGCTCAGCACGAGCCGCTGGTCGATCAGAAAGCGCACGAGAGTTCGCAGTTGGTGGCAGGTAGTCGGGCGAAGATCGGGCCGAGTTCAGACACATGCGCTGTGA
>JBCDFO010000079.1:0-14157 GCA_039177895.1 Bacteroidota bacterium
CGCCTTTGGAGCCATCGCTGCGTTCATTCTCCTGCTAGCGTGCATCAACTTCATGAACCTGGCGACGGCGCGCGGGGTGCAGCGCGCCAAAGAGGTCGGCGTCCGCAAGTCCATCGGGGCGCGGCGCAGCCAGGTGGCGGGACAATTCTTCGGCGAGGCGCTCCTGATGAGCGGGCTAGCGCTCGTGCTGGCCGTTGGTCTGGCGCAGGTAGCGCTGCCGTGGTTCAACGAGGTCGCGGCAAAGGAACTCACGTTGGGGTATGGACAGCTCGGCTTCTGGGCGGGCCTGGTCGGCATCGTCGCTGTGACGGGGCTGGTCGCGGGAAGCTATCCGGCACTTGTGCTGAGCCGGTTCCAGCCTGCGGCGGTGCTCAAGGGGGCTGTGCAAGGCGGGCGCGGTGGCGCACGGCTGCGGCAGGGCCTCGTCGTGTTTCAGTTCACGGTCACGGTCGCGCTCCTCATCGCCACGGCGGTCGCGTGGCAGCAGCTCACCTTCATGCGCACGGCCAACCTCGGCTTCGACAGCGAGCAGATCGTGATGCTCGACGGGACGGGGCTGGAGGGTTCCTCGGGTGAGGACGCCACGCCCGCCCGCTACCCGGTCCTGAAGAGCCGCCTGGAGATGCTGCCGATGGTCGCGGCGGTCGCCGAGACGGGCACGACGCCCGGCGTCAGCAACGGGGGCTCCTACGCCACGGACGTGCGCGGGGCCACGATTGAGCGCGACGGCACGCCCGTCGACTTCGTGGACGAAGGGTACTTCGACCTGCTGGGCATCGAGTCCCTCGCAGGGCGCACGTTCGGCCAGGAGTATACCGCCGATGTGGGCACGAGCGAGCTCGTGGGCTACGCCGACAATACGTTCTACACGACCCGCTACTTCGACCGCGGCTTCGTTGTCAACGAGACGTTTGCCCGCGAACTCATCGGCATGGCGGGAGCGGCCCCGGACGCCGATCTGAATGCCGCGCTGGGGACGCCGCTGCGGTTCTACATCACCGAGAACGACATCGTCTACAGCGACTATGTCGGCACGGTCGTCGGCGTGGTGCCCGACGTGCACTCGGCGAGCCTCCGCCGGGCGATCCAGCCGCGGGCCTACCAACTCGACCGCACGCCGAGCGACACGTATTTCGTGCTCAACCGGATCCTCGTGAAGCTGCAACCGGGCCCCGCCGACGAGGCCGTCGCGGCCATTGAGGACGTCTGGAAGACGGTGGCGCCGGACCGCCCGTTCGCGCCGGAATTCCTGGACGAGCAGATGGACGCGCTCTACCGCGCCGAGGCCCGCCTTAGCCAGGTCGTGGGCGTGTTCGCGCTGCTGGCCGTCGTCGTGGCCTGCCTCGGGCTCTTCGGGCTAGCGAGCTACACGGCCGAGCGCCGTCGCAAGGAGATCGGCGTGCGCAAGGTGCTCGGTGCCAGCGTACCTGGGCTGGTGGTGCTCCTCGCCAAAGACTTCCTGGTGCTCGTCGCCGTGGCGTCGGTCCTCGCCGCACCGCTGGCCTGGTGGGCGATGCGCGGCTGGCTCGCCGACTTCGCCTACCGCATCGACCTCGGCCCGGGCCTGTTCCTCGCTGCTATCGGCTTGGCCCTCATCGTCGCGCTGGCGACCGTGGCGGGCCAATCCTTCCGCGCGGCCTCCCTCGATCCCGTGAAGAGCCTACGGCACGAGTGACGTGTCTTTCGTCCTCTGTCCCTGGTCCTTTGTTGGAAGCGTGATTGACGATCCCATGCAGCAACAGAACCGCTCCTACGAAGGACCAATGACCAAAAACCAATGACGAAAAACTACCTCCTCGTCGCCCTCCGCGCGCTGCGTCGGCAGCCGGGGCACGCCGTGCTCAACATCGCGGGGCTGGCCGTGGGCATCGCGGCAGCGGTGGTGCTGCTCCTCTTCGTGGACCACGAGCGCTCATTCGACCGCCACCACACCGACGCGGACGACCTCTACGTGGTCGCTGAGCGGCACGTGCTGCCCGAGGACACGTTCGAATGGACCGCAACGCGGACCCCTGCGCTCCCGGTGCTGCTGGAGGAGATTCCCGAGATTGCCGCGGGGTCACGGTGGGGGTGGTGGGGCGGCTGGCTCGCGCATGGCGAGGTCCGCACCGAGGTGGACATGCGCTTCGTGGACCCCGGCTTCGCCGACGTGCTCGATGTGACCGTGCTCGCGGGCGACCTCAGCGCTGCGCTCGCCGCGCCGGGCACCGTCGCGCTCACGGCCTCTACCGTCGTCACGCTCTTCGGCGACGTGCCCTACGAGGCGGTCCTCGACCAGACGCTCGATGTGGACTTCGGCGACGACGCCTACACGGTAAAGGCCGTCATCGCGGACCCGCCCGAGACGACAAACTTCGACTACGAGGGGCTGGGGCCGGTAGCGACCTACATCGAGTACCGAGGCGGTGCGCCCTTCGGCGACAACTGGGCGTCGGTGACGACGAGCGCGCTCGTCCGGCTCCAGCCCGGCACAGACCCCGCGTCGCTCGCGGAGCAACTCGAAGCCGTGCGAACGTCCTACTTCGCCGACCGAGAGGGGGGCGACGTGACGCTCTACCTCCAGCCGCTCGCCGGCGTCCGCGCGATGTGGACCGGCAACGCGACGCTGCTGACGCTGCTCGCCGTCATCGCCGGGATCACGCTGCTCGTGGCCGTCATCAACTTCACGAACCTGGCGACGGCGCAGGCGCTGCGGCGGGCGAAGGAGGTCGGCGTGCGCAAGGCCATCGGCGCAGGGCGACGGCAACTCGCCGGGCAGTTTCTCGGCGAGGCGCTCCTGACCGTGGCGCTGGCGCTCGTGCTCGCCGCCGTCCTCGTGCTCACGCTGCTGCCCACGTTCAACGCGGCCTTCGAGACGGCGATCACCTTCGACATGCTGCGGCACGGGCCGGGCTTGCTCGTGCTCGGGGCGATGCTGGCTGTGCTGGCCGGGGCCTATCCAGCGCTCGTGCTCTCCGGGCTCAACCCGATCACGACGCTCAAAGGCAACGGGCCCCGCCGGGTGACAGGCGCAGGGGTGCAGCGTGGGCTCGTCGTGGTGCAGTTCGCGCTGGCGGTCGTGCTCATCGCCGGGACGGCGACGGTGTGGCAGCAGGTGGACCACCTGCGTGGTCAGGACGCGCGCTTCGACACGGCGCACGTGCTCACGATGCCGGTCTACCAGGAGCCGCTGCCCGAAGAGGGGGCCGAGGCGGCGCTCACCGCGCTTCAGACGCGCCTGCTCGCCGACCCGCGCGTTGAGCAGGCGGCGTTTACAGGCGTGACGCCGAGTTCGTACTACACCAGCTTCAACAGCTACGTCCGCGATGGGAGGTCGATGGACGAAAGCGTGCGCACGCGGCAGGGCCACGTCGGTGTCGGCTACTTCGAAACGATGGGCTTGACGTTCGTGAGCGGACGGCCCTTCGTGGAGGGCGACATTCCCGACGAGGAGGCGGGCGTGCTGCCCAAGGCCGTCCTCAACGAGACCGCTGCCCGCGCGATGGGCGTCGAGGCGGGCGACCGGGTCCGAGCGGGTTTCGGCAGGACGTTCGAGGTCGTCGGGGTCGTGGCCGACTTCCAGTACCGCTCCGCCGCCGAGGGCATCGAGCCGATCGTGCATTTCTTCCGCGGCCCGAGTCCGCTGGGCTACAACACCCTCGCGGTGCGGATGCGCGCGGGCGAGGCGGCGGCGGGCGTGGATCTCCTCGCGGCCGCCTGGGCCGACCTCTACCCCACGCTCGACTTCGAGTACACCTTCCTCGACGACGCCTTCAACGAGTTCTACCACGCACAGGAGCGTGTCGGCCTGATCGTGACGCTCTTCGCGGGCATCGCGCTGGCGCTGGCGTGCCTCGGGCTGCTCGCGCTCGCGGCCTTCGCGGCGCAGCGCCGGACGAAGGAGGTCGGCGTGCGCAAGGTGCTCGGCGCCTCGGTGCCCGCCCTCGTGCGGCTGCTCGTGTGGGACTTCGCCCGGCTGGTCGCCGTCGGGGCCCTCGTCGCCGTCCCCGTTGCCTACCTCGGCCTCGACCGCTGGCTCGACGACTTCGCCACGCGCATCGACCTCGGCCCGATGCTCTTCCTGCTGGCCGGGGGCACTGTTCTCACGGCGGCGCTCCTCACCATCGGCGGCCTCGCCTACCGCGCCGCCACCGCCAACCCCGCCCGCACGCTACGCTACGAGTGAGGTCGCGGGTTGTGTGTCCCGAGTCGTGGGTCATCCTGCCCGTGACCCCTGACCCACGACCCCAGACTCATGACGCCCTGATCCAATACCTACGACCCAAGACCCACGACCCAACCATGGCCCAAGTCTGCATCCCCATCCCGCCCCTCCAGGAGGGTGACACGCTTGACGTCGAAGTCATCGTCAACGGCGAGCGCCGGCTCATGCAATACCGCGTCGAGGCCGTCGACATCGACCCGAGCGTGAACCGCGCCGAGGCGCTGCGGCTGTTCATTGACGCCTACGAGCCCGGCTGGCGGCTCATCAACATCGGCATGCCCTCGGGGATGGCCGACCGCAAGACGCGCATCCCGGTGATGTTCCGCCAGCAGGAAGCCCCCGCCGAGGACTACGCTCCGTGACTCGCTTCGCGATGTCGCAGGTCTCAAGTCCCAGGTCGGCGCGTCCGTGGCGAGCGTCGTCGTCCTGCTGACGAAGGACTTCACGTGGCTCATCGCGGTGGCGGTCGTGGTGGTGGCTCCGCTCGCCTGGTTCGCGATGGACCGCTGGCTCGACGGCTTCGCCTACCGCATCGCCACCGGCCCGCTCGCGTTCCCCGTCGCTCAAATTCTTCGTCGCGGGCGGCCTCGCGCTGGCGGTGGCGTGGACCTCGGTGAGCATCCTCACGGTGCGCGCCGCGCGGGCGAACCCGGTGGACAGCCTGCGAGCGGAGAGCTAGCGCTGCGAGCGCCTGCGGTGCGAGATACCGGCATGCGCATGAGAGGCCGCATGAAAGCATTGCCTCCGAACGGTGCAACGGGTAGGTTGCAAGCCGACCGTGAGCACGACGCTCGCGCCCCTCGAACCCTGCCGTACCATGCGTTGCCTCCGTGCCCTGTTGTTGCTGACCCTGCTCGCGACGCCCGCGCGCGCTCAGGTCGTCATCAACGAACTGATGGCCTCGAACCAACGCACGGTCGCGGATCCGGACTTCGGAGACTACAGTGACTGGCTGGAGCTCCACAACGCAGGCACGCTCCCCGCTGACCTCGGTGGCTACTTCCTGACGGACGATCTGGAAGAGCACGACAAGTGGCGGGTGCCCGACGGGACGGTGCTCGCGCCCGGGGCCTACCTCGTGATCTGGGCCGACGACCGCGACGAGGGCTTGCACACCAGCTTCAAGCTGTCCGCCAATGGTGAGGAGGTGGGGCTGTTCACGCCAGCGGGGCAGCCTGTCGATGCCCTCACCTTCGGGTCGCAGACCACCGACGTGTCGTACGGCCGGTCGCCGGATGGCGGCACGGCGCTGCGCTTCTTCGCCGTGCCGACGCCGGGGTCTGCCAACGACACCGTGCCAGCCGACGGCGTCGCCGAGCCCCCGGCCGTCTCGCTCCAGACGGGTGTCTATGCCGGACCGCAGACGGTCACGATGAGCACAGCGCTCCCTGGGGCGACGATCCGCTACACGCTCAACGGCCGCCCGCCCACGGACACGAGCGCGGTCTACGAGGCCCCCCTCACGTTTGCCGAAACAGGCGTGCTGCGCACGGCCGTGTTCCGCTCCGACGTCGTACCCAGCACCGTCGTCACGGCGACGTACCTCATCAACGAGGCACCCACGCTGCCCATCGTCTCTCTCGTCACCGACCCAGCACACTTCTTCAGCGACGACACCGGTATCTACGTTGATGGCGCGAGTGGTCCGGCGCGGAGCTGTTGGGACGAGCGAGTTAATTGGAATCAGGATTGGGAGCGACCCGTCCACGCCACGCTCATCGAACCCGATGGCCGCGTCGGGTTCGCGCTCGACCTCGGCGTCAAGATTCACGGCGGCTGCTCGCGCACCCAGCCGCAGAAGTCGCTGGCGCTCTACGCCCGGCGTCAGTACGGCCCCTCCAAGATCGACTACCAGGTGTTCCCCGACCAGCCGGGCGACGAGTTCGAGAGCCTGGTGCTACGCAACTCGGGCCAGGACTGGCGCAGCACGATGATGCGCGACGGGGTGGCCCAGGCTGCCGCAGGAGGCGACCTTGACCAGCAGGCGTACCGTCCCACGGTCGTGTTCATCAACGGGGCCTACTGGGGCCTCCACAACCTCCGCGAGAAGCTCAACGAGCACTACGTCGAGGCCCACCATGGCGTGGACCACGACGATGTTGAGCTAGTCGAAGCAGGCGGCAGCGACCCGCGTACTCGGTCCGAGCACTACGACGCGCTTCTGGCTTATCTCGAAGTCAACGACGTAGTGGCCCCGGAACACTATGCCTACGTCCAGACTCAGATCGACACCGAGGCCTACCTCGACTACGTGATCGCGGAGATTTACAGCGCCAACGCCGACTGGCCCAGCAACAACGTCAAGCAGTGGCGCCCGCGCACGCCCGACGGCCGCTGGCGGTGGATGTTCTACGACCTCGACTTCGGCTTCGGAGGTAGTCCCAACGGCCAGTTCGACAGCAACACGCTAGCTCAGGCGACGGCTCCAGACGGTCCGTCGTGGCCCAACCCGCCCTGGGCGACGTACCTCCTCCGTCGTTTGCTCGGCAACGCCGACTTCCGCGCGACGTTCATCCAGCGCATGGCGGCGCGCATCAGCACCACCTACGCGCCCGAGCGGGGGGTGGGCCTCATCGATAGCCTCCAGGCGCATATCGCCGACGAGATTCCGCGTCACAAAGCGCGCTGGCCGGGGTCCGTCGCGCTCGGGCCAAGTTGGGATAGCCAGGTGGAGGTCCTGCGTAGGTTCGCCCGGAAGCGCCCCGAAGCCATGCGTGGTCATGTGACGGCGCACTTCGGGCTCGCGGGCACGACGCATCTCGACCTCGATGCGGGAGCGGGAGGAGGGCAAGTCTATGCTGCTGGAGTGCCTTTGCCCCGAGGCGCGTCCGCCCCCGTGTTCTTCCGCGACGTGCCACTGCAACTGGTCGCCGTGCCCGACCAGGGCTACGTCTTCAAGGGCTGGCAGGGCCTCGTGACTTCGACAGAAGACACGCTCTCGGTCACCTTGGTCGAGAGCGCAACGCTTACGGCTACCTTCGCGCGGGACACAGCCTCGCCGGAGCAAGCTCGCCCATCGGCTCGTCCCACCTTGTCGCAAAACTACCCGAACCCGTTCCGCGACCGCACGCAGATCGAGATCGAGCACGCAGTCGCGGGACCTCTCACCGTAACGGTCTTCGACCTCCTCGGTCGGCAAGTGGCAACGCTCGTGGACGAGGTGCGCCCGGCGGGCACCCACAGCTTCGACTACGACGCTGCAGAGCTTCGGAGCGGCGTCTACGTCTACGTGATGGAGGCCGAGGGATTTCGAGCGGCCCGACACATGGTGGTTGTGCGGTGATTGACGTGGCACCATGCCTCCGCACGGCCTGTGTGCTCGCGGAGACACGGTGATCGCCGGAGCGCTAGCGGACGCGCAGCAGCTTCTGCGTCGATTGCGTGCCGCCCGCCTCGAAGCGGACGAGATAGACGCCGCTCGGCAACCCGGTCCCGTCGAGCCGTGCCTCGTGCCAGCCCGCCTCCGCGACGCCGTCGGCGAGCACGGCGATGGTGCGGCCCGTCACGCCGTAGACCGCCACCCGCACGGGCTGTGCCTCGGGCAGGCCGAAACGCACAGTAGCGGTCTCAGCGAACGGATTCGGGTAGGCAGTGTCGAGGGTGGGAGCGTCGGGAAGCGCTGCAGAGGCCGCGCTCGCGGCAGCGCGGTTGCGGTCCTGCGAGTCGACGAACAGCGTGCCTGTGTTGCCCGCCACGTCCGTCGCCTCGATGGTGCCCGAGCCAGGCTGGCGCGGGTTCTGGAGCCGGATCGTGAAGCCGACGGCGGCGGCCCCCTCGGCAAACGGATCGACGGCGAGCGTGAGGTTGACAGCGTCGCCGGCGAGGCGGACCGACGCGATACCCGAGGCGTCAGTGCCGCCATCGGTGGCATCGCCGACGAAGCGGCTGCCCTGGATCGACCCGGTCACAAGGGGCGCGACCGTGTCGTCACCCGGCGGCGGTGGTGGCGGTGGGTCGTCGGGCGGGGGGCAGCCGTCGGAACAGATCCAGAGTGCGCTCTCGTTGCCCGCCACGTCGGTCGCGACCACGAAGCCTTTGCCCTGCAGACGGCGTTGCTGCAGTGTGACGGTGAAGTCGGTGCGCGCAGCCCCGGCGGCGAAGGCGTCCACGTCGAGAGCGAGGTTGGTCGCGTCGCGGAGCACGACGGTGGCGAGACCCGTGTCGTCCGCTCGGTCGTCGCGGGCCGTGCCTTCGAAGCGCGCGCCGCTGATGCCGCCCGAGAGCAGCGGCGCGGCGGTGTCCTCACTCGGTGGCGGTGGTGGGGGCGGCGTACCGTCCGCGAGGTTGCGGTACCAGTTCACCTGCAGCGCCGAGGCGACGATGAGGTCGGTCTGCCCGTCTCCGTCGAAGTCGGCCACGTTGAGCGCCCCGGCGCGGTCGATGCGCTCGTCGATGACGGCCAGGTCGCTGAAGACGCCACCACCGAGGTTCTCGATGGTGAAGAGCTGGTCGTTGTTGCCCTCCTCGAAGTAGGCCACCAGGTCAACGTCGCCGTCGCCGTCGAGGTCAGCGGCGCGAACGTCCTTCGGGGCGTTCTGGTCGGTGAGGATCGGCCGGAGTGTGCTGAAGGTGCCGCTACCCAGGTTCTCGAAGTAGCCGATCACATCCTCAAAGCCGTTATCGCTCACGACGATGTCCGGATCCCCGTCACCGTCGAGATCGGCCACGTCGAGGGCGTTGGGATTCGAGAGGGCGTCCGTCAGCAGGCGCTCAGTGAAGCGGCCTGCGCCGTCGTTCACGAAGAGCGTGACGCGGTCGTCCAGGCCGGTGACGATGGTCAGCACGTCGGTATCACCGTCGCCGTCGGCGTCCGCCGCGAAGACGCGCCCGGCTTCCGTGGCGCTGATGGCCTGGCGATTGGAGAAGGTGCCCGTGCCATCGTTGGCATACCACGCAGGCTCCGACGTGACGAGGTCGAGGTCGCCGTCGCCGTCGAGGTCGCCCTCGCCCACCTCGCCGGTGAAGCCCCCCGTGATAGAGAGCGTCTGGCGGAGGCTGAATTCGTACCGCCCGTTGTTCTCGTGGATGCGGACCCGGTCGTTGCCGCCGTTGGCCACGATCACGTCGAGGTCGCCGTCGCCGTCGATGTCCGCCTCCTGGAGGTCCGTGGGGTCATCAGTCGGGCCGATGTTACTGCCGAGCGCGATGGTGAAGCCTCCTGCGCCCGTGTTCTCGAATTCGGTGATGCTCTGGTCATCGGCATCGAAGCTGGACACAATCACGTCGGCATCGCCATCGCGGTCGAAGTCGGCCCCGACCACGTCGGTGGCGAAGGCTGCGATGCGGACGCCGAGCGACTGCTGGCTGCCAAATGCGAGGGTGCTGGGGCCGGGCGGTGGAGCAGGCGGGGTACCATTCGCTTTGCTGCTGGCGACGGGAGGGCGCCCCAGGGGCCGGCTTGGGTTTTCGAAGAAGGTGACGATCCGGCCGTCAGCGGCGAAGCTGGCTGGAGCGAAGTCGTGCTGCGCATCGGCGTCGAAGTCCGCGACATCGATATCGGAGGTGGATGCGGCGTTGCGACCCAAGAGGATCTCCGTCAGATCGAGGAGGATAGGCTGGACCTGCGTGAGGGGAGCCAAGGCGGCCAGGCAGGCAATCAGGAAGAAGACACGCATGAGAAGTGCAAACGAGAGGTGGGAATGGCGGTCGCGCCAGTGCTGACGCTACTCAAACAGACCCGGTCCCTTGCGCAATGACCAGTCGGCTATGTCCGGGCACGAGGAGGTCCAAATACGAGCGACGAGTGGCTAGGGAGTAGCCGCTACAGCGTTACGCGCACCTGGGCCGTCCAGCGGCGACCGGGTAGGCCGCGGGCGAGCTCTGTCCCGCCCGAGGCTGGCGTCGAGCGACTCCAGTCGTAGACGTTGGCGCGGTCGAGCGCGTCTACCACGCCGAGGTCAATGCGCAGCTGGGCGGGACCGATGCGGCGGTCGAGGTAGACGCCGAGGTCGAGGCGCACCTCGGCGGGCAGCGTGGCCTCGTTGGGTCGGGCGAGCGCCCCGAGGAGGTCGTCGCTGACCACGCTGCGGTCGAGCGCCGTGTCGCTGAGGAGGTAGTCGTAGTAGGCCGTCCGGTAGCCCCAGGCCCGTCCGAAGGCGGCCTGTGCCAGCCCGCGTACCCCTACGTCATCGGCGAGCGCACCAGGCACGAGGCGTCCGAGTCGGACGTCGGCGTCCATACGGAGCCGGTGCGGGGCTGACCATGGCACGGCGACCCGCCGCCCGTCGAAGCGCCCCGGCACTGTGCGACGTGCGCGCTCGAAGGCGTACGACGCGCCAGCCCGCAGTCCTCCGCGTTGGTGTTCGATGCGCAGGCTGCCGCCGAGCGCCCGACCGCTGGCTCCGGCAAGCGCGCTACTGGGGTCGGTGATCGGCAGGGCGTCGGCTGTGAGGTCGGCCTGCAGGACGGGCACGTTCAGCGCGAGGAGGCGGCTCTCCCAGCGGGCGAAGCCCTCAGCGCGCAGCGTCCATGCCTCGCCGGGCATCACGAGCGCGTCGGCGGCGAGGTGGAGCGCACGCGGCGGCGAGGTATCCGTGGTCGGCAGCCAGAAGAGCAGGTCGGGCGCGATGGCGGCCGGGCCGGGGTTGCGGAAAGCGAAGCCGTTGACAAACTGCCGGTAGAGTCCACCCGCGACGCGCAGCGCGTAGGTGCCGAACGCCGCCGCGCCGTCGTAGCGGACGGACGCGCGCGGCTCCGCGTAGAGCGTCTGCCGCTCCAGGACATATGTCAGCCGCGTCCCGGCTTCGAGCGTCGTCCGCAGCCCGAGCGTCGCGCGGGCATCGAGGGTGCCGGTGAGCCACCATGCCGCCGCGTCGAGGTCGAGCGGCGCGGTGAAGTCGTGGTCGGCCGCGAACGCGGCGCGGGTGTGCTCGACGCCCAGCACGGCGCGCACCTCGCGGCCCGGAGCCAGACTCAGGCTTCCGTCGAGGTCGAGGGCGAGTTCGGTGAGGCGGTGGTCCGCATCGCCTCCGCGCCCGCCGTCGATGGTGGCGAAGAGGTCAGCCTCGGTGTTAGCTAGGGAAAGCGCGCTCAGGGCACGGCGACCGAAGCGGTAGGCGTAGCCCGAGAGGTGGTGCGTGGCGCGAACCTGCGCCCCGACGACGGCCCGCGCCCCGACGAGCCGCGTCGCGCGAAGCTGCGCGGCCCCGTTGCGCCAGTCGTAGCCGTCGCGGAAGCCGAGCAGATCGTCCGAGGTCTCCGCGTCGCTTCGCACCACGCTCCGGTCGGCATCGACGTGGTTGCGCGCCCCGTATACGGACGCGTGCAGCGTCGTGAAGGCGTCGGGACGGAGGCGCACCGCAGCGTGAGCGTCGGTGAACGATACGTCGGGACGATACGTCGCGGGCGCGAGCGCGTTGGCATGGACGGTCTCGCCCAGCCACAGGCTCGTGAAGACCGGGTCGGCCGTGCCCCAATCGCGCAGGAGCGTCCGCAGGCCCGGGTCCTCGCCCGTCCGCCCGAGGCCCCAGAGGCTCTGCCGGACCGCCACCATCACGTGGCCGCGTCCGAGCACCGAGAGCGACACGGGTGTCCCGAGCCGCACGTCGGCACTCACGGGATCCACGGCGAGTGTCGCCGACGGGGCTGCGTCGCCGAGGCGGTGCGTGAGGTCGAGCACGCCCGTGAGCTGGCTCCCGAGCGCCGCGCCGAACCCGGCCTTGTGCACGGTCATCCGGTCGAGCGCGAGCGGGCTGAACGCGCCGAGATGGCGGCCCAGCGCTACCGGGTCGCGCACGGCCACACCATCGAGGCGGACGAGGTGCTCTGCCGCACCACCGCCCTGGATGTGCAGGTCGGCGACAGCAGGTACGGCCGCTACGCCGAGGAACGCGCGTGCCCCCGCCATCACGTCAGGGGTGCCCGTCGCAGCCGATGTCGTCGGTGTTGTCCCGAGGCTGCGCTCGCCGAAACCGAGCAGGGCAGACGGTACCCGCTGTGCGAGCCCGTCCACGACCACAGGCGCGACCTCGGCGGAGGCCCCGTCCAGCACGACCTCCACGCGGGCCGCGTCACCGGGCTCCACGAGGACCGCCTGCGGCCCTGAGGGCGCATACGCGACGTGCGTGGCGACGACCTCGTAGCGCCCCGGCAGCAGGTTGGCGAAGGCGAACACGCCGTCGGCATCGGCGGCGGTGGCGAGCGAGGCATCGGCGAGGAGCACATGCGCGAACGGCAGCGGCGCGCCCGTCTCGGCGTCGACCACCCGCCCGGCGAGGCGGCCCGGCGTCGGCGTTTGCTCTGCCGCCTCGATGAGCACGTAGGCCCCCGACGAGGTCCGCACGAAGTCGAGCCCCGTCCCGTCGAGGACGCAGCGGAGCAGGGCCTCGGGCGTCGCGTCGCGCTCGGCGCAGTAGACCCGCTGGTCCGATGCCAGCTCCGATGGATAGACCAGCTCGATGCCGGTGAGGCGGACGACCTCGGCGAGCGCCGCCGTCACGTCGATGCCGCGCACGGTGAGTGTGTAGCGCCCCGTGTCCTGCGCGACCGCAGCCGGAGCGAGAAGCAGCGCCGCGAGCGCGATGGCCAGGCCGGTCTTCATCGCGTGGCGGGCGTCAAGTGGAAGCCGCCCTGGCGCGCCTCGACGCGGAGACCGGCAGCGAGTGCGAGGTCGTTCATGAGCGCCTCGGCCGAGCGCGGGCCGAAGTAGAGCGTCAGCGGGCGGTCGAGCGCGACGCCCGGAGCCGTCGTCACGTCGACGCCGTAGCGGCGTTCCACTGCGCGGAGCACGTCTGCGAGCGGCTGCGCCTCGGCGACGAACCCGCCGTCGCGCCACGCGAGCGCCCGGTCAAGCGCGACGGGCTCCGGCGCTGCCGGTCTGGTCACGTCCCCAGCAGTGCGGACGGCGGTCGCCTCGCCCGGTGCGAGCACCACAGCCGCCTCGGTTGCGCCCGCGCTCACAGCCACGGAGCCCTCCTCCAGGACGACGTGCGTCTCCGCATCGCGGTCAGCGGCGTGCGCGCGGACGTTGAAGCGGGTGCCCAGGACCGTCACGTCCGCGTTGAACGTCGACACAATGAAAGGCTGGGTGCCCGTCTCGATCTCGAAGAAGGCCTCGCCGTCGAGGGTCACCGCGCGGGTGGCGGCGCGGCGGAAGCCGAAGGCGCGGAAGCCCGCCGTGTGCGTCAGCGTGGTCCCGCCGCTGAGCGTGACGGTCGAGCCGTCGGGCAGCGTCGCGGCAACCTGGGTGCCCGGTGCTGCCTGGATCGTCACGGGCCGCTGCGCCCACCACGAGCCAGCGGCCAGCACGGCGAGCAGCATCGCCGCTACACCAGCGATCCAACGGATACGCGTACCCGAGCGCAGCGTCCGCAGCGCCGCGCGGTCGTGGCGGTCATGGCGGACGCGCGGGGCCGTCGGCATCGCACGAGGCTCATCCAGGCGGCGCTCCAAGTCAGCGAGGGCGTCGTCGGTCGCGGGGACGCCGCTGAGGTCGGGCGCGGTGTCGCCGAGCGCGTCCCAGAGGCGCGCTGCCTGCGCGGCAGCGTCGTCGTCGTAGGCGGCGCGGAGGTCGGGAGGGAGATCAGGGTTCATAGCGGAGTCGGTACGCTGAGTCGTACAGCAACGTCATCGGGCGTTAAGCGCGGTCGGCGGCGTCGAAGGCGTCGAGGCGGGCCTGGATGGTGGCGAGGCCGCGCACGATGTGGTTGTTCACGGTGCGCGGCGCGCAGCCCATCACGGCAGCGGCCTGGTCGTGGCTCATGTGCTGGAAGCGGGTGAGCGAGATCGCCTCGCGCTGGCGGTCGGGGAGGTCGGCCAGCCACGCGCGCAGCCGCACGGCGAGGCGGTCGGCGTCGACACGCTCGACGGGGACCGTCGTCGGGTCGGTGTCGAGGCGGATGGTGTCGTGCTTGGCACGGCGGCGGCGGCGGTTGCGTTGGTGGTTGAGGGCGCGGTTGCGGGCCATGCGAAAGAGCAGGCCCTGGACAGGCTGGCTCGGGTCGAGGTCGGCGCGC
>JBCDFO010000080.1:0-14148 GCA_039177895.1 Bacteroidota bacterium
CATCGGGTACCTGAACGAGTACATCTACAACCGCTACGACGGAGCCGGGCAGCGGGTCTGGCGGAAGGTGACCGATGTCTACGGCGCGACGACGACGTCGCGCTACGTGCTCGACGGTGCGGCGACGGTGGGGGAGTTCAGCGACACCGGAGCGCTGCGCCACTGGAACACAGCAGTAGGGCGGATCGCCTCCGACGGGACGCGGTACGTGTACCGGCGGGACCACCTCGGGTCGGTGCGTGCGGTGCAGAAGCGGTCGGACGGATCGGTGGTCGAGGCGCGGGACTACTACCCGTTCGGCCTCCAGATGCCCGGCCGCGTGTATGTCCAAGGCCAGCCCACGAGGGAGGACTTCACCGGGCACGAGCGCGACGACGAGACCGGATTGCACTACGCCGGGGCGCGGTACTACATGGCCGCGCTCGGGCGCTTCACCTCGACGGACCCGATGAACCAGTACCCGAGCCCGTACGTCTACGCTGGGAACAATCCGATCTCGCTTGTGGACCCCGATGGGATGTGGGCTGGCGACTACTATGACAGCGAGGGCCGCCACATCGGGAACGATGGGATAGACGACGACAAGGTGTATGTCAACTCAACCAGAAGAGGCGGGGAACTAAGCGGGACGGAGTTGGGCATCAGCCACACCGACTTTGCGACCATCGCCTCTATCGTAGGCCATGAGGGAGCCACCGACGACTACGAGGAATATCTCTGGATCGCCCATGCCTCGAACAACAATGCGTCGGGGAGCGGGGTGAGCCTCCTCGCCAAGTTGATGTCCGGGTACTCCTCGGCTCCGTCAGACAAGAAGACGCCGCTTGCCACATCGGACAACTCAATGAGCGCCAGGTATGGCAGGAGGGCCGCCGCAGACGTTCTAACCGGCGGGGCCGATCCCACGGGTGGAGCCGACTTTTGGGATGGAGACGACTTCGCGGCGCGAGGAAGCGGCCATCCCAAGTTCAGGCAGTACAGCACAATCGGTATCCACGCTGACATTCTGGGGCCTTACGTCGGGGCAGTCCAAGCCGAGTACCCTCGCGGCTACAGACTGTTTGGAGTGACTTACTCCGTGCCTAGCCCATCACTAAGCCAGCCCACGGAGATAGTCGGCACCAATCCGATCTTCGTCTACAGGACCGGAGCTAATAGCAGGTATAGTATTGATGCGACTGGCACCAGGGGGCGCTCCATCTTCTGGAGAAGCTATAGGAACAGGTGATCATGCTGAGAAACGTCGCCCTGCTATTGATTTCCCTCTCTGCCGCTTTCGCGCTGGCAGGATGTAGAGGAGTGACCTCTAAGCCTGAGGTGGCACAACCTGAAGCGCCGCAGATCGAGGTGACTCAGCCCCACGCCCTTGACGCTGATAGCCTCTGGATTTGTGATATGGATGCGCCTGAGACGTATGACGGCCTAGCGAGCGTGATCGAAGGTGCTCTCGTCTTAGACAGCCTACGAGTCAGCCTTGATGGATCTGAGGTTCTAGTCAGCGCTCTGTCTTTCGACTGCGGATCATACCATGACCGGCAATTCCTTTCTATCTACAGTGGTAACGTGAGCACCGTGTCGGGTAGAGCTATGCTTGATCCTGCTTACTATGGGAGACAAGTGTTCACTGGTTTGTCAAGCGCAGGAGATGGCCTAGTGAGGGTTGGATTTGAAACGGGGTCATCAGTTAGTTGCGAGTCTGGGTATCTAATCGATGTCTCCGAACCCTACAGGGTGTTGGAAGTGGAGGCAATGTGCTCGGACAGAGATCAGAAAGAGTCGGTCGAGGTTGACTCCGACTTTGAAGACTTCGACTTAGCGGCGAGGTTAAGACCCATCTTGGAGGGATAGGAAACGCTTCGAGCCCCGCGCTCCGGGTCGATGAAAGGGCCTCTGGCGCTCCTTCTTCCGCAACCCGTACGCCGAGCGCTTGGCCTTGCCGCCGGGCGTCTCGCAGGAGCGCCGCGCGAATCAGCTCTACCTCGACGTCGTGGAGGCGGTCGCTTTCTACCACCAGTACCAACGCCCGGTGCAGACCGACGAGGCGACGGGCGAGCAGTACGTGAGCGCGACGCTCCGCGACGTGGAGGCCGCGAACGCGCTCATGGGCGCGGTGCTCGCCACGAAGGCCGACGAGATCACCGGCGCGTGTCGGCGCTTCCTGGACGCGGCGCGGGCGTGGATGGAATCCGAGGGCCGCGAGAGCTTCCACGCGGGCGAGATCCGCGCGGCGCTCCGGCTGTCTCCGAGCCGCCTGAAGCGCTACCTCTGGCAACTCCGCGAGTACGGCCTCTGCGAGGTGGCGGGCGGCAAACGCTACGGGCGCGGCTACGAGTACCGACTCACCGAGGCGGGCAGGGTGGGCAATCAGCGGGCGGCAGTAGAGCGCTTCCTCGCGGATCGCTTGCGCTCGCTCCGAGAGGAGGAGCGCCAGCTAAAGGCAGAAGAAGCAGCGCTGTGAGTGGTCTGGTGGTCCGGGAGTGGTCCGGTCGGGAAACGGACCAGTTAACCGACTGTGCGGCAACGGCCCGCGCCCTACTGGTCCGGTGGTCCACGGGGGGAGAGGGGGCAGAGAATCCGAGAGAGCAATGAGTGGCGCGAAACGGCTCCACACGCAGGAATACCGGCGGATCGTCGGCGCACTGGCGGAATGGCTCGCGGCGCTCGGCTACGCTTCGAGCACGGTCTACTACGCGCCTCGCCACGCCGCCGAGTTTTTGGCGTGGCTGGAAGCGGGCGGGATCACCGACCGGCGGCGCATCACCGGCGCGACCGTCGAAGGCTACCTCGGCTACCTCTCCGAGCGCCCGAACCGCGTCCGGGGCGGGGGGCTGAGCCGGGCGTATCTCGCCAAGCACCGGCAGGCGCTCCGGCTGCTGGCGCGGTATCTGTGGGAGAGCGGGCAGGGTGGCTTCGACGTACCCCCGGAGATCCGCCGAGGCGGACCAAGCGAGGCCGCGCCCGAGGTCCTGACGCGCTCGGAAGTGGAAGCCTTGTACGCCGCGTGCGGAGACGACGCGCTCGGAATCCGCGACCGGGCGACGCTGGCCGTCTACTACGGCTGCGGGCTCAGGCGCTCCGAAGGGCTGGGGCTCGACGTGGCCGACGTGCTTCTAGAAAGAGACTTGGTGTACGTGCGCCGAGGCAAGAACTACAGAGAGCGGTACGTGCCGCTGGCGTGGGGCGTGCGGCGGGATCTGGCCGCGTGGCTCTACGAGGCCCGCCCGCTGATGGCCGACCCGGAAGAGCGCGCCGTGCTGGTGAGCGTGCGGGGGAGCCGGATCGGGGGCCAGAGTCTCTTGAACCGGCTGCACCGCTTGCAAGGCGAGGTGCCCGGTCTTCGCCGCCGTCGTGGATCGTCTGGCCGATCCATTGGGCTGCACACGCTCCGTCACTCGGTGGCCACGCACCTCTTGCAAGGCGGGATGGACCTCGGGGAGATCGCGGCTTTCCTCGGGCACGCCAGTTTGGAGAGCACGCAGCGCTACACGCACCTCCTGGACACGCTCAAACGACGTGATGGACGAGACGCCGAACGCTGAACGCCCCGACGGCTTTGAACACTACCTCGCCCGCCTCGGTCTCTCCGTGGCCACAGCGCAGAGCTACGCGCGGAGCGTCGCCCGGCTCTCGGCGTGGCTCCGGGAGGATCACCTCACGCCAGAGACGGCGACGTACCGCAACGTGCTCGCGTGGGTGCGATCTCTCGACGTGGGGCCGAAGACGCGGAACGGGATGCTCACCGCCGTCCGGCACTACATGGCGCATCTCGTGGCCGAGGGGAAGCGCGCGGACAACCCGGCCCGTGGCCTCGTCGTGCGTGGTGAGCGTCGGCGTCTGCCTCACGACTTGCTGAGCGCTGAGCGGCTGGCCGCGATCTACAGCGATTACCGGACGGGCTCACCGGCGCGGCAGCGGAACAAGGCCACGCTGGGCTTGCTCGTCTACCAGGCGCTCCACGTCCACGAGATCGCGCTCCTCGATGCCGACGACGTGGACCTCGAAGGCGGTCTCGTGAGCGTGCCCGGCTCCCGGATCGCAGACGGCCGCGTGCTGTGGCTCGACGGGCGGCAAGTCCACGGACTGGCGGTGTATCTCACCGAGTCTCGCCCGGCGCTCCTCGCGGCCACAGGGAAGGAGACCGCCCGGCTCTTTCTGAGCGCGGGCACCGGCGCGCGGCTGAGCAACGCCGTGGCGGTCTTGATGCGCGAGCTGCGGCGGACGCATCCCGACTTCCGGGACGCGAAGCAGCTCCGGGCCTCGCGGCTGGCGCTGTGGCTGAGAACGGAGCACGTCCGGGAGGTGCAGCACCGGGCCGGGCACCGCTACGTGAGCAGCACCGAGCGGTACCGCGCCCAAGACCTCGACCGGCTACAGAGCGCCCTCGACAAGCACCATCCGCTGAGGTAGCCCCCGAGAGAGGCACGCCGCTTATCTTTTGGTACGGCGTCGGAAGGGGCGCCATCGCTTCATCCTTCAATGGAAACCTGGGCTGCCAACCTCTCCGCCGACGTGCTTCCGGGGCGCTACAACTTGGAAGCCTTCGGCCTCCAGATGCCAGGCAGGGTGTATCGCCAATCGCAAGCGTCAACGACGAGGGAGGACTTCACCGGGCACGAACTGGACGTTGAGACCGGGCTCCTATACGCGGGGGCGCGCTACTACATGCCCGCGCTCGGGCGGTGGACGAGCGTGGACCCGCTGGCGGCCCTCTACCCCAACCACAGCCCGTATAACTACGCGCTCAACAACCCAATCTCGTTTAACGACCCCACCGGGAATTGTCCTGAGGACGGCTCAGCTGGCCCCAATCAGTACGGTCCGGGCGAATGCCTTGCGGCGGTTGTGGTGACGGCTCGCCACCCGGACCGGCCGACGCTAGGCCAAGCAATAGGTCAAGGCTTTACGGCCACCCTTCCTGTCGCCGGTGTCGTGTCCCAGGCGGACTCGCCGATACCCGGGCCTGCGGATCTGATTGCGCTTGGTGTCCAAGTTCTAGGTACTGCAATTGTTGCTCACGACATATACACTAATTGGGATCAGCCACCCAATGTTGTACTTCCGCCTCCAATAGTATTTGGAACCGAGGTTGACGGTGTTGGTATAGCTATACCTGATTTCGATGATCCCACAAAAGCTCCAGTCATGCCGGATGGAACTGATATGGAGTGGAGGGGGCAGCCCGGAACCTCACCTGGCGATGCCTCAGGTAGCTACTACAATCCTGGAACAAAAGAAGTTCTTCGGCCAGATTTAGGTTATGGCCCCCCGCATGGACCACACTGGGATTACAAAGATAGCGGTGGTAACTGGTGGAGAGTCGGCAGGGACGGATCGAAAGTCAGAAAGTGATATGAAAGCCTCTGAATACGTCTTGCAACAGGTTAAATATGGATGCGATCTGGCTAATAAGATATACGCCAATACTAAAATTGAATCATTATTATCAATCCTGGGATCAGAAATATATAGTTTAGATGAGGATGACTTTGTTTCGGGTAAAGGCTTTTCTATGGATCGATCAACAAGCACGCTCGTCGAATATCTTGGTGAAGATACGGAGCTTAGTATGTTCGTTGTTCTGGACAGTTTGGCTAGGCCAGGCGACTATTCGACAGGGGATAGTGATATATTAATTGTGGGTGGGTGTGTGGTTAGGCAGGCATCCATTGACTCATTAAGAGATGTAATAAAAAAAACTAACAGATATCCGTTTATATGCTTTATGTTCGATAACGAGATAAGTATGGAGTTTTTGGAAAGAGAGTGTCCCTCAGGTATTGTGGTAGGTGCCTACGACGAGGAAGGGTACGTGATTGGAATAACCCGCGCTGGAAACGGATACAGCATGACAAGGTAGTTCTGGTCGGGTAGCTTCCCCACTCCGCATTGACCATGGCCATCTCGACCGACCTCCGCCGCCGCGCCGTCGAAGCGTACGAACGCGGCGAGGGCACCGTGGCCGCCTGCTTCGCTGTCGGCGAGGCGTCGCTGGCCGCTGGCTCCGCCGTAAGCGCGAGACCGGCTCCGTTGAGCGCGCGCCCCGCTCGGGCGGCAACCCACGCCGGGTCACACCCGAAGGCGGGCCCTGTTGCGCGCCTGGCCCGACGACGACCCGTGGGTGGCCCAGGCGGTCCCTCACCGCTACTCCTTCCGTCACCGCGCCGAGGACGGCGCAGAGACGTAAGCCGCGCTTCGGGGCCTCATGCCCCCGCTCCTGAGTCGCGGGGACCCCGCGCTCGCACTCCCGCCCTCTTCGACGAACCGCTTACGCTCTTGCGTCCCACCTACCAAAATGAACGAGACATCTCACCCGTTTGGCAGCGCCTTCCAGTCCCCTTGTTGGACGCACTTGGCTAGAGTCCTGTCTGTACTGTGCGCCGTGCTTTGTGCATCTGGAACGTTCGCTGTCGCCCACGCCCAGGACGAGTCGGGCACGCTTCGGCAGGGCTTCCAGTCCCCGAACGCCGCCTCCCTCGGCCGGTTCGGCGAGATCCCGGTGTCGCTCCACACAGGCACTCCAGAGATTGCGATTCCGCTCCTGACCCTCCAGGAGGGAGAGATGGAAGTACCGGTTTCACTTCGCTACCACGCCCGAGGCCTCCGAGTTCCTGAGCTCGGTGGCGTCGTTGGGATGGGATGGACGCTCGAGGCCGGAGGGGCCATCACCCGCACGGTAGTGGGACTCCCCGATGACCACGCCGACGGCTTCTTCAACACGGGACAGCGAATCTACACTGAGGTGCCCTCCAACACGTCCACCGACGCTGATCTCGACTACATCGTGGACATCGTCAACGCCCGCGCCGATTCCGACCCCGATCGATACTTCTACAACGTTTCGGGGGGAGCAGGAGAGTTCGCCGTCGGGTTCGAGTCGGCCACCGGACCCTCCATCGTGGTCCCTCTCCGACGGACGTCATGGCAGTTTATCGGCCGTGGCCCGTGGACGATCAAGGACCCACGGGGAGTCCAGTACGATTTTAACGAGACCGAGACGACGTTCGACACGTCACGACTGAGTGCGGCGAACCCTGCTTACCCGTTTGATTCTATCGAATATCCCTCGACGTGGTACCTCACGCAGATGAGTTCTCCTGTTGGGGCGTCGCAGATCGACTTCTCCTATGCAAATCGCGGAGTGGCCGACTACGAGGTGAACGGTATGCACCAGGCGGTCCGCCAGATATGCGACGGGGACCCGGGCTACACCAACACTGAGTCGAAGAGGACCATGAAGTATGAGATTCGGAACCAGCGTACGATCTCGACGATCGAGACCTCCACGGAGCGGGTCCGCTTCGAGTACTCACTTCGCGACGATGCTAGAGATCCCGACACCGGAGCGCGTCAGAGCTACAAACTCGACGCCGTCATCCACGAGACGATTGCCGGGACCCGGATCAGAAGGTTCGAGATGGGCTACACGTACCTCGACAGTCGGCTGTTCTTGACCTCCGTCACTGAGTATGGAGAGACTAACCAGAGCGCCCTTCCTCCGTACCAGATCGAGTACCTGAGTACGGCGTTGCCAGATCCGCTGTCGTACTCTATCGATCACTGGGGGTACGCGAACGGCGCGTACAACACGGACCTCATCGCGGAGGGGTACTACATCGGTCTTGACGCCGTCGGTCGCTTCCATGCTGGAGCCGATCGCTCGCCGGATGCAACCCAAGTGCTCGCCAGGATGATCCGGAAGATCACGTACCCAACAGGCGGTAGCACGACGTTCGAATTCGAGTCGAACGATTACTCCGGCACGAGCGGCGGTCCTGCCGGGCAATACGTAAATCAGAGGTCGGCCACGATCAGCGCGTCGGGGACAGGCTCGAACAGCGCCACCCTGAACGTCACGATCCCCGATACCCCTCGGGATCCAGAATACGTTCGTCTGTACGCCAGCTACACCCCTCTCGACCCCTCGAGCACCCCCCCACCACGACCTTCGGCTACGTTCAACGGTGATGGCGGTATCGCGCCTTCCGGTAACACGGACGACCCTGTCGTGTGGACGGTTTACGTTGACCCGGGTACGTACGCCCTCGGCGTATCCGCCTATAATCTCGGCGACGAGGTGAGTGCGTACGTCGAATATGACGACTACGAGGTGTCCTCTCCAACCAACTCCGTGAATGTCTTGGGCGGCGGCGTCCGAATCCGCTCGGTTCTCAACGACGATGGGGCGGGGAACGTGACCCAGCGGTTGTTCTCGTACCGTCTCTCCTCCGACCCCTCGAAGTCCAGTGGGGTCCTGGTCTCCGAGCCCGATTATTCATACACCCACTCTGACGATGCCTGTGCCGTGTTCGCACGGGTCGGCGCATCATACGTCCCCCTCGAACGGACCTCGGGCTCCCCGGTCGGATACTCGGAGGTGCGGGAGACGGTTGCTGGGGCGGGGGAGACGATCTATAGGTACCGAACGGCCCTCGATGCGCCGGCCGCCGGGTCAGTCGGAGGACCCGTGACACGAGTCTCCAACACCGACTGGAAGCGAAGCCAGGAGACTGACCGCTCCTATCTCCACATTGACGGGTCGACGCTGCACGAGGTCGAGAACCGGTACGAATTCCTTGATGGTCCTAAAATTAAAGGGTTCAGCGTAGCCTTCTTCGGGTGGGGAATGTACGGGTGGAATACGAACACACATCAGGCGACGGTGATCGCGAACGAGTCAAGCGCGAAATCGATTTATTGGCTTACATCGGGCTGGACCCGGGTCGTCGAGACCAAGGAGACGCGGTATTGAGTTCCCTTCCACCTGCACCGGTCTGAGGCTTAGAGTCCTCGCCCCCGGCCACCCCAACACAGGGCGTCTACGGGCACGCATCACAACGGCTCTCACAGTGGCCAGCACCCCGCGCTCTCGGTCCATCGCAGTGAGCCTGGGGAAGGCGCACGAAGGGCGTAGCTTCGCGAGGCGTCGCATTCAGGCTTCCCAGTGTCTCTCGATCTCGCCTCAGGTCCCGTCGTCGAACAGGTCGACCGCGTTGTCCGCCAGGCGATCACAGCAGGTGCCAGCGACGTCCATATCGAGCCGTTCGAGCGTGAGGTCCGCGTTCGCTACCGCCTCGATGGCGTCCTCCACACGGCCGGCACGCTCCGGGCCGCGCAGGCCCAGGCCATCGCCTCGCGCGTCAAGGTGCTCGCCTCGCTCGACGTGGCCGAGCGGCGGCGGCCTCAGGACGGCAAGCTCCGCCTCGACCACGACGGCCGCACGGTCGACGTCCGGGTGTCGGTGCTCCCGACCCAGTTCGGCGAGAAGGTCGTCCTCCGCCTCCTCGACCGCGACGCGCAGCCCCTCGACCTGAGCGCACTCGGCTTCGAGCCGGGGGACCTCGCGCGGCTCCGAGGCGGGATCGGCTCGCCCAACGGGATCGTCCTCGTGACCGGCCCCACGGGTAGCGGCAAGACGACGACGCTCTACGCCGCCCTCCGCGAGGCGACGACCGAGGGCGTCAACGTCACGACCGTCGAGGACCCGGTCGAGTACGACCTGCCGGGCGTCAACCAGACGCAGGCGCGGCCGGACATCGGGTTCGGCTTCGCCGAGGCGCTCCGGGCCATCCTGCGCCAGGACCCCGACATCGTGATGGTGGGCGAGGTCCGCGACGGAGAGACGGCCCAGATCGCCGTGCGGGCCGCGCTCACGGGCCACCTCGTGCTCTCCACGCTCCACACGAACGACGCCGCCTCGGCGCCGGCCCGGCTCACCGACATGGGCGTCGAGCCCTACCTCCTCGACGCCTCGCTCCGCCTCGTGGTGGCCCAGCGCCTGGTCCGCGTGCTCTGCCCGGCGTGCTCCGTGCCTGACGAGAGGCCCGAGACGGCGGCGTGGTTGCGCGCGGCCGGGTGCGACACGGGCCGCGCGGGAAGCGTCCGGCGCGCCGTCGGCTGCGACGCCTGCCGGGGGACGGGGTACCGGGGCCGCGAGGCGGTCTCCGAGGTGCTCGGCTTCGGCGCCTTCAGTAACGGACACGCCGACGGGGACGTAGTCGGGCTTCGAGAGGAGAGGGGAGAGGGCACCTCCCAGCTCCGAAAGAGCGTACTTCAGAAGGTGCTGGAGGGCCGCACGTCGGTCGAGGAAGCGCGGCGCGTCGTGTAGCCGCAAGAGACGTTCGGTTCGACGGAGACATCGTAGCTTCGGAGCCGAGAAGGCCACACCGAGAGGACGACAGAGATCTCTCATCGATCCGAATCCGTTTGCTGTCTTGCATTGATCCGCTGGTGAGCCGTCTGCGTGGGGTGGGGCGGGTTGGGAGCGTCGTCCTCCTCGCTCTCGTGCTCGCCGGCCCCGCCTCGGGGCAGGTCGTCGACATCGACCGGGCGAACCTCCCGCCCGCCGCGCTCTCTCGCGTCTCGTCGGTCAACGTCCGCAGCGCAGACCTCCGCGACGTGTTCCGCGCTGTCGCTTCCGACGCCGGTCTCAATCTTGTTGTCGACGACCGGATCGAGCGACGCGTGACGGTGGGCCTGGACGACCTCTCGGCCATCGACGCCGTCGTCTTCCTGGCCGAGGAGCACGGCCTCTCGGTCGTCCAGACGGGCTCCGTCTTCCGCGTCCGCTTGCCGGAACCCCTGCCGCCCGGCCCGCTCCGCATCTCCGCCACGGCCGGCGACCGGATCACGGCCGACCTCGACGGCGCGCCCGTCGAGGCCGTCGCCCGGCGCCTCACCGAGGTGACCGGGATCAACGTCACCCTCGCGCCCGGCACACGGGGACCGGTCTCGGCCTTCGTCCAGGACGTCCCGTTCCCGACGGCCCTCGTGGCGCTCTTCGAGTCCAACGGCTTCGTCGTCCGCGAGCGGGACGGCCTAACCCTCGTCGAGCCTGGCTTCGCGGCCCAGGACTCGACCGGCGTCCGCGGCCCGGCCACCTCGTTCGGCGTCGAGGTGGGCGATGACGGCCTCTTCGCGCTCGACCTCCGAGGCGCCGACGTGGCGCAGGCGGTCCGCGAGATCGGCCGCCGCTCGACCTCCGGGAGCGTCGTCACCTATACGCTCCCCCAGGGCCGCCGGGTGACGGTCCGCGCCTCCGGCCTCACGCTCGCCGAGGCGCTGCAGGCCGTGCTCCGTGGGACCGGCGCCTCGTTCCGGCAGGAGGGCTCGATCCTCGTCGTCGGCACGCGCGAGCAGGACGGCATCGAGGCGACGCGACTCCTGCCGCTCGGCTACGTCCGCGTGGCCGACGTGTTCGAGCGGATCCCGCCGGCCGTCTCTGAGGGGCTCGTGGTCCAGCCCGTGCCGGAGCAGAACGCCGTCCTCGTGACCGGCCCCAACGACCGGATCGCGGGCGTCGAGGCGTTCCTGGCCGCCGTCGACACGCCGGCCCCCCAGATCTTCATTGAGGCCCTCGTGGTCGACTACCTCGACACCGACGTGTTCGAGGCCGGACTCACACTGGGCCGGGGGCTCGTCGGCACCGACGAGGAGGGCGAGCGGCTGCCGACGGGCTACGTGCTGAACTCCGACGGCTCGGTCGTCTACGCCGGCGACGGCGACGACGCGACGGACATCGTCGACGGCATCACGGACCTCCTCGGGGTCCAGAACCTCGGTCGCCTGCCGGACGACTTCTACTTCCGGCTGCGACTTCTGGCCGAGGAGGGGAAGGTCGAGGTCCGCTCGCGGCCCCAGATCGCGACCCTCAACGGCAACACGGCGTCCATCGCCGTCGGGACGACCCAGTACTTCGTCCTCAACACGACGACGCCCATCGTGGGCGGGAACCAGGCGTTCCAGCAGGTGAGCCAGCAGTTCGAGACCATCGAGGCGAACGTGAGCCTCACGATCACCCCCTTCGTGGGTCCGGGTGGTGAGATCACAGCGACCATCGTGCCGGAGTTCTCTCAGCCCGTCGGCACGTTCACGGTCGACGATGAGGGGCGGATCACGTCCGGCCCCACGATCTCGACGCGGATCGTCGAGTCGACCGTCCGGCTCCGCGACGGCGAGACGATCGTGCTGGGCGGGCTCGTCGAGGACCGCGACGTCGTGACCGACCGCAAGATCCCCATCCTGGGCGACATCCCGCTCCTGGGCCGGCTCTTCCGCACGCGCGTCCGCGACCGCGAGCGGAGCGAGCTGGTCATCTACCTCACGCCGACCGTGTTCTACGGCGACGGCCGCGACGCGTCGCGCTGGCGCGGCGTCGTGGACCGGCAGAACCTCCAGGGCGAGGGCGACATCGACCGCGACGCGCCGGTTCTCCCCGAGGCGGGTACGTCCGAGGCGGGCACCTCGGAGGCGCCCGGGACGGCAGCCCCCGAGGCGGTGGACGGGGGGCAGCGCTAGCCGTGCGCGCAGTCCCCTTCGTGCAGCGCGAGGGGCTCGGGGTCGCGCTCGGGCCGGACGCCGTGCGGGTCGTCGAGGTGGTCGCCTTCCGAGGGCAGGTCACGGTCCGCCGCTTCGCCTCGGAGCCGGTCACGGAGGACGGCGTAGAGGCCGCGCTCGCCCGGCTCGTGGCGTCGCTCCGCCTCGGGGGGCGGTTCGTGCACGGGCACGTCGCCCCCGAGGCGGCGCAGGTGGAGGTCGTTCAAGTGCCGGCATTCGAAGACGACGAGGACGTGTGGTCGTGGCTCGACGGCCGGGCGGAGCGGGCCGCGCCGTCAGGCACTTCGTCGGGCACCCGAGCTGCAGCCGGCCTCCTCCCCCAGGCGGCGGGCGACGATGACCCCGTGGACATGCTCGATGGGCCGGCCGAGCGTGTCGGGGCCGTAGCGACGGTCCCCGAGGCGGAGGTTGAGCGGGCGCTCTCCGTGCTCCAGAACGCGGGCCTTGGCGTCGTCCGCCTCGGGACCGGGTTGGCCGAAACCGCGACCCCGCTCCTTGCCTCGGACGACGCCCGTCGCACGGAGGGCGCCGCTCTTCTCGTCGCTGAGGCCGGCGGGGCCACGGTGGTGGAGACGTCTGGCGGGCGCGTCCGGGCCGTTCACCGCGTCGAGGGCGGCCCCGAGGCGGCCGTCTCGGAAGCGCAGGCCCTCGGCGCTGGCGGACGGCTCGTAATCGCTGGCCCCGAGGCGGCGCCCGCTCTCGCCGCCGCATCCGACGTGTTCGGCGACGCGGCCCGTCCTGCCCACCTCCCGGACGGGCTCGCGTCCGAGTATGCCCTCGCCTACGGGCTCGCCGTCGAGGCGGCCGTCCCGGCGTTCGAGGGCGTCGACTTGCTCGCCCCCGAAGTACGCGCCGAGGCGGAGGCTGAGCTGGAGAAGCAGACAGGCCAGCGTGCGATCCTCACGGTCGCCCTCGTCCTTCTCGCGGCCCTCGCGCTCGTCGAGGGCGCCTCGTGGGCGTTCGCGTCGGGCCTGGACGGCGCCGAGGCGGAGGCCCTGGCCCGTGCCGACGAGATCGCGGCCGTCGAGGCAGCCCGCGCCGACGTGGACCGCCTGCAGCGCGAGATCCGCTCTGCCCAGTCCTCGCAGTCCGAGCGGACCCGCCAGTCGGTGCTCCTGGACCGGGTCGGGGGGAGCGTCCCCGAGGGCGTCTGGCTCGCGTCGTTCGCGGCCGACGCGGCTGGTCTCGCCATCACCGGCTACGCGCTCGACTACGGGGGCGTCGAGCAGGCGCTCGCGGTGCTCGAGGTCGAGCCCGCCCTCGCGGGCGTCCGCCTCATCCGCACGACGCGCCTGACCGGCGAGACGACGGCGGGGCTCACGCGGCCGGTCGTGGCCTTCGAAGTCCGCGCTGACGTCCGCCCCGGGGCGCTGTGAGGCGGGAACCCCCGAGGTGGGCCGAGACCGACGGCGGCGCTTTGCCGGCCGTCCTGGTCCTCGTCGTCCTCCTCTCGATGCTCGCCGCCTCGGTGGCGGTCGGCCACCTCGGCCGCGCGCGGGTCGTCGCGCAGGACATCCACGAGGCGGAGGCCCTCTACGCTGCTGAGGCCGGCTTGACGCTCGCGCTCGCCCGGCTCGCATCGGACCCCGCGTGGCGTCCGGCGGGGGAGCCCGTCCCGCTCCCGTCCTCCTCTGAGGCGGTCGCCCTCTCGGACACGGCCGGCGCGCCGAGTGCTCGGGAAACGGACACTCCTCCCCAGGTCTACCTCCGAGCGCTGGGCGGGTACGTCGAGGTGGCCTCCGTCGCGCGCCGAGGTCGCGCCGAGGCGACGGTGACGGCCCAGGTGGCGCAGCGGCCCCCCGAGGCGCTCCGCGC
>JBCDFO010000081.1:0-14125 GCA_039177895.1 Bacteroidota bacterium
CGGCTCGCTATGTCGGTCCGTGAGCAGATGGAGCAGCCGGTATTCCTCTGGATGAAGCAGGAACCGATAGAGGTCCGGCCTGCGCGGCTTCAGCGCCTCGATGTCCACCCCCAGCGGCACGTCCCCCACGGCCGCGAGCGCGATCGGCGTCTCGTCCGGTGTGAGCGTATGCGAGAGCGACACCTCGACGGGGTGGCCTGCCACCTCGGGAGCCCCATCGTCTGCGACCACCAGGGGCACGTCCAGCGGGTCCACGCCGAGGCGTTCGGCCAAGAGCGTCCGGGCCGCCGTGCGACCCAGCGCAAAGAGCACACGGCGCGTCGGGTGACCGAACGAGGCATGGCGTGCAGCCTCCGCTTCAGTGATCATGGTCTCATCTGGCTGCCCCACGGCGAGCTGAACGCCGAGGCCAATCGGTAGGCGCAGGGCCGTTCGGAGATCAGGAAGACTGGAATCAAGCGGCATTGCTGGAGAGCATAGGTCTGGCTGAATCTATCGTGCTGTTTCGCCACGCGTAGTCGCCACATCGACAGCAGGGCCTATTGACACTGTTAATGTGGACCCGCACGCGGGATTTTCACTGGTGGGCCTTTGCACAGGAGGTCGAATCTTCCATATTGAGGCTCCTGTGAAACGCGAATGCCCTCCTGCGCGTGCCTGCAGCGTCCCAACTCCTTTCGACGTTCCTCTGCACAGCCCGCACGCTCGACCGCCCTGGTGGTCCCTGTGCAATCCGCCATGCCGCTCACGACCTCTACCTCAGGCGACGGTTCCGCCTCCGCGCTTCCGACCGCCCGTATCAGCCGCAAGCCCTCCGAGCCCGCTGCCAGCGCCAGCGTGCCCGATGCCTCCGCGCCGTTCACCACGTTCATCGAGCGCTACCGCGCCAAGCTCCGCGACCTCTTCGAGCGCCGTGTCGACGCCGACGCGCTCAACGCGCAACGCGGCCTTCCGCCGTTCCTGCTGCGTGAGATCCGGGACACTGACCCGCTGAGCGTCTATGTCGCCGAAGAGCACGGCGGACGCGGCGGGCATATCCACGAAGGCCTCGCGATGCTGGAGGCGACCGGCTACGAATCGCTCGGCCTCTGCCTCACCTTTGGCATCAACGGCGCGCTGTTCCTGCAGCCTGTTGGGAAGTACGGCTCTGACGACACGAAGACGGATGTCCTCCAGCGCTTCCTCCGCGACCGCCGCCTCGGAGGGCTGATGATCACGGAGCCCGATCACGGCACGGACGCGCTCAACATGCGCACCACCTTCGAGGCCGACGGCGAGCGCTACCGCATCCACGGCACCAAGCACTGGGGCGGCCTTACGGGCTGGGCGGACTACTGGCTCCTGACCGCGCGCGAGCAGACCGCCAAAGGCCCAGGCCGCGACATCGGCTTCTTCGTCTGCGACGTCACCCAGCCCGAGCAGCACATCGAAGTCGAGGAGGTCTACGAGAACCTCGGCCTGCGCATCATCCCCTACGGCCGCAACCAGATCGACGTGTCGGTGCCGCAGGCGCAGCGCCTGGAGCCCGACTCGACCGGCATCAAGATGATGCTCGACCTCCTCCACCGCAGCCGGATGCAGTTCCCGGGCATGAGCACGGGCTTCCTCCGCCGCCTCCTCGACGAGACGGTGGACCACTGCCGCGAGCGCTTCGTCGGCGGCAAGCCGCTGGAGGCCTACGACAACGTGAAGGCAACGCTTGCGAAGATGCAGGCCTACGTCACGTCGAGCCGCGCGATGAGCCTCTTCACGAGCGAGCACGGCGGCACCGACCGCGACCTCTCGGGCATGAGCCTCGCCGCGAACGCGATCAAGACGAGCGTGACCGACTGGATGCAGCAGGCCTCGCAGTCGTTCCTGCAGCTCTGCGGCGCGAAGGGCTACCGGATGGACCACCTCGCGGGCCGCGCGACCGTGGACAGCCGCCCGTTCCAGATCTTCGAGGGGGCCAATGACATCCTCTACCAGCAGGTCGCCGAGGCCGTCCTGAAGCAGATGCGCCGCGCGAAGGAATCGAACCTTTACCGCTTCCTCCAGCAGGACGACCTCACCGCCCGCGCCGCCGACTACTTCCGCGAGACGCTCTCGTTCGACGTGGACCTGAGCCTACCGCAGCGCAAGCTCGTCGCGCTCGGCGAGGCGCTCAGCCGCGTCATGTCGATGGAGATGACCATTGAGCTTGGCGAACGGGGCTACCGGGCCGATCTTATCGAGCAGGCCCTCACCGAGATGCATGCGGATGTGCAGGAACTCGTCACCCGCTTCCGCACCGACGGCGTCCAGGGCCTCATCGACGACTACCGCGCGTCGAGCGATTGGCTCCAGTTCGTACAAGCACGGCCGTAACGACGCAAGCGTGAAGACACAAGCTCAGTCCTTCCGACTCGTTGCATGTGTGCTTCTGATCGCCTGCAGTGCGGGATGCGACTGGATCTTCTACGAGCCTGCCATCACGACGGCAAGCGGTATCGTGGTGAACGCGGAAACGGGTGACCCTGTCGCCGGCGTGGATGTCGTCCTCAGGGTAGAATGCAACCCGCTAGGGTGCGCAGAGATTGAGGGAGTACGTACAGGCCCAACCGGCACCTTCGATATCAGGGCGGAATCAAACCCCGTCAACGAGACGCTGGGAGCGCTATGGGTGAACCTTATTCAATGCCCAACCGAACAGCCATGCGGGCACCCTTTCGAGGTAAATCCTGCCTGGAGCGGCTCGTCCAGGCTGATCGGGGAAGGAAAGGATAACACGGACCTTCGCGTCGTCCTGGAGCCTATCCCGTAGCGGTGCCCAGCGTGGAATTCCTTACATCAGCGCTGCACCACGCAGCCACGCGTGAAGGTGTTGTTTCGTTTGAGGCAGCACCGGAATCGCACCGACCCCGAGCGTGCCGATGGATTGCCAGAGCCGACTCGTCTCGACCTGAGCGACGTCATCGGGCGCAAACGGGTAGAGCGCCACGGCTTGGTTGATGATCCGCTGACCGCGGGCGTCGCGGATGGCGTCGCGGTAGCGGTGGAGGTCGGCGAGCGCATCGGCGGGTGGCGCGGGGAGGCCGTAGCGGCGCGTGGTGGCAGCACTGTCATCGCGGCGGTACTTCGCATCGAGGACGATGCGGCGCGGTGGCTGACCAGGGTGCTCGACGGTGAGGAGCAGGTCGGGGCGCTGCGGTAGGAGTGCGGGGCGACCGAAGCGCGGCTGGTAGGCGAGCCGGACCGTTCCTCCATCGCCCAGAGGAAACCGAAGCGCATGCGGATGGCCCTGCCGCAATCGCAGGTGGAGGCCAACGGCGTCCGCTACGAAAAACCGCTGGGCGTCGAGCGGCTGGGCGAGCACGTCTGCGAGCATCTGCGCGACGGTGAGGTACGTCCACTGTTCGTAGAGCGCTGCGAGGTCCACCAGACTCACACGGAGGCGGCCCACGCCGAGATCGAGGCCGAACCGGAGGACCTGCGCGGCTTCGTAGGCCGTGCGGTAGCCGCGTGCGCGGCGGAGGCGCAGCGTTGGCGCCGGGCGCGTGCCGGGCGTAGCTGCCGTGAGCGGATTGAGGCGCAGGAGCGCACGGACACGGCCAGCGGCGCGGTTGAGGGCTTCAAGATGGAGCGCCCGGCGCGCATAGGGACGACGCTGTGTTTCGGCCTGATGAAGCGCCTGCAGTTCTCCATGCGTCTGGTCGAGGACGCTGCGCAGCCATCGGTGCTCGGGCGTATCGAGGGTGCGCTCGGTTTGCCGCGCTCGGGCTCGGTGCGGGACGGACACCACGCGGTTCGCGACGCGCATCGGGGTTCCCGTCCCCCGCGCCACGTCGCGACGGGTGGGCGCTCGCAGTGCGCGGACGAGGGCTGGGTCGGGGCGTCGGATCGCGTCGGTCCGTTGCACGGTCGTCGTGCGCTGGATATCGGACTGTGGCGCGCGGGCGATCTCCGCGAGCGCCCGGTCGAGGAGGTGGAGGGCTGCTTCGACGAGCCGGAGCCAGCCGCTACCCTCCACGCGCGAGGTGGGCTCCGGCGCTGCAGGCTGCGTCGTCGCGCGGAGATAGCGCAGCGCGAGGCCCGCCACGGCGCCCTCGACTTCGTCCCTCATCTGGGCGACGGCCGCCGCGTCGATTTTCGTGGGGGCGACCTCGGCTGACAGGACCAGCGCTCGCTCCCCGTCGGCCTCAATGTCGAGACGCAGGGTCCCGACGTGGGACCGCGTAGAGATCGTCCCGTGGATAGTCCGCCCGTCCGCTGACGCCTGCACCCCGGCGGTCACGACCGGGTCCGGATGCCGGACGGCGACGGAGCCGACTGCGTCTTTCGCCTGGACGAGCACGCTGTAGGTCGTCTCCTCGCGCAGCGGCGTACCGCCTTCAGCATGATCGTGCGTGCCGCCCCCCTCGACCTCGAACGCAACCGGGTGCGGCCCGCGCCACTCGACACGTACGCGCTCCGTCTCGACGACCGTCGTATGTGTCACGAATCGACCTCGGTGGGTTCTTCCGACAGCACCCACGCCTCGGGTTGGTCGCGCAGTTCCCCGTGCGGCACCGTCCCGACGCGCACGCCGAGCGCCCCGGCGAGCGCCGCCTGCGTCTTCGTGGCAAGTTGAGCGAGTTCGTCGCCCGGCTGCGGGTGCAGGGCAGGCAGCGGCGTCACGCGCACGTCCACACGTTCCGGATACGCCGCGATGCGCCAGAGCACGCGCCACAGCGGGATCCCTTTCTCCCACCGCGCGAGGCGCAGCGGGTCGTACGCGATGGCAACCGGCAAGATCGGCAGGCTATGCTCGGCGGCGAGGCCGAACGCGCCGAACCGCAACGGCAGCACCTGATCGCCCGGCCCGATGCCGCCCTCAGGGAAGAGCGCGAGCGGCGGATACGGGTTTGCCTTCAGTGTCGCGCCCGCCGCCTGCCGCGCCTTAGCCCGCGAGCGTGCAGAGCCCCGGTCCACGTACACCGTCCCGATCATCGTCGCGAGCCAGCCGATGACGGGGATGCGGGCCACCCCGCGCGTTGCCATGAAGCGCACCGGAACGACCGAGAGCAGCACGGCGATATCCACGAGGCTGACGTGGTTCGGGAAGACAAGCCCACGGTGCTGCCGGAGCGCGGCGTGGTCGTCGCAGCGGACGCGGACACGCGCGATCCAGAATGCTGCCCGCGCCATCCACAGCTGCGGCCAGACGCCAAGGCGGATGTCGCGGACGTAGACAGGCCATGGGAGCAGCAGCACCATCGCCACCCCGCCGAGCAGGACGACCGTCCCCACGAGGAGCAAGCGCACGAGCGCGACGGGGATCATCAGGATGCGAAGCATAGCGTAGGTCGTAGGTCGTAGAAGCAAGATGGGCCCTATAGCGTGCGTCAAGACGACGCGGCGCTCTTCACCCTTTACTCCTTACTCTTTGCATCTCTCCTCCTATGCCTCGTCCTCCTTCAGCATCCGCTCGGCGCGGGCTTCGTTGAGGCGGTGGAGGAGCTTCTTGGCTTCGTGGTGATCGCGCATCGTCTTCGTAAGCGTGATCGTGGAGCCGACGGTGAAGAGCGCGCCCATGCCGAGGTAGCCGCGAATCCAGACGTCCACGGGGAGGAACGCGATGCCGGTGCCGAGGGCGAGGAGCGAGAGCGCGAAGGACACCTTGACGAAGAAGATCCACGAGGGCGAGTCCTGCTGGATGCCGGGGCTGGGGTAGGGGAAGTTCGAGTGCATGACGCGAGGGGTTGGTAGTGAGTTGGGCAATGTTGACAACGTCAACTTAGCTCATCAATGTGTCGCATGTCAACATGGTTCCGTATTTTTCTGGGCCCGCCCACTTTTTTTCTCCTGCCAGTCCGCGATCATGCCCGACTCCTACCACCACGGCGACCTCCGCACGGCCCTCCTCGCCGCGGCCACGGACCTCCTCGCCACCGGCGGCGTCGAGGCGGTGACGATGCGGGCGCTAGCGGAGCGCACCGGCGTCTCGCGGACGGCCCCCTACCGCCACTTCGCCACCAAAGACACGCTCCTTGAAGCCGTCGCGGCGGAGGGCTTTGCTCAGTTGCAGGCGCTGCTGCATCGTCTGGCGGATGAGGCCCCCGCCGACGCCGACCGGGCGGCCGAGCGCGCCCACTTTGCGGCCATCGGCGCGGCGTACGTGCGCTTCGCGGACACGCACCCGGCGCACTACCGGCTGATGTACGGGCGCGACGCGCTCACCCGGGAATCCGGCTCGCTCCTCCACGACGCGGGCGAGGCGGCCTACGCTGAACTCGTCCGCATCCTCGCGGAGGCGCAGGCGCGCGGGACCGTCCGCACCGCGATGCCGCCCGAGCAGCAAGCCTACGTCGCATGGAGCCTCGTCCACGGCCTCGCTGCGCTGCTGGTCGATGGCCAGATGGAGCGCCCCGCCGACCTCGACGCGTTCGCCCGCAGCGCCGTCGCCAGTCTGCTTGACGGGCTGCTGGCGTAGGCGTGCTCAGATCATACCAAACGAACAGTTCTCCCCCTAGACAGGGGGAGTTAGAGGGGGTAGATCCATGCTGGCACGAAGCTACATCGGAGTGCAATGATCGACTACCCCCATCCCGGAAAGACAGGGAAACCCCGCAGCGCATGCGCTGCCCTGTCCAGGAGGGGAGCTACCCTCAGCCCAGCCATATGGCTCGGTTGGCACAGTTCTGGTCGCGGTAGGCCTTGCACCAACCTTGCCTGCCATGGACGCCGTTTTCGTTCTCCTCGCGGTCGGATTTACCGTCTCGCTCGCCCTGCTCGGCTGGGGCGTCGTGCTCTACAACCGCCTCGTGCGGCTGCGCGAGCGCTTCCGCAACGCCTTCGCCCAGATCGACGTGCAGCTCCGCCGCCGCCACGACCTCGTGCCGATGCTCGTGGAGACTGTGCGCGGCTACCTCGCTCACGAGCGCGCGACGCTCGAAGCGGTGATCCGCGCCCGCGCCGCCGCCGTCCAGGCCGAGGCCGCCGCGACCAAGCAACCCGGCCAGGCGGGCCCCATGGCCGCGCTCCAGCAGGCCGAGTCGTCGCTCGGCAGCGCGCTCGGACGCCTGCTCGCGGTGTCGGAGGCGTACCCCCAGCTCGAAGCCGACCAGCAGATGCGCGACCTCCGCGAGGAACTGACCTCGACCGAGAACCGCATCGCCTTCGCGCGGCAGCACTACAACGACGCCGTGACGCGCTACAACACCGACTGCGAGGTCGTCCCGAACGTGTTCGTGGCCCGCGCGGCCGGGTTCGAGACAGCGGCGCTGCTGCACCTGGAGCGCGCGGAAATGGCCGAGGCCCCGGCGGTCTCGCTCACGGCCTAGGCGTGGCGTCCCGCGCCCGACGGCACGCGCCACGTCGGTTTCGGACCGACTTCGCGCAGGCGCAGCGCGAGGCGGCGCGGCAAAGCGCCGTCCTGTTTGTCCTTTTTCTGGGGGCGACCGTCTTCCTGATCGGGGCGTATGCCACCTTCATGGTGCTCGGGGCCCACGCGGTCCTGGGCGAAGCGCCATCCCCGATGCTCGCCGGGAGCTTCGGCCTCGGGCTCCTCGTGCTGATGGCTGTCAGCGGTGTGCGGACGTACCGCCGCTACGACGACCCGGCCGCGCTGCTCGACACGCTGGGCGCGCGACCGCTCCGCGCCGACCGCGCGGACGAGCGGCAGCTCCGCAACGTGGCAGAGGAGGTGGCCGTGGCAGCGTGCGTGCCCGTCCCGTCGCTCTACGTCTTCGACCGCGGGCTCGGGGTGAACGCCGTCGCGCTCGGCACCCTCGACCACGGGGCCGTCGCCTTCACCGCCGCCGCCGTGCAGGGCCTCGACCGGGACGCGATGCAGGCGCTCGCGGCGCACCAGATCGGCCTGCTGGCCTCAGGGGATGCGCGGCTTCATCGTCGCACGGCGGCCCTGCTGAGCGCGCTCACGCTGGAGGCCGGGCGCGACGCCCTCGCCGCCGGGCTCCGAGCCCTCGTCACGCCTCGTCCCGCGAGCCCAGACGCAGGCGACCGTCCCCGCGAGTCTGCCTCCACCGGGCTCTCGGACGGGTTGTATGCGCTGATGCTCGTAGGCGTGACGCTGCTCCTGCCGCTGTTCTACGCGTTCGTGTGGGCCCTCAGCATCGCGGTCGTGCTCGCTGGCCTGGCACTCGTACCGCTGCTCGGGCTCGCGCTAGCCCCGCTGCTGGCGCACGCCGCCGCACGGCAACGCGCATTTCGGGCCGATGCGCTTGCCATCGCGCTCACGCGGTACCCGGCAGGACTCGCAGCCGTGCTGCGTTCCATCGAGGGCAGCGTGACACGGGGCCACGCGGGCCTGCCGCGCGGTCGAGCCATCGGGGCATTCTTTTTCACGCGCCCGGATACGGAGCCCGTGCTGTTTCGGTGGCTCGGTCCGCATCCGCCCATCGCCGAGCGCCTCCGCCGCGTCGAGGCCGACTTCGACGGCGTCGTGGAGCACGTCTCTGTGGCAAGCCTGCTCCGCTCCCCCTATGAGACATCGGCGTATGGCGCCCCGGTGGAAGCGCCGCCTGCGCCGCGTCCCGAGATCGTCGAAGGGCTTATCGCTGCCGCGCTTCTGCTCGACACGATTCCAGCCGCGGTGCGAGCCCAGGCCCGCGACCTTTACCGCGCCCCCGCGCTGCTTCTGGCCACGCTGCTGCCCGAACACGGGGACGACAACGAAGCACTGGCGACGATCCGTTCTCACCTACCCGATAGTCTGCCGGGGCCTGACTTTGTAGCGCAGGTCGTTGGGCTGCTGCCTCAGGTACGGCACTGCTCGGGGGCGGAGCGGCTCGCCCTGGCCGAAATCGCGATGCCGTCTGTGCAGCAGCTTCCGCTTGCCGCGCAGGCCCTGCTCACCCGCACTGCCCTCGCCGTGATGCGGCTCGACCAGGTCGTCTCGCCGGTGGAGTATGCGATCCTGCAGGTGCTCCGCTACGGCACGACTCCCGGTTCCCAGCCGAGCCGCTCGCTCCCAGCGACGCAGCAGCGGCGGGCGGGTGGCACCGTGCTCGCGTGGGCGGCGCACCACGGACACGCGCGCTCGGACCAGGCCCAGGCCGCCTACCGCCGGGCCCGCGCAAGCCATCCGAATTCGTTTCCTGCAGAACTGCCCGACCGTCCGGCGTGGTCGGCCGTGGACACGGCGCTCGACCTGCTCCGGGCTGCTCCCTTGGCAACGCGTGGTCTGGTGATGGAGGCGGCGCAGCAGTGCATCGCCTACGACGGCGTCGTGACCGATGCCGAAGCGGTGGTCGTGCGTGCCCTTGCGCTCGCGCTGGGTGTCCCTGCGGTCGCACCGGCACCTCAGGTCGTGCCCGAATATGTCTCGGCCGCGTCGTTCCTCAGGTGAGGAACGCTGCGTCCGTGGCGGAGGCCTCGACGAACTGCTCAAGTTCGTCCACTTGCTCCGCCCCGATGCGCTGGCCCGTGAGCGCGAGGAGGTATGTCCCGCCCGCGACCAGCGCGCAGATCGGTACCAGGACCAAGCCCCACGCGTCCATGCCGAGCGACCACTGCACCCCGCCCAGGATGAGCCCTGTTGCTGCCACGAGTGCACTCACCGCGTAGCACAGCACAAAGAACGTCCACACGCTCGGGTGGGGGCCGAACTTCCCGCGGATACGCGCGCCGTCCGGGTGCTGCTCTACCTCCGCATCGAGGAAGGGCGACCAGGTGTGGCGCAGGTCGTCGCGCATGAATAGCTGGACGTGCCGTCCCACGACACGTCCCACGCAGGCGCTCTGCGGGTCGGCGAGGTTGAAGCGGAGCTGCGTGAGCAGGTCGGCAGGCGGGCGTGGCAGCACCACGTCGAGGCGGGGGCGCATCCGAGCAGCCATCACGGTCGGAGGTCAGGGGTATCCAGATCGAAGCGCCGTCCCGCAACGGCATGGGTGGGAAGGTAGCGTAGTTTTTCCTCCCGTCCACCCACCTCGCTCGCCTTCCATGTCTTCCTCCCCCCTCGTCGGCATCGCCATGGGCAGCCAGTCGGACTGGCCCACGATGGAGGCCGCCGCCACCGTGCTCGCCGAGTTCGAGGTCCCCTTCGAGGCACGCGTGCTGTCGGCGCACCGCACACCCGGCGCGATGGCGGACTATGCCCGGACGGCGCACGAACGCGGCCTGCGCGTCGTCATCGCGGGCGCGGGCGGCGCGGCGCACCTCCCTGGCATGATCGCCGCCGAGACGACGCTCCCCGTAATCGGCGTGCCCGTCCCGACGCGCCACCTGAAGGGCATCGACTCGCTGCTCTCCATCGTGCAGATGCCCGGCGGCGTGCCCGTCGCGACCGTAGCCATCGGGCAGGCGAAAAACGCTGCGCTCCTCGCCGTGCAGATCCTCGCCACGGCAGACGCCGACCTGCACGGGCAGTTGGTGGCCTACAAGCAAAGCCTGAAGGACCTCGTCGCGGAGATGGACGCCGAGGTCGCCACGCTGGCGCGCGAGGCCGCCGGTTCCTAGCGCGCCACCACGAAGCGGCGCGTCTCAACGAAGCTCGCGCCCTCGACGCGGAGCACGTAGACCCCAGCGGCGAGCGTGCCCACCTCGAACGGCAGCGTGACCGTGCCCGCTGCGCCCCGCTCATCCACGACGGCCACGGCGCGGCCGAGGGCATCGTACACGGTGGCCCGGAGCGGCGATGGGGTGGCGAGACGGACCTGCACGCGGACCTGATCGGAGGCCGGGTTCGGCCACGCGGACGAGACCGTCACTGCATCCGGCGTAGCGTCGTCCGCCACGGACACGACGCTGCTGAGCTCGAATGGCTCGGCCGCTACGGTGAAGAACGGCGCCTCGGTGGCGCGCACCATCAGACGGCCTTCCGTGGTAGGCGTCGTCGGCATCGTCACGGTTTCGGAGCCGTCGTTGGGGACCGCCGAAGCCACCGGTGTCCACGTCTCGCCGTTGTCCGTGGACACGAGGACATCCACCGTCAGCGCGCCGATCTCGTCGCTGTTCGAGCCCGCCACGTTCCACGTGACCTCGACGGCATCGCCGGTCTGGTAGACGGCGTCTTCCGGGATCGAGGTGATCTCGAAGAGGTCCTCCGAATCGCCCACGCTCACGCGGGTCTGGGCGGCGGCCTGGGCCCCACTTCCGGTAGCGTTGTCGCGGACGGTGACCTGGAACGTGTAGGTCACCCCGGGTTCGAGCGGGGCCTCATCCTGGTAGGGGCGCCCGTCGAGAAAGCGGGGAAGATCCGGAATCGTCCGCGCCGAGACTGGGCTCGGGTCGAGTGCGCGGACGAGCGGGACCGCCCCCGTGCCATCGCCGTAGAAATCGACCTGCTCCCAGGCATAGGTGAGCGGAGTCCCCGAGGCATCGGTGGCAGCGCCGTCGAGCGTCACGAAGGCGCCAGGTGGGACCGCGAGGGTCTCCTCAGCAATCACCACCGGGAGGTCGTTGCCGGTCGGCGTGTCCGTGCCGCAGACGCCCTCCCCGAAGCGCACATACGCGTTCATTTGGTCGATGGAGACCCCATGGAAGTGGTAGCCGATGCGTTCGTCCGCGGGCCGGTAGAGGGCGAAGTGGGGGTACGACATCATCGTGTAGCCGGGCCCTGGCTCCACGCCCGAAGGATCCGGCTCGAAGTCCGGAATAGGCTGCGTAAACGCGTGGGGCGCGCCCAGTTGGTGCCCTAGCTCATGCGGGAAAACCAGGAGGTCGAAGGGCGTCGTTTCGAGTCGTACGCTGGAGAAGGCCAGCGCTTTCAGGCCCGTCAAACAGGCGACCCCGAGGCCTGCGAGCCCCCCACCCTCGTCAAAGGTGATGAGGTGCCCGACATCGTAGTTCTCATCCCCGATGATGTCGTCGATGGTAATCTGAATCGGGATGAGCAGGTCCGGGTTCGCTGGCGAGAACGGATCGGTGTCCGGGTCCAGGAAGATGAGTTGGTCGTTGTTCTCGACCAGTTCGAAGCGCACGGCGAGGTCGCGCTCGAAGAAGACGTTGACGCGGCTGACGCTCACCGCGAGCGCCGCGAGGGCTCCCTCAACGGTTCCGCCGCGGCTCTGCGTGTATTCGCCCGAGGTGGTGACGGCGAGCCGATACGTGCGGAGGCTCTCCCCAATCGGAGCCGCACGCCGCGCCGCCACGGCGGGCCGGTCGGTGTCGAACTCAACCATGTCGTGCTTGAGCGACGCGCGGACCGCGTCGGAGATATCGAGCGCCGAGGCACGGTAGACAGCGTGATACGTGGCGTCCACGGCGTCGGGCGGCCCGAGCGGGTCGATGACGAGGGCTCCCGCCGCGTCGTAGAGCAGACCGGACAGGCCCCGCGGAGTCATCGTCAGCCGACCGCTGGCGGCACCCTGGGCGATGTAGGTGCGGATGCGCGGGTAGCGCGCCTGCAGCCCAGGCGCGAACACCGGCGCCTCCACCACCGCGACGCTCAACGCGCCGCCCTCCGGCAACGGCACGCGCAGCGCCATCCCTCTCTGCTCGGTCACCTGCGATGTGAGCGCCTCCCGCATCTCGTCGAGGTCGAACTGGACTACTCGGTACTCGGAGACATCGGCGCGGAGGGGGGCTTCGGAACGCGAGGCCTCCGCCCAAAACGGGGACTGGGCAGTGGCAGGAATGGCAACAAGCAGGGAAAGGAGTACGCCGAGGCGGAGCATGAGCAAAGAAGTGCGTGAGGAGAAGGGCTACTTCTTTTACCCCGCACCCGAGGTCTCTGACCATCTCCGCACCCTGTACGGACTCGCCCGGGCAGTTCAGCGCCGGAGGAGACCGAGCGCCATCTCGCGACCCCCGTGCACAGCGGTGTGAATCCATAGCACTGCCATCTGCTCCAGCGCCCGGGACCGGCTGATCGGGCCTGCGTCTATGCCCTCGAACCCCAGCGCCTCACTCAATTCGATGGCCACGGCCTTGGCGTCTGCATCATCGCCCGCGACGAACATGGCGGGGCGCACGTCGCCGGCGAAGGTGGCATCCGCCATGATGTTGGCCCCGACCGTGCTGAACGCCTTCACCACGTGGGCCTCGGGAGCAGCCTCCTGGACGACTTCGCCTGCAGACGTCTCTAAGACGAGCCCCAGGTCGGGCCACGAAAGCGGGTTCGTCGCGTCGAGCACCACCTTGCCTGCGAGATCGAGGCTCCGCACGAGCGCTTCGGTCGCCTCCCACGGCGTCGCAAGCACGACCACATCGGCGTCCGCGACGGCCGCAGCATGCGTGGTGGCAGCCCCGTTCGCCGTGCGTGCAACGAGCTGCTGCACCTCGTCGGCATCGGGCGTGCGGGAGCCGTAGACAATGGCGTGGCCAACGTTGGCGAAGGCTATGCCGAGGGCCGATCCGACGCTGCCGGTTCCGAGAATCGCGATGGGCATGGCTTCGTAGCAGTTCGTGCGCGAGGGGAATGCGCCAAGCTACGAAGCCCCTATCGGCGTAACGAGGTCGCTAGGCCAGCACGATCTGCTTGCGGAGGCGGGCGACGGGGATGTTGAGCTGCTCGCGGTACTTCGTCACGGTGCGCCGCGCGATGTTGAAGCCCTTCTCCGAGAGCGCGTCGGCGATCTTCTGGTCGGAGAGCGGCTTGCGCTTGTCCTCCTCGGCGATGATCTGCTCAATGATCGCCTTCACCTCTTTGTTCGAGACCTCCTCGCCGCTGTCGGTCGTAAGGCCTTCCGAGAAGAAGTGCTTCAGCTCGTAGACGCCCCACTCGGTCTGGACGTACTTCCCGTTGACGACGCGGCTCACCGTCGAGATGTCCATCTCGATGATCTCGGCGACGTCTTTGAGGATCATCGGCTTGAGGTGGCCTTCGCCCATGCGGAAGAAGTCCTCCTGGATCTCCACGATGGCGTGCATCACCTTGAGCATGGTCTGCCGCCGCTGGTTGATCGAGTTGATGAACCAGCGTGCCGACTCGAGACGGCTCTTGAGGAACGTGCGCGTCTCGTTGGAGCGCCCGTTGCGGCGGCGTCCGTTGCGCCCGTTCTTCGCCTCAGCGAGGCGGCCCTTCTTCTTATCGACCGACATCTGGTTCCACATCTGCCGGTAGTGCCGGTTGACGCGGAGTTCGGGCGCGTTGCGGCCGTTGAGCGTGATGATGAACTCGCCGTCGACCTCCTTCACGGTGAAGTCGGGCGTGATGTAGTTGATCTGCGCCGAGAACTCGCCCTCGCCGGGCTTGGGGTTGAGCGAGCGGATCAGGTCGTAGGCC
>JBCDFO010000082.1:0-14076 GCA_039177895.1 Bacteroidota bacterium
ACCTGGTGTTCGTGTCAGCGGGCTACGACGCGCACCACCTCGACCCGCTCGGCGAGACGGCGCTGAGCATCCGCGGCTTCGCCGACCTCGTGCTGCTGTGCATGGAGATCGCCGACCACCACTGCAGCGACCGCCTCGTGTGCGCCCTCGAAGGCGGCTACCACGTGGATGTCCTCGCCCACAGCGTCCTGACGACGCTGCGCCTCCTCGAAGACCCGCACGCGCCGATCTCGGACCCGTTCGGCACGCCGGAAGCCAGCACCACCGACGACCTGAGCACGCTGATTTCGGACGCGCGCGCGCTGCACGGGCTAGGCTAGCGGGTCGAGGGTCGAGGGTCGAGGGTCGAGGGTCGAGGGTCGAGGGTCGAGAAGGTGCGGCGCTGGGAGCGGCGCGTCAAGCCCAATCGCTGTCACTTCGATTTGCCGTCTCGGCCGCGCAGCCCAGCACCTGTCTCGCTTTCCCAGGCGTCTCCCCCGTCCTTCCGCGTTCGAACTGCGCCCTTCCCGTCACTCGCTGCGCCCTTCCCGTCACTCGCTGCGGAGGATGAGGTCGCCGTAGTAGGCTGAGACGGCTTCGCCGGTGTTGTCCGCGTCGGTCATGATCGCGATGCCGGTGATGGCGGGCGGCTCCTCGCCGAACGCGCGGCGGTAGTCTTCAACGATGTTGCGCCGCTCGGTCACCCACGTGCCAACGTTTGCCGTGCCGCCTTCGACGGGGACCATCATCACCCAGTCGGTGAACGGGTTTGGGACGGGATCGTCGGAGCGGGCATCGTTGGACCAGATGTAGCTGAGCGCGCGCAGCGGGATCTCCTGCGACGTGAGCGCCTGCGCGGCGCGGCGCTTCAGCCGCTCGCCCATCGAGAGGTTGGCCGCGTCGTAGTCGAACGTGATGTAGATCCGCGCCGGGTAGTCGTCACCGCTTTTCTTGCGGACATCGCCCTTCGCCAGGACGCCGTTCGCTTTCCAGCGCCATTCGAGCACGGGGAAGTCGCGTGGGTTGATGGTGATCTCACGAACGAGCCCGGAGGCGGAGTCATCGGCACGGGCGCGGACGACGGTGGTGCCGTTTTGCTCGACGGTCTCATAGGTGCTAGGCGGCACGTTGCCGAGCGGCATGGCCGTCCATCCGGTGGGCAGTTGGCCAGGCGTCACGTCTGAGAACGCCCCGATGACGAACGCGCGCGGCGGGTCGCCGAAGGCACTCGCGACGAGCGCGATAGCCATGAGGGCAGCGATAACGCTGAGGCGCGGCGAGGGCGCGGGCAGACGAGACATGGACGGGCCTGGTGGATGTGCGGGATCAATACACAACAACCTCGCCACGTACCCAGCCGCGCCACGAACGCGGCCCCGGTCTTCGGACGTAATCCCATCGCTATTCCGACGTAGTGCCTGCGCCGAAGCCCTGTCAGAGGTGTCCTACACCGCCTACCCTTCTATCATCTCTCCCATCAGCAGCCACATGCTTGGATCGATCTCTGCCTCTACCTCGCCGCCCATCGGGAGGAAGGCTTCGCCGCCGGGCATCGCGACGCGGGTGGCCTGGCTGTTGACGACGACCTCGACCGGCACCTCGAACGTCATACCGTCGGGGAGCGGGCCGTCCGGCAAGACCCAGCGGAGCGCTAGGCCCCGGTCGCGGCCGCGACTCACGCGCTGCGTCTGGAGGCGCGGCAGCCCGGCGCGGCGGAGGTAGACTTCGAAGAAGCCGTCGAGGTCGCGGCCCGTCACGCGCTCGGCTATAGCGAGGAGTTCGTCGGTGTCGGTGATGCGCGTGTGGCTGCCGTCGGTGACGGCCTCCATTGCTGGGTCGGGATAAGCCATGCGGCGCAGCGTCCGGAAGAACACGTCGTCCGCCTCGCCATCAACACTTTCCTCGCGGAGGAGCCAGCGGAGCGTGTGCAGGACCCACGCGCCCTTGTAGTAGATGTCGCCATCGGACGCGCCGTCGTCGGCGAAGTACATCTGCTTCGTCGTTCGGCTCTCGCGCGGCGCGACGGGGCGGCGGTTGTTGAGCAGGCGACGGCTCTGGAGGAGGTAGCGGCGGTACGCGTCGAGGCCGCCGTGGCGCTCGGCGGTGAGCGCCTGCGCGTAGGTGCCGAAGCCCTCGTGGATCCAGAAGTCGTTCCAGTCGCGCGCCGTGACGAGGTTGCCCCACCACTCGTGCGCGAGTTCGTGGTTGTGCAGCCAGTCGAAGCCGAACGCGTTCGGCTCGAACGTGGAGCCGTAGGAGATCATCGTCTGGTGCTCCATGCCGAGGTAGGGCGTGTGCCCGATGCCGTACTTGTCCGCGCGGAACGGGTACGGGCCGAACACCTCCTCAAAGAAGCGCAAGTCGTCTTTGAAGAAGGGCAGGATGGCCTCCCCGTCAGCGGCGCGTTCGGGGAGGACGTAGAACGTGATCGGGATCGTCTCGCCGGTGACGCTCTCGTAGGTGTCGGAGAGCACGCGGAAGGGCGCGACGTAGGCGGTGACGGTGTAGTTGTTGATCGGCGTGGAGACGAACCACTCGAACGTGCGCGTGGCGGGACCGGCCTGCGGGTTGCCCTCGGCCTCCGTTTCGGTGGTATGCCGCAGCCGTCCGTTCGACGCCGCGACCAGCCCTTCCGGCACCGTGAGCGCGATGCGCATCGAGTCCGGCTCGTCGGACGGGTGGTCTTTCACGGGCCACCACATATCGGCCCCCTCGCCCTGGCACGAGACGGCCACCCACGGCTGGCCATCCTCCGTCTCCGCCCACGTGAACCCGCCCTGCCACGGCGGGCGCTCGGCGACGTGCGGCTGCCCGCCGTAGGCGACCTGCACCACAAGCGAATCACCGGGGACGAGCGTGCGGCCGAGGTGGATGAGTACCTGCCCGGCGTCGCGCTGCAGCCCGAGCGCGATGGGCTCCGCCGCCAGCAGATCCCCGCCCAGGTCAAACGCCGCGCGCGCCTCCAGCTTCGTGTCGAGGTCGAGCACGAGCACGTCGAGCGAGTCCGTGACGGCGGCGTGGACGGCCAGTGTACCCTCGATGGCCTCCGCTGCCGGGTCGATAGCGAGATCGAGGTCGTAGTAGGTGACGTCGTACGCCGCCTGGCGTGGGTCGAGCGGGCCACCGGAGGTGTTGCGCGGCGCGTCTTGCGCGGTGACCGGGAGCGCCCCCACGCCGAGCACGACGAGGAGGCAGACGAGACGAACGAGCAGCATGGAAGGAGCGTCGGCGAGGAAAACGCGAAGGTACGGTCCGGCCTGCCGCGCTCTGGTCTACGCGCGGCCGCCCAGCGTACCCGGCAGCCACAGCGAGAATACGCTGCCGCGCCCTTCGCCGGGGCTCTCAGCCCACACCCGTCCGCCGTGCAGTTCGGCGATGCCGCGCACGACGGTCAGACCGAGCCCGAGGCCACCGTGCGAACGCGTGAGCGCGTTCTCGACCTGGAAGTACTCCCGGAAGATGGCCTCCCGGTGCTCGGGCGCAAGCCCGCAGCCGGTGTCTTCGATCTGGATCACGACCCCGCCATCGTGTTCATGGGCGCGGAGCGTCACGCCGCCGCCCTCCGGCGTGAACGTGACCGCGTTCGTCATCAGGTGCAGCAGCGCCATGTCAAGGCGCGCGGCGTGGGCACACACCGTGAACCCCTGCGCTGGGGGCTCGATGCGTACCTGCACCCGCTTCGCCTCCGCATGGGCTCCGACAGCCTGACGGGCCCTCTCCAGCACGTCCGCGAGATCCCGCGGCTCAGGAGAGAGCCTGGTGCGGCCCATCCGGAGCTCGCTCAGCTCACCCATCACGTCCACCACCTTGGCCATGCGGTCGATCGACTCGCGGATGAGCGCGGCGAAATCGCGGACGTGGTCGTTCTCGGCTTCGTCCTGGAGGATTTCCGCGAAGCCGCGGATCGTGGCGAGCGGCGTGCGCAGTTCGTGCGAGGTGAGCGTGAGGAAGTTGCTCTTCGTGGCCTCGATCTGCGCGAGGCGCTCGTAGGCGTCGCGGACGGCCTCCTGCTGCCGGACGTTGCGCAGCGTCACGGCCATCTGGTCGGCGAGGAGGCCGAGCAGGTGCTCGTCGCGGCGGTCGAAGTTGCGCGAGCCCGCGCTGCCCTCGGGGTCGTCGGCCCCGGTCGGTCCGTCGTGCTTGTTGAGGGCTTCGAGCACGCCCACCACGCGGCCCTCAATGTGCATCGGGACGCCGAGGAGCGACTGCGTCTCGAAATCGACCTTCTTACCGACCTCGTCGTAGTGGCGAAGGTCGTTCTGGGCGCTGGGGATGTTGACGGTGACGCCCTCGCGGAAGATCGTGCCCGCGATGCTGCCGTAGAGCGGCACCGGGATCGCAGCCAGCGTCTCGGTGTCCGAGCCCGTCGCCGCGACGAACCGCAGCCGGTCGGTCGTTTCGTCGTAGAGCAGCAGCGACGCAGCGGCGCAGTCGAGGAGGTCGGCGGCCGTCTCGATGATCGAGGTCAGCAGCGCGGCCGGATCGCCGACGGCGTTGAGCTGCGAGACCACGTCGAGGAGCCGACGGAGATCTGTGGTGGTGAGGAGCGCGGCATCGTCCTCGCGGCGGCGCCGCGCCTGTGCTTCAGCGGCCTCATCCAGCGCGGCAGCGTCCAGCGCAGACGGGTCGGCGGCGGCCTCGTCGTAGGCCTCCAGATCAAAGTCGCTGAGGTCGATGGGGGTAAACTCGTGCATGCGCGGGATCAGTGAGCGCTGTAGCCAGCGGCGGTGGGAGCACAACACGCCTCGACGGCGACGCGATGGACGGCCGTGGTGAACGCCCCGTCCGGGCCGAGGTCGAGGACGCGATAGCCAGGGTCGCGGGCGTCGAGGCCGAAGTCGAGCGTGCCGACGGCGAACTGAAAGCACGTCGCGGGCGTGCCGAGCACGCGCACCAGACCGTGGGGCCCGTCGCGGGTCGCGTCGAACGCCTGGTGCGTGTGCCCGAAGACGACGCCGCGCACCTGCGGATGGCGGTCCACGACGCGCCAGAACGCCTCGGCATCGTGCAAGCCGATGGCGTCGAGCCAGGCCGCGCCGACGGGAAGCGGCTGGTGGTGGAGCGCGACGAGCGTCGGGCGGTCGGGCGCCGCCCGGAGCGCCGCGTCGAAGCGCTGCAGTTCGGTCGCGGGGAGGACGCCGTGGTCGCCGTCGGGCGTGCTCGTGTCCAGCGCGATGACCCGCCACTGCGCGTTGGGCGCCGGAGGCAGGTCGAGGACGCTGCGCCGCATCCACGGGAACGGCTCGAAGGCCGCCGCCATCGTTGCCGGGGCGTCGTGGTTGCCGGGCAGCCAGAGGCACGGGCACCCTGCCACGCGCAGCCGCATCGCGAGCCGGGCGTAGGCGGCGGCGCCGCCGTCCTGCGTGACATCGCCCGTGAGCAGGATCGCGTCCGGCTTGTGGTCCGCGAGCGCCGAGGCCAGTACGTCCTCGAAGGAGGCCGCGGTCGGCCAGCCCATCAGCGTCCCGTCCGGGTCGGCGAAGAGGTGGAGGTCCGTGAGGAGAAGCAGCGTCAATGTCAGCGGTGTTGGTGTCGAACGGGGCGTCCGCGAAACACCGGAGCAACAAAAACGGGGCCAGGCTGCTGTGCCTGACCCCGCTCGCCTAAACGCAGGCGCTTCGATGGGAGTCAGTCGTTGTCATCATCGTCGTCGTCATCGTCATCGCGGTCGTGCCGGTCATCGCCTCCGCCAGAGGAGGCTTTCGGGATGTTGACGCCCTTGCGGGTCGTGTTGGAGGGCAGGCCCCAGCGCCAGACCGAGTTGTGGGCGTTGCGCACGAGCGCGTCGCGGACTTCTTGCGGCGACGCGCCTGGATGCTGCCAGAGGTGCGTCAGCGCGGCGCCCGTGACGGACGGCGTGGACTGCGAGCTGCCCGAGAGCTGGGCGAAGTAGTCCCCGCCCGCCGTGGAAACGATGTCCTCCCCGACCGCGACGATGTCGATGAGCGAGCCATGGTTGGAGAAGCGGGAGAACTTGCCGAGGCCACTCGCCGAGCCGACGGTGATCGCGCCCTTGACGTGCGCCGGCGACTGGAAGCGGGCGTCGATGCCGTCGTTGCCCGCCGCGACGACGAACGTGACGCCCATGTCGATGGCCTTCTCGACAGCCTCATCCAGGGCGTTGTATTCGTCCGTGTCGAGCCGCGCGCCGACGCTCATGTTGACCACGATCGGGCGGTTCGGGTGCGCCTCCTTGTACGCCATCACGTGCTCCACGGCCGCGATCAGGTCGGACATGTAGGCGTAGCCCTCGGGCCGCATCACGTCGAGCGAGTGGATGCGCGCGCCCGGTGCGACACCTACGATGCCGAAGTCGTTGTCGCGCGCCGCTGCGATCCCGGCGATGTGCGTCCCGTGCGTGCCGTCGTAGGTCTCCGCCGCATCGTGGATGCGCACCGAGGAGACAAGGTTGAGGTCCGGGCTGGGTTCCACGTACGTGTCGATGATGAAGAGGTCGAGGTCTACCTCGCCGCGGCCGTCGCCCGCCTTCGCAGGGCCTTCGTGGGCGTTGGCGGTGTAGACCTGCCACGGGGTCACCTGACCGTTGTCGTCGTCGAGGTCAACGCGTGCCTGTTCGTAGCGGAACGCGAGGGGCGTGTCGGGCTCGATGTGCTCGACGAAGTCCTTGCGGCCGACCTGCTCAACCAGTTCCTCGAGGTGATCTTTCGGAGCGACCACCGAGACGCCTTCGAGCCCGTCGCGGAAGTACTTGCGGCTGCGAATGCCGAGCGTCGAGAAGACGACCTCGAGGTTCGCATCGGCGAAGTGCTCGTCGGTGCCCTCCTCGAACGTCACGACGACGCCAATGGAGTCGGCACCCGCACTGGAGAAGGCTTTGAGCACGTCCGACCGACCAGAAGCATCGGTGCGGTCGAGGAGGCTCCAGTGACGGAGCTTGGAGTCGCTGGCGGCGACGAGTTGCTCGGCGTCCGGTTGGACGCTAGCCATGTCACAACCCACAAACCCGACGAAGCCGCCGAGGAGTGCGAGGGAGAGGATGCGGGGGAGTCGCATGGATGGGGAGTAGAAGAACGTGGTAGGGTTGCCCTGGAGCAGGTTGGGATGTCTCCATGCCGCAAGCCCTCGGCCTACTCGTGCCGCGTCGTGCCATGGAGTCTCGTAGGCCGGGCGCTTTCCCGATCACGCCACCCGTTTGGAACGCCCTCCATGACGAGTCTCGCTTTGAAAACGCTCGATATCGTCTTGCGCTTGCCCTCTGGGCAGCAGCATCGCCTCCTTTCGAAATGTCTCCGGTACTTTCCCCATTCGCTGAGGGGCTCATGTGCATCCGGGGGGCGCGGCGCTTGCCAGCAAGCCACCCGGCACCGTCCTTGACGACAGAGTGAAGGCCTGTCCGCCTTGCCCCCCTGCCGTGTCGTCCCTGCTCCAGTTCCACCCCCTCCTCGCCGCGCTGTTGCTCAGCTTGGCGGGCCCTGCCACGCTGGGTCAGTCAGGCCTCGCGCAGGACGGGGCTCCCGTCGGCACCCCCGCTGCCAACGAGGGCCCGTCCACGAACACGCTCGCCCCAGCGAAGCGCCCGTCGCAGTACCGCGCAACGCGCTGGACGGGCGACGACGGCCTCCCGCAGAGCTTCGTGGACGCGTTCGCGCAGACGCCCGATGGCTTTCTCTGGGCCGCCACGCAGCAGGGCCTCGGCCGCTTCGACGGCACCGGCTTCGACGCCTTCACCACGCGCTCGCACCCCGCGCTCGGCTCCAACAACCTCAACGCGCTCGCTGCTACGGCCGACGGCGCGCTCTGGGTCGGCACCGCCACCGGCCTCGCCCGCGTCACCCCCGACGGCGCCGTGGCCGCGTTCGACACCACGCACGGCCTCCCTCAGGGTGTCGTCTACGCCGTCGCTGCCACCGAGGCGCAGCTCTGGGTCGGGACCGATGCCGGCCTCTGCGCCAGCGCGCTCATGTCCACGCCCACCTTCGTCTGCGTGACGGAGGGCCTGCCGGATCCGTACGCGGGCGTGCTGCTGCCGGACGGTGACGGCGTCTGGGTAGGCACGGCGGCGGGCCTGGCTCGCTTCGATGGCACCACCATCACCTCCTACGCCGGACACGGGGGCGTTCTGGCGAGCCCCATCCTCGCCTTGGCCCGCGATCACGAGGACCGGCTGTGGGTCGGCGGCCTCGACGGCCTCGCGCATCTGTCGCTCTCGAACGACCGCGTGCGCGCCCACCCTGACTTCGTAGGCGACGTCGTTACCGCGCTGACGGTCGATCCGAACGGTGCGCTCTGGATCGGCACCGACGGGCGCGGCCTGCATCGGCTCTACGGTGGCGAGATCGAGTCCCTCCCCGCGATCCTCGGCGAGGCTGCACCCTCGGTCTCGGCGCTGCTGCTCGACCACGAGGGCGGCCTGTGGGTCGGCGTCTACGGGCAGGGCGTCGCACACCTCCGCGACACGAAGCTGACCCCGTTCGGTCAGCCCGAGGGCCTCGCGGCGAAAGTCGCCTATTCCATTGCCGAGGGGCAAAACGGCCGCGTGTGGGTCGGCACCGACGGCGGCGGCGTGAGCCGGATCGAGAACGGACGCGTGGTGGAGACGCTGCGCGCAGACGGTCCGGCGGGACTGCCGAGCGACTTTGTGAACGCAGTCTTGGAGACTCGAGACGGCGCGCTCTGGGTCGGGACCAACGGCGACGGCCTCGCGCGCTGCCTGCCTGGCGACGCCTGGCGTTGTGTGCCCTTCGGCGTCGAGGACGGCCTCCCCGACCCCTACGTGCTCGCGCTCTTCGAGACGAGCGACGGCACGCTCTGGGTGGGCACCGACCGTGGACTCGCCCAGGTGCGCGGCGGTCGCCTCCTCCCCGCTGTTCTCACGGAGGATGACGGCCTGGGCAGCGATGTCGTGATCGCCTTCGCCGAGGACGAAGCTGGGGCGCTCTGGGTCGGCACGTACGACGGTGGCCTCAGCCGGATTGAAGACGGACAGGTCACTCGAACTTATACCACAGAGGACGGCCTAGCGCATGACATCGTGCTGTCCATCCTCGCGGCGTCGGACGGAACGCTCTGGATCGGCACGCTCAGCGGCGGCCTCAGCCGCTTCCGCGACGGCGCGTTCACCACGGTTGCGACAGAGGACGGCCTGCCCTCAGACGGGGTGCTCAGCCTACTCGAAGACGGAAACGGGGCGCTCTGGCTCAACTCCGACCGGGGCCTCTATCGCCTGCACCGCGAGGCCGTCGACGCGTCCAGCAGCGGCGTCTTCCTCGACCCCGTCGTGCTCGGGACAGAGGACGGCGCGCGGGCCGCGGAAGGCACCGGCGGCGTCGGACCGGCCGCGCTCCGCGCCAGCGACGGGACGCTGTGGTTCCCCACCATCGACGGCGTCGTGGCCTTCGACCCGCTGGCGATCCCGTCCAACACGGTCGCACCGCTGGTCGTGGTCTACCGCATCCTCATCGACGGCGAGGCCCAGTCGCTCGGCGCCGCGCGCGATGGCTCGCTCACGCTGCCGCCCGGCCGCCGCGAATTCGAGTTCGACTACGCCGCGCTCTCCTTCTTCGCACCCGACGCGGTGCGCTTCCGCTACCGCCTCGACGGTCGTGACGACGCGTGGAGCGAGCCTATCGCCCGGCGGCAGGCGTTCTACACCGACCTCCGCCCCGGCACGTACACGTTCCGCGTGCAGGCCGCCAACAACGACGGCGTCTGGAACGAGGCCGAGGCCCGCGTCACGCTCACGCTGGAGCCGTTCTTCTACCAGACGACGTGGTTTCTCGGCCTCTGCGGTCTCGCGCTCATGGGCGCGATGTACGGCGGCTTCTCCCTCCGCACGCAGCAGCTCCGCCGCCGCGCCGAGCACCTGGAGCAGGTCGTGACCGAGCGCACCCGCGAGTTGGCCGAGGAGAAGTCGCGCGTGGAGGAACAGAAGTCGGTCATCGAAGGCCAGGCGGGCGAGTTGCGCGTCCTCAACGAGCGGCTGGAGGAGCGCGTGCGCGAGCAGCTCGCCGAGATCGTGCGCGGCTCGCGGCTGCGGAAGTTCTTCTCCAAGAAGGTCGTCGACCGCATCCTCACCGCCGACGACGACGTGGCCGTCGCCAACGAGCGCAAGCGCGTGACCGTCCTCTTCTCCGACCTGAAAGGCTTCACCCGCTTCTCCGACGTGACGGACCCGGCTATCGTGACGCGGCTCCTGAACGACTACCTGACCGAGATGGTCGCGCTCATCGAGGGCCACGGCGGCACGCTCGACAAGTTCATGGGCGACGGCATCATGGCGCTCTTTGGGGCCGCCGACCAGATGCCGCCCGACGAGCAAGCGCGGCAGGCCGTCCGCTGCGCCGCCGCGATGCAGCACCGCTTCCGCGCCCTCCGCGCCACCTGGGCCGACGAGGGCCTTCCCCACACGCTCGACCTCCGCGTGGGCGTCAACCAGGCTGAGGTCATGGTCGGCAACTTCGGCTCGGACGACCTCGTGGAGTACACCGCCATCGGGCAGGGCGTCAACCTCGCCGCCCGCCTCGAAGGCGCGTGCACGCCCGGCCAGGCGCTCGTCTCGTTCCCCGTCTACGCGCTCACGAAGGACGCCTTCCCCTACTCCGGCGAGGAGGCCTACCAGCTCAAGGGCATCGAGCGCGCGATTCCGGCCTACACGCTCCAGACGGACGTGATGGAGGAGGTTCGGTGAGCTATCGGCTCTCAGCTATCAGCTTTCGGCTAAACTGCCGAACGAGCAAACATGGACACGGATAGCTGACAGCCGATAGCCGACCGCTGACAGCCCCTCAGTAAATCCGCACGTAGCTCGTCGCGGGGGACAGTTCGGCAAGGCCAGCCGCTTCCTCGTCGCCTTCACTGAGGGCGTCACGCAGCGCGGTGAGGTCGGCCTCGGGCGGGCGCACCTTCAGAAAGCGCGGCGGCAGGTCCTCGGCCTCGACGCGGAGCTCGACGGCCCGGCGCGAGGCCTGCTGGACGCGCACGGTGCCGAGGCGGGTCTGCTGCTGTGTCTCGCCACGCCGCTGCATCGAGTCGAGGAGGCGGTCTTTCATACGCTGCGCGGAGCGCTTGAGCGCCCGCTCGGCGTCCTGCAGCCGCTTGCGCTCCGCTTCGACGGCGTCGGCCGAGGTCTCCAGCCGACGGATCACCGCGATGTAGGCCTCGATCTTGTCGTCGCGGGCATCGAGGAGCGCGTTGTGCCGTGCTTCGGTCTCGTCGTCCACCTCACCGCCCGCGTCAAGGAGTTCGGTTTCGAGCGCTTCGAGTTCGGCGTCGAGCGCGTAGAGGTGGAGCGGGCGGATGGGAGCAGCCATGACGGGCGCGTGGCGGGTGGACGAGCAAGGTCCAAGCTACGCGCCCGCCGTGGAAGCGGGATCGGGATCGTACTCGCTCATGCGGCGGCTTCCGGGACCGGGTCGTGCGTCTGCGCGTCGTACGTCTGCTCGGGCAGCATGGCGAAGACGGTGGGGAGACCTGCGAGGCGGAACCGGCGGGTCCGCTCGGAGACGTCGAGGAGGAGCTGGGTGAGGGTGTGCTGGATCGTGTTCATACAAACACCGAAGGTGGAACAAGGGCTCGGTAGACGCGCGGGGCACCCCGAGCCGTGGCGCTGAAACCGGGGCCCTCTCCCCGACTGATCCCGCATCGTGTCGCGGCAACCGCTTCCATTACGTTGATTTCATCTGTCAGCGCTTCCAGCGCTAGCTTTCGCGCCCCCGTTGTCCTCGTTTGACCTACACTGCCTTCCTGCATGCGCCCGCTCATTGGCATCACTACGTCGCTCAACGAGGGCGAGCAGCGTCTCGACCTCGCCTACGTCCGCGCCGTCGAGGCTGCAGGCGGGCTGCCCGTGCTCGTCCCGATGGGCCGCGACGTGGAAGCCATGGCCGAGGCCCTAACCGCGCGCCTCGACGGCCTCGTCGTCACGGGCGGGCCCGCCGTCGCCGAAGGCCTCGTGACGGACGGCGCGCACCCGACGCTCCCCCCCGACATCGACCCGACGCACCCGATCCGGTGGACGGCCGACCGCGAGCTGCTGGCGCGCTTCCTCGATAGCGACAAGCCGGTGCTGGGGATCTGCTACGGGATGCAACTCCTCAACGCGCTCCAAGGCGGGACGATCTACGCCGACGTACAGCGGCAGCAGCCCGGAACGGATGCCCACAGCACGAAGCGTGGCGGCACGACGCACGCGATCACGCACACGCCTGACTCCAGGATGGCCGCGCTCCTCGGCCCCACGCTGACCGTCAACACCCGCCACCTGCAGGCCCTCGCCACGGTCGGCGACGGGCTCGCCGCGACAGGCCACGCGCCCGACGGCGTCATCGAGGCCATCGAGAGCGCCGACGGGCGGCTGTTGGGCGTGCAGTATCACCCAGAGCGCATGGGCGCGGATGGCCTTCCACTCTTCCGGCACCTCGTCGAGCGGGCGGCAGAGCCCGTCGCCTAGCCCGGAGTGCAGTCCGGGACGCTCCACACACGGATACGCTGCACACGGATGTGCCCTGGGGCGGCGTTTGCTCCCTGTTGGAACGTTTCGAGATGGGGTACCGTCGCATCGGCCCGGTGCCAACGCGTGTGCTGCGACGGTCTGCTTTTTCGGTACACGGCATTGATTTTGCCTGCACTGTTCGTGGAGGATTCGCGTAGCTTTCCTGCGCAGGATGGCTCTCCCCGACCAACCGGCTGCCCTTCTCCTATCTACTCTCGATGCCTCAGCACGACCTCCCTCCGTCTTCCGACCCGTCGTCTCCGGCCTCCTCGTCCGACGCGCCCGCGCGCGCGACTCCCGGTTCGAGCATACGCCTCCCGCTCACGCTCGTCGTGCTGGGCCTCGTGCTCGGCATGAGCGCCGTCGCGCTCCACGTGGGCTCGTTCGACCTGACCGCGGCCATCGCCAACCAGGCGCGCACCGAAGCCTCTGACGTGGCGGCGCCGTTGCCCGTCGTCGGGTTCGACCCGGACAGCCCCTACACCTTCAGCGGGCTCGCGCAGCACCCGGACCGGATGTACCCAGCCGTCGCCGCCGAGGTCTTCCTCGCCGACCCCGCTGATTCCTCGTTCGCGCGCCTGCCCAGCTCCATCCGCGACTTCCGCGCGCTGCTCGACCTCTACGAGAAGCGCCAGGGGCAAGACGACAACTTCTCGATCCGCGTGTTCGACGGCCGTACCAACGCCACGCTCGAAGTGCACGAACTCGTGTCCGAGCGCACGACCTACGAGGAGCGCGGCTGGGCCAACTGGGACCGCATCAACCAACTGCGGCGGACCGAGACGCGGCGGCTTGTGGAGAAGTACACCCGGCGCGGCATCCCGCGCGAGGAGGTCAAGATCCGCTGGGGCTACGCCAACCAGGTCGGCGAGGCCCGCGAGCGCGAGCTGAGCACGATCCAGTACGAGATCCGCCTCGCGGAGCAGCTGGGCCTCAGCCTACTCGCCACCGAGATCGGCACCGTCGAGACGTTCAACCAGGACCGCCTCGTGTCCCCAGCGGGCGCGCGGTCGCGCTACCAGATGATGCCCGACGTGCTCCGCCGTTTCGACGTGCGGCGCTACACGCTTCCGGCGGGCGAGGGCCGCGTCGAGGTGCGGGAGGAGCACCATCCGCTGCTGACGCTGGAGCCTGCCTTTGTCTTCATGCGTGGCTACGTGAACGCTGTCGGCCACGAGATCCCGGGCATCTCGGCCTACCACACGGGGCCGGGTAACATCTTCCGGCTCTACCAGGCCTACATGCAATCGCAGGCCGGGCGCTCGCTCGACCACAAGTCCGTCGTCGATGCCTACATGTGGGGTGTGACCGACGGCTTCGAGCGCGTCAAGCGCCAGTCGAGCTTTGGCAACCACTCGCGCGCCTACGTGCTCCAGGCCTACGGCTCGCTCCGGGCCACGGAGCACGACCTCATCGACCCGACGCAGACGCTCGAAGCAGAGCAGGTGCAGCTTCGTGCGGGGGCGACGACCACGCTTTCGGCGCTCCTCGCGACGCTGGAGACGCACGCCGACCGCCTCGACTGGAGCATCGTCGCCGACCTCTCCTCCCCGTACGAGCGCTTCCGCGCCATCAACCCGCACATCGCGCTGCCCTCGTCGGAGGACGGCGCCGTGCCCGCTCGCGGTGATCTCCGCCTGTCCGCG
>JBCDFO010000083.1:0-13996 GCA_039177895.1 Bacteroidota bacterium
CCAGCCGATGTGCTACGCCGACGGCGACTTCCGCCTCGGCCGCTCCGACGTGAAGCTCGGCGAGATCCACGGCTGCTCGTTCTACATGGAGAAGAGCCAGTTCGAATACTGGAAGCACACGCAGCTCACCATCGACGTGCGCCCCGGTCGCGGGTCGAGCTTCTCGCTGGAGATCCCGCTCGGCGTGCGCTTCCTCACCGACTCCCGCGTCTTCACCGACGACGAGATGGACGACCTCGTGCCCGTCGAGCGCGTGGACGCTTAGCTGGCGAAGTCCTGCGGTCCATGAGGAGACGTCCTGTCCCAGTTCTGCCTGTAGACGAGTTGCAATCGTGGACGACGAAACGGCTGCTCGGTCGCCTGCACGCGCTCCGCATCCTGGAGGAGTCGGCTGAGCTGTCCGATATGACCCCCGCCGAGACCGCCGACTGGTCGTCGCGGGGCATCGGTTTCAAGAGCGAGGCCGCCTGGTCCGAGGCTTACCAGGACCTCAAGCGCATCCTGGACGATCAGGAGCACATCCCTAGGTAATCTCCGTCGAGTGCGTGGATGCCTGACGCATGCGAACGCGTGCGCTCAGTAGTACGCGTCGATCCCGTAGCCGAACGGCTTGCCCTGCGCGCACTTCTCGACCAGGTTGGCGAGCCGCTTCTCGAACGCGTCCGGTCGTTTGCGTGCGTGGTCGACGTAGGCTGCGCGAATGCGTTGGTAGGACGGAGACGTGCTCTGGAAGAATGCCCACGCTCCGTCGCGTGCCCGAAGGGCGGCGCGGATGTCCCCCGGAATCGCGTAGGCCTCGGGACGATTCGCAGCGAGGTCGGCCTCGGCAGACGGCGTGAGTAGACCCTGGCTGGCAAGGCGGGCGAGCCGCTCTTTGTTGGTTTGGGAGTAGGGACTACCGGATCGCCGTGGCGAATAGCGCTGGGCGTAGCGCGCCTCGTCAATGCCCTTACGTGTGCTATCGATCCAGCAGAAGCAGAGCGCTTCCTCCACGGCGTCGTTGTAGGGGACGCTGGGTTGGCCCGTGTGCTTCCGGTAGGAGACGAGCCAGATCTCCGAGGCGCTCTCGTGGTGGGCGGCCAGCCAGTCTCGCCAGGCGGCTCGCGTGGGGGCGTAGAGCGTGGTCCCGAGGTCCATCACTCGACGATGTCGAGCAGGGTCACCTCGAACGTGAGGTCGGTGGCAGGCGGAATGCCGGGCGGTGGACGGTCGCCGTAGCCCTCCTCAGGAGCGACCTCGAACGTCTTCGTCTCGCCGACGGTCATGCCTGCAATGTTGGTCTGGAAGCCGGGGATCATGTTCGGCAGCGGAAGCCGCGCGCGGTCGTTGCTGTCGAACACGGTGCCGTCGGGGAGGGTGCCCTCATAGGCGACGATGACGGTGCTGTCGGCCGTTGCGACGGTGATTTCTACTCGTTCCTCGCAGGCGGCGAGAAGGAGGGCACAGAAAAGCAGCACTGGAAGCGTGGGGCGCATAGGACTAGGCGGATGAGATGGGGAAGAAGGTAGGAGATGTTCTGCGTGCCGAAATGATAGCGCCGGTGGGAGCCATACTGTTGGGCTCGAGGCCCCGCTGCCTTTCATCAGGGGCGAGGGCCGAGGTTGGTCAGCCGCACCGAGGCGCGGCCGTAGAGCCGCAGGTCGAGCGCCGCACCGAGCGGGTGGTAGCGCTCCTCCGCGCCCAGCAGATTGCGGACGCCGAGCGTAGCGAGGACTCGGTTGCGCAGGAGTGCCTTCGTGAACGCAAGGTCGAGGAGCCAGCGGGCGGAGAGCGTCTCCTCGTACGCCCCGTCGGTTGCGGCACTGAGACCGTCGTAGGCAAGCCAGCGTGTGCCGCTAATCCGCTGGAACGTAGCCCGCGTGGTGAAGTCCGGGAAGACGGCTGGGCGGCCAGGATCGCCCCGCCGGTCGGTGACGCTCAGCGTCGCCTCGATGCCCGCCCGATGCTGAGGGACGCGCGCCCAGGCCGCCGCGAACGCCGCGTTGCCTCCTACCTCGAACTGGCCGTCGTAGAAGAGACGCGCGCTGGTCCGGTAGCTCCAGCCTTCGCTGGGCGAGGCGGCATGCTGCGTGCGCACTGACAGGCTCGGGTGGAGCAGGTGGCCGCGCCCAGACGTGTACCGCGTTGCGCCGCTGAGCGCCACGCCGTCGGCACCGAACCGGAACGCCTCCACGGGCGCGGCGAGACCATCGACGTGGCGCCATCGCAGAGCAGTGCTGGAGAGCAGCACAGGACCCAGGCGGACACGCTGGGGGAGCCGCACCTCGGCGGCTAGCTCCGTGCGCACAGCGGGAGCCTCGTTGCCGAGCGTGAAGCGGGACGGTTCGGTCGGACGGTAGCCCTGCGCAATCCAGTAGCTGAGGTCAGGGCGCTCGCTTGCCAGGATGCGCGCCGCCGACGCGCGCAGCATAACCCGGCGGCCCAGCGTGGAGCCGTGCACCTGGACTGCGCCGCCCCAGTCCGTCCCGTCCGTGACGAGGCCTACGCCCACACCGACGCGGTGCAGCCAGCGCTCCGGCTCGCCCCGCTGCCGACGAGCGCGCCAGAGGGGAGGGTTCAGGTGGAGACGGTGCACCCACACCGAGCTAGCAAACCCAGGGCTGCTCGCCGCGCGCTGCGTGCTGCTCACGGTGACCGTCTGCCCGAGCACCTGGGGCGTGAGCGTGAGGCGGAGCGTGCGCTCGCCCCACGCCGGGTCGAAGGCGAGCGCCGCGCCGCGTGGCACCACCGAAACACCCGCGCCAGAGGCGGTAAGGCCAAATAGGAGCTCGCCGAAGAGGGGGAGGGCCGTCTGGGTGCGAACCGTCGCCTGCCCGAGGCGCTGCTGCTGCCCGACCTCGCGCGCCACGGCGGGCGTGAAGTCGAGCGCGTTGGCGTAGCTGCCGTGCAGCGACGCCGTGTAGAAGCCCAGCGGCAGCCGCTCGGTGTTGCGGACGTGCCGGAGCGCAAGCGCGCCGAGTCGCATCCGGGGCAGGTCGCCATCGAAGGCGTCGAGGTTGCGCGCGAGCGCCGCCGGGTCGGTGGCGTAGAACCGCAGCAGCTTGGCGCTCAGTTGGTCGGCGTAGCCGCTGTGCCCTCGTTGCGCGAAGAACTCGGCGTCAGGGCCAAACTTGTCCACGTTTGGAACCCTCCGATCGGTGTAGCGCCACGGCCCTGGGTCGCCCGTCTCATTGCCGATCATGGCCGCACCGCGTACCTGGTTGCGTGCGCCCGTGCCAGTATGGTAGAGAAACGTGTCGAGGAGCAGCGCGCCGCCGGGTATCCACTCGCCATGGACGAAGCGCGGTCCCTCGCAGAGCGAGACGTACTGGAGGTCGCTCAGGGTGACGGGGAGGAGTTCGAGGTTGAGCGTGCCGCGCACGTCTACGTCCACACGCTGCCCATCCACAAGCACGACCCAGTCTGCCGCGTCGAAGCCGCTCGGACTCCCGAACGTCGCGTCCCAGTCGAACCCGTCGATGGTCGTGGTGCGCGCGGCGTCGAAGAGGCGGAAGAGGTCCGGGAGGCGCACGACGCCCGCTTCGTCGAGGTCGCTGACCCGGACGCAGTCGCGGTCAAAGGGATAGACCTGCGCATCGGCCTGGTCTCCGAGCAGGCTCCCTGTGAGCATGAGCAGGACGAGTCCCCACAGCCTCATCGCAGGGCCTCCCGCAGCCACCGTGGCGTGTCGAAGGTCCATGCCAGCCCGGCCTGTGCGCGGACGAGGTCGATGGTCGTCGAGGTGTAGACGTGCGTCCAGCGCACTCCCACGACGATGCCGAGACGTCCCGTCAGCGGGACTACCCCCTCTGCATAAAACCCGGCCGCCAGTTCGCTCTCACGTCGTACCGCCGCCGTCACGGATTCGTCCTCGAAGAAGTCCATGCTGAGAATGCCTGCGTGGACGCCCGTGCGAAGCCGCATGCCTGCCGGGAGGCGAAAGGTCGGGCCGAGGCCGCCGTAGCCGTGCATCGCCAGGAAGTCGGGCAGCGTCTCCGCTTCCGCACCGTGGATGCTGAACGCGAGCCCAGCATCGAGCGTGAGGCCGAGGTAGAACGGCAGCGCCGCTGCGACCTCTACACCAGGCGACGGCTGCCAGAGCGCACCGTAGCGGTCGTCCGGGGTCTCGAACGTCCCGCCGAAGCGCAGCGTCAGCGTCTCGAACGGCACGGTCTGTTGAGCGGTAGCAGGGAGGGCAAGGAGAGAGCATGCTGCGACCAACAGCATGGGAGGTGAGAGGGCACCCCCCGTCCTGCGTCGTCTCCGCGTTTCGCGTTTCGCTCCTCGAACTGTCCCCCTTACGCGTGAGGGGGACAGCGTGCGCGCAGGGGGTGAGGTGCCAGCGTGCTCCCTCATCCGCCCGCCCCGATTAGGTCGAAGTGGCCGTCAAGCACGCGGTCGAGGCGGCCCGTGCGCCAGCCGCGGACGGCATCGCGGACGAGCGGCGACGGGGCCGCGCGGTAGCGCCGCACGATCTCAGGGCGACCGGGTTCGGTCGCGGCGGCGAGGGCGCTCTGGCAGGCGGCGGCGCGCTCGGCAGGCGCGGCCGGCATCGGCTCCGGGCACGGCACGACGGTCACGCGTGCCACGGCGCGGTCGTACCCGTTCTTGTCGCCCTCCTTCGGCGTCTCGTGGAGGTGTAGCCCAGCCTCTGCATCCAGCAGCCGCCACGCGCCGAAGCCCGAGACGGCGAACGTGCGCTGGAAGGCAGGCCCGGACCCGTTGGTCTGTGCCTGTGCATCGTCGGCAATCACGTCGAGGCGCATCCGGCGATGGGCGGCCCAGCGCTGGTACATCCCCGCGACCTCGCCCGCCCACGCAGCATCGTCGGCCTCGGCTTCGATCCGCACGACGGCAGCAAGCGGGGCCTGCTCGTCGAGTGTTGCCACCGCTTCTCTCAGCAAAAAGAGCTGGTGGGCCACGCGCTGCATCACCGAGCGCGGGAGTGTGGCGTTGCCTCTGGCACGGGCGTCTTCGAGTCGGTCGAGCAGCGAGTCGGCCGTGTCGAGCCCCGCTTCGATGCGGTCCATGAACTCAGCGCGGCCTAGCGTCTCGAAGCGGTCGGGGTCATTCCAGAAGGCCCCATCGGCCATGCGCGCGTAGGCGTCGGCCTTGACGGACGCCCAGCCGGGGTCGTCCACGGCGGCGGCGAGGGCGTCGTATTGGTCGAGCACGAGCGCGAGTTCGGCGGGCGTACCCTGGGCGTCGAGCGCGACAGCTTCGAGCGTCTCGCCCACGTCCTCGGCGTCCGGCAGCGGCGTGCCGTCGTCCGCATCAGGGTCGACGAACTCGACCTCCAGCCCACCCAAGGCACCCCGTACAAAGAGGAACTGATCTCCCTCCGGCGCAGCGTGCGCGACAATAGTGCGCGCGAGCGGCGTGAGCAGGTGCCGCTCCACGGCGCGCTTCAGCGGACGCGCACCGAGGTCGGGCGTGAAGCCCTCGTCTAGCAAAAACTCCAGCGCCGCCGCGTCGAACTCGACCGCCCAGCCGCGATGGCGAAGCCCGCGCCGGTCGAGCGCCTTGGTGAGTTCGAGATCGAGCAGCTTGCGCATCACCGGGCGGCGGAGCGGCTGGAACACCACGATCCGGTCGAGGCGGTTGAGGAACTCCTTCCGGAACGTGCCTTCGAGGCGCTGCTGGACGCTGTCGGCGGTGAACGCCTCCGGGGCTCCGCCGAAGCCCAGGCCGGGCCGCGTCGCCACGCGGGAGCCGACGTTCGAGGTGAGGATGACGATGGTGTGGCGGAAGTCGGTCGTCGCGCCGCGCCGGTCGGTGAGGCGGCCGTCGTCGAAGACCTGCAGAAAGAGGTCCCACACGGCAGGGGCGGCCTTCTCGAACTCGTCGAGCAGCACGACCGCAAACGGCTGCTTGCGCACCTGGTCAACGAGCGCCTCCGGCCCGTGCGCGCCGTCGGCTGTGCCGAGGAGGCGGCTGAGCGCGTCGGCCGTCTGGAACTCGCTCATGTCGAGCCGGATCATGCGGTCCTCCGCGCCGAAGAGGTAGGCCGCGAGCGCCTTCGCGATCTCCGTCTTGCCCGTCCCCGTCGGCCCGACGAACAGGAAGACGCCGTACGGCCGAGTCGGATCGGTGAGCCCCGCCTTGAGGAGCGCTACGCGGTCCACGAGGGCCTCCACCGCCTCAGGCTGGCCGAGCACGCGCCCCTCGAAGTGCGTGCGTAGGCCGGGTAGGTCGAGCCCCGCACGGTCGTCGAGGAGCGCGGTCGGGAGGCCCGTCAGGCTGGCGACGCCCGCGAGTACGTCCTCGCGCGTGATGGCGAGTGGCCCGTCTGTTTCGCCTACCGCTTCCAGCCGAGACGCAACCAGCTTCACTGTGTCGAACAGCGCGCCGGGGAGCACCTTCGGGAGCACCTGCTCGGCGAGCGCTCGGGCCTCCGAGAGCACCTCGACGTCGGCGAAGGCTCCGTCGCCGTACGTCTGCCGCGCCCAGTCATGGACCAGCGCCTCGGCCTCGGCGGCGGGCACCGGCTCTACCTCGATGGTGTCCATGAGCGCACGTACGCGGGGCCGCTCTCGGACGAGCTGCCGGTACGCCTCGGGCGTGACCTCGCCGACGAGCCGCACCGTCCCGCGCTGGATCGCAGGCAGCAGCATGTCGAGCGCGCCCGTCGGCTTCTCGCGGTACTGCCCCGCGTGGACGAACTCACCGAAGCGCGGCGCGACCCACAGCACGGGCCGGCCCGCGATCTGCTTGACGACGTTCGTGACGCGCTCTTCGAGCTGGCCGATGTACATCTGGCCGGCCAGTAAGTCGGTCGCGTCGGCTTCGAAGATGGTCCAGCCTTCGGCGCGGAGGCGGTCGGCGAGCGCGTGGATGGTCGTCGTGCGTCCGCTGCCGCCCTCGCCCGTCACGATCACCGAGCGGGGGACGGTCGCCGTGAGGGCGCGCACCATGGCCTCGACATCGGCGTCCATCGCAGGGTGGCTCACGTGTGGCTCCGTCTCGGTGACGACGCGTCCGACCGCGTCCAGGAAGGTCGTGTTGACCTGCTGCTTCTCCCACGCATTCAGCCGCGAGGCGACACGCCCGACGGCCTCGCCGAACGAGTCAGGCGCGTCGAGGCGGCTGAGCAGCGGCAGCGTCTCCTCGCGCACATCGTAGGCCTTGAGGCTGGTGAGTGTCCCGTCGTCCACAGTAAACGGGTCGCCCTTCTGATGCCGCGCGTCGAGGAATGCGAGGAGGTGCAGCCGGTCCGGCTCCGAGGCCCAGCTGTCGTCGAGCCGTGCGAGGAGATCGCCTGCGACGGGGCGCCCCTCGGCGTGCGCCGCGACGGTGTCGAGTGTGAAGAGCGCCGCCACGGTGCCCTGCTGGCTCACGAGTGGGACGAGGCCCGCCGCTAGCGTCGGCGACACGTCGGGCCGCACGCGCAGGGCGTCGAGCGCGAGGAGGCCGCGATTGCGCTCGCGGTCGCTACTGTGTGTGCTCTCGTCGGCCATAGATCGGAGCTTGCCGAGTGGCTCGTCGGCCAGCAACGCCACGCCCGCCGCGAACGCCGGATGACTCCGTGCCGACGCGGGCGTGCTGTTGTACGCGATGGCGTCTTCGAGCGCGGCGAGGCAGGCTTCGAGCGACGAGTATTCCGGTGGCCCAGTGCTTCCGTGTTCCAGTACGTCGGAGCTCGACGCTGAAGCCGTGTCGTGTTGCTGAGTAGTCGTGTCGCTGTGTTGCCGTACGTCGTCAGTGGGGTTTGAGGCTAGGTCGTCTTCGCTCTCGTCCTCTGCTTCCTGACTCCGTGCCTCTCTGCTTTCCTCCCCATTTCCTATCTCCGATTTCCTATCCCCTTCCTCATCTGCTACGATCACCAGCGGCTCCCGCGTCGCGCTCAGGATCCAGCCCAGCACCACCCCGAGAATCAGGGTGACGAGCGCGATCAGGAGAGCAATATGGAGCGGCACGAGGAGCGGCAACGAGCGGCGAGACAGCGGGCCGAAAGGTGCTAGGCGTGGCGGCCCACGTCAACCCCTTCCGTCGATCTTTTTGATGCCTCGATTCGTCGGCATTCGAGGGACTGGTGGCGAGCCACTGGTAGGCGAGCCGGCGCATCGCAGAGCGGTTCACGAACCGCCCCTACGGCTCCGCGCGGTGTCGCCTAGACCGTTCCTGTTCTCGACTCCTCACTCGTCACTCGACATCGCGGGCGCTCTCGGGCGGGGCGGCGGCGGCGTGGAAGTCGTGGTGAAAGCGCGGCATGTAGCCGTCGAGCAACTCGCGGACGCGCTCGGGCGTCCCCGCGCGGACGATCAGGCCCGCGTGCTGCTTCTTCGGCATGCGCCAGACGATCTCCGGGTCGTCGTAGGCCGAGAGGTCGGGGTGCTCCTGGCGGGCGAGCGTGACGAGGATGCCCGAGTGGTCGCGGCGCGGCTTGGGCTTGGTGTACGTCTCCCCACGCGCATCGGCGACGGTGATCTTCGCCCACTCGCGCCAGAGGTTGACGCCGCTGGCGGCCTCGACCATGTCGGAGAGGTTCGCGCCCCCGACGCGGGCTGCCGTTTCGAGGAAGTAGAACTCGCCGTCGGCGTGGGCGCGGATGAACTCAGTGTGCATCGCACCGCGCACGAGGCCAAGGCCCTTCACGAGCTCGGCGGTGAGCTTCTTGACGGTCTTCGCCTCGCTACCCTTGCGGTCGAGTGTCTGGCTAGCGAAGAGGCCGCCGCCGTGCATCACGTCGAGCGGCGGGCTGAGGTAGCGGCTTGCCTCGGCGAACTGGATCTTCCCGTTGTCCACGACAGAATCCACGTGGTAGACATCGCCGGGGACGAACTGCTCCAGCAAGAAAAACGACTGCTCATCGCCCAACTCATCGAGCGTGCGCCAGAGTTGCTCCTGGTCGTGGATCTTGCGGATGCCGAGCGCCGACGCCTCGCCGCGCGGCTTGAGGATGTAGGGTGGGGCCTGCCGCTCGAAGAAGGCGCGGATGTCGTCGTAGTTGGTGACCGGCACGAAGTCCGGGACGCGGACGCCCGCCTCCTGCGCCTGGAAGCGCATGGCGAGCTTGTCGCGGAAGTAGCGCACCCGCGTCTCACCCATGCCGGGAATGCGCAGGTGCTCCCGCAGCGACGCGGCCACCTCAGCGTCGAACTCGTCGAGCGGCACGATGCGGTCGAAGCGCCGCCCGCGCGCGAGGTAGGCGACCGTGTTGAGGACGTGGCGCTCCGTGTCGAAGTCAGGGAGGTAGAACGTCTCCGCGATGGCGTCATGCGGCCACGCCCGATCACGCAGCTTCTCGACGGTGAGCAGCACGACGTGCGCGCCCTGCGCGTGCGCCTCGCGCATGAAGTCGAAGCCTTTTTCGTAGCTGGCGAGGCAGAGGAGCGTGGTCATGAGAAGTGGGGCCGTGTTGCGGTGCAGCAGTGATTCCGTGTGGGAATCTACTCGCGCGGAGGCGATTGCTGGACAGCGTAGGTTTCTTCGCGCAACCTGACACCACCCCTACAATTACATGTCTGATTTTCCCTGCTGCCCCATCTGTCTCTTCGAAGGGGCTCAGGCCAACTATCGGAGAGATGGGATAGATGCGGTCCGCACCGACTGCCCGCGATGCGGAGTGTTTGAGCTCAGTAGCACGGTCGCAGCGACCAGTATGGAAAAGTTTGCTCCACGCTGGGTGCTCTCCGCTGCTGTGAGAAATGGGTACGAGCTTCAGGATAGCGGTCTCATGGCACCAGCTTCGGTGCTCCGTCTTTTGGAAACTGCAAGAGAGCCCTCAAGCCCATTCGAGTCAGTTGATCTGCTTATCCGTCACATTCACCGGAAAACAGATCGCCCTGACGGATGGGTCACGTTCAGACTTCAGTGGGACTTTCCTCTGGTTTATGCTCGTGACCAGAACGAGCTCCATTTCTATCTACAGTTTGCAGGACGGCTGGGCTTCGTCGAGTCGGACGGTACCATTGGCGGGACCTCTTATCGACTTAGCATCGGTGGGTGGCAGCGGCTAAACGAGTTGGAGCAGGCTGGAAGAAAATCAGATCAGGCCTTCGTGGCCATGTGGTTTGACGGTACGATGACTCCTGCCTACACCGACGGAATTGCGCCTGCCCTGAGGACTGGGGGCTATCAGCCTTTGCACATGGCCTTTCAGGAACACAACGAGAAGATCGACGACCGGATCATCGCTGAAATTCGTCGCAGTGGTTTGCTCGTGGCAGACTTCACGGGACATCGCGGAGGCGTTTACTTCGAGGCGGGATTTGCCCTAGGCCTCGGTATCCCTGTGATCTGGACCTGTCGAGAGGACGAGATTAACCAGGCGCACTTCGACACGCGGCAGTACAACTACATCGGGTGGACGACTCCAGAGGACCTGAAGGTCAAGTTGACCAACCGCATCCTGGCTACGCTCCCTCGTTCCGAGTCTTAGGTAGAGCCCTCTCGACCACGTTCAGTAGTTGATACGGGCGCATAAGCGGTATCGCGGCAGCGCTTGCTATTCTAGAGCTCCGGTGGGAGGCCTTAGTGGGCGAGGGGCGAAGCCTCATCCGCGCTTGAGCACGAGCGCGGTGAGGTCGTCCGAGAGCGGTGCGTCGTCGGTGTAGGTGCACACGTCGGCATGGAGCGCATCGAGGATGACCGCAGCTGACTCAGACTGGTGCGCGCGCAGAACAGCTTCGAGGCGGGCCTCGCCGTAGTCCTCGAACTCGGTGTGAGCGCCCGCAGCGTCAAGGCCGTGCGCCTCGGTGACGCCGTCGGTGAAGAGCGCGAGCACGTCGCCGGGGGCCAGCGTCGCGGTGCCCTCAGTGTAGGTGAAGTCGGCCAGGACGCCGAGGATGAGGCCGCCCTCCTCCAGCAACTCCAGCGTGCCGTCGGCGCGGAGGAGCATGGGCGGGTTGTGGCCCGCGTTGACGTAGTCGAAGCGGCCCGTCGCGGGGTCGTAGATGCCCCAGAAGAACGTGATGAACGAGGCCGCGCCCGTGTTGCCGTGGACGACGCGGTTGATGCGCGCGGTCGCGGCGGCGAGGTCGAGGCCGGAGCCGCGCAGCACCTGCAGGCACGCCTGGAGGTTGGCCATCAGCAGCGAGGCCGGCATGCCCTTCCCCGACACGTCCGCGATGGCGACGAGGAGCGTCCCGTCATCGAGCGGGATGAGGTCGAAGTAGTCGCCCGCGACGTGGCGGCTCGGGAGCGCGAGCGTGGCGATGTCGAGTTCGTTGGTCGTCGGCGGCGTCGTGGGGAGAAGGCGCTCCTGGATCGTCCGGGCGAGGCGCATCTCCTCCTCCAGCCGCTCCTTCTCCACACGCGCCTCCACAAGCTCAGCGTTCTCCAACGACGTGAACGCCAGCGTACCGAGCGAGGTCACGAACTCGACCTCGCGGTCGGTGTAGGGCTGGCCGGTGGCGCGGGCGAGCGCGAAGACGCCGCGCGTGACGTCGCGCCCGCCGATGGGGACGAGGACGCTGAAGCCTGCCTCCCGGAGTGCCGACCAGTCCTCGGCGCAGTGCTCATCGAGGAAGACCGGTGACGACAGCGTTGAGAGGCGCGCGAGCAACTCGGCGGGCAGGTCGGTCGTGCCGCCGCGCTCGATGGCGCGGGTGAGCTGGCCCGTCTCGCTCCGCACGAGGATGAGGTGCCGCTTGGCCAGCAGCTGGCCGAGCAGCGAAAACGACACCAGCTTGACGGCCTCGTCGCGGTCGAGCGTGCGCCCGAAGCGCTGCGAGAGGTCGAAGAGCGTGTTGAGCTCCTGCACCCGCGCGGCGAGGTTCTGGTTGGCCGTCTCCAGTTCCTCCGCCACCCGCGCGTTGTGGACAGCCGGCGCTGCCATATTGACGAGCGAGCGCACGAACGCGACCTCGCCCGCCTCGTAGTCGCCGCCGCGCGCGCGTTTGCCGAGGCCGAGCAGCCCGATCACGTCGTCTTTGTAGCGCAGCGGCAGCGCGAGGTGCAGTCCTGCCTCCCGGAGCGGCTCCGGGATCGCGTCGCCCGTCCATGCCGCGCCCGTCGGCACTTCTGCGTGCACCACCTGTCCAACGACCAACCCGCTCGCATCGCGCGCCATGCCCTTGGCCGCTGCCACGCGGTAGTCGTCCTCGGTATGGTCGGTCCGGTGCTCGTCCAAGAGCAGCGCCCCGCGCGTGGTGAGCAGCTTGCTCATCGCCACGAGGAGGAGGTTGTTGAGGACGAAGTCGAGGTCGAGGGAGGTAAGGAAGCCGCTCGTCTCGTAGACCGCGCGGAGGTCGTAGCGGTCGGTCCGCGAGACCTCGCGGAAGTCAGACATCGGCATGGCAGGACGGGTAGGCGGGCGTGGGCAGAGACGCACGATACGAAGCGGGGCGCGATGGTACGCCCCCAAGCTGTGAGAGAGCTACATGGGGAGCCTCAGGCGCACGGCCAAGACGGCGCAGGGCGTCCACGTTGCGGGGTGTGTGCTCGCGAAAATCGGTGCGCCCTGGTCGATTTCTGGAAACCCGGCGCAGCGACGGGCGTGGTACCGCTCGCAAGGCAGATTTGCGGTACAATCTGCCCATAAGTTCACGCTTGATTCTGCAGGTCGATGTCTCGACGTTTTCTTCCTGCTCACGAATGTCACCGAGGGATGGGGTGTCCTCGGAAGGCGTGGTTGTGGTTGCTGACTCCCTTCGAACGGACGGGGCGAGCCTAGCGCTCGTCCCCAGCCTCGATCCGCCGATGCCTGCCCACCGCTGCGCTGGGCAGGCATCGCTGCGGTCTGGACCTGGGTCTCTTTGACACAGCGGAAGCCGGACGCACAGCGCCTCGGCTCCTGCAGACGGGCACGCACAGGCGCGTGCCTCCGACCTCACACCACCCGCCGCGAACGACTCCGCGTGCAGGCGACGCCTCCTAGAGAGGTAGAGACATGTATCGCTACAAAAGCATCCTCGTAAACCTGAACGACGATCAGCGCGACGACCTCCTGATCGAGTACGCCGAAATGATCGCGCTACTCGCGCAGTCGGGCCGGGTGCAGTTCCTGCACGTGACGCCCGAGGTCCCGCCGCTGGCCGACCTGTACCCGGATGTCCTCCCGTTCCTGCACGCCACGGCGTCGGCGCGGCACGAGGCGTTGACCGCGAAGGTGGCGAGCCGCTTCGTCGGGCCGTGGCACACGGCGGTGCACACGGACGTAGTCGCCGGGACGCCGCTCCCGGAGCTGCTGCGCGTGGCTCGTGAGGGGACGTTCGACCTCGTGATCGTTGGCGCGGACGCCGAGCCTGGGCTCGCGGCGAAGCTGGCGCGCAAGGCACCGTGCTCGGTGCTCGCCGTGCCTCCGACGGTGCCCGCTCGGATCGAGCGGGTGGTGGTGCCGGTCGACTTCTCTGCGCACGCGCTTGATGCGGCCGACGTGGCCGTGGCCTTCGCGGAGGCCGCCGGGCTGGACGCCGTCCACTTCCTGCACGTCTACACCGTCCCGACCGGCTACCCCTCACTCCGGCACCCGCCGCTTGACCTGCGCGCGACGCTCCGGACGCGCGCCGTCCGTCGCCTGGAGACGTTCATCGAGGCGCTCGACCTGCGCGGGCTCACGCCGGAGCTGCACCTCGCCGAGAGCCCCGATGTGCCGGGCACGATCCTGTCCGAGGCCGCCGCGCTCGGGGCCGACCTGATGATGGTCGGGACGCGGGGCCGCAGCCCGAGCGCCGCCATCCTGCTGGGCAGCGTCGCCGAGCAGGTGCTACGCGCCGCGCCAGTGCCGGTGGTCGCCGTCAAGCGCAAGGGGGCCACCACGCGGCTGCTGGACGTCTTGCTGGAGCAGCACGTCGCCCGCGCCGAGGACCGCCCGATGGCCGCGCCCTCCGACCTCGCCCATCGCCTCCCTGCTTTCGAACGGGTCTAGACCTGTGAGCGCGTCTGCGCCCTCGCATGCGTCGGGCGCTCTCGTTTCGATTTCCATCCCTCCCAACCCATCCCATCCATCCTACCTCCATGGACTTCCTCCTCGTTGAAATCGCCATCGGCACCACGATCATCCTCGCCGTGACGGGGCTCGCGTTCGCGTTCATCGCCTGGATCAGCCAGGCTGAGCGGGCGGATCGCCTCGTCG
>JBCDFO010000084.1:0-13935 GCA_039177895.1 Bacteroidota bacterium
GGAGGAAGAGGCCAACAAACCGAAGCGGGTCCGCCGCACGGACGACGAGGAGGAAGACGACACCATCGAAGAGCCCGACGACGATCCCGTAGACGACGAAGCCTGAGCCTACATCAACTCCGGGAACTGTTGACCTCCGCGCCAGAGGGCGCACTTACTTCGCCTATTCAGCCCCGCTCTGCCCCATGTCGGTCGTCCTAGGCATTGCTGGCGGGTCGGGTTCGGGCAAGACGACGGTGCAGCGTCGCATCGTGGAGGCGTTCGGGCCCGGCCGCATCGCCCTGCTCGACCACGACGCCTACTACCGCGACCTGGCGCACCTGCCGCCCGGAGAGCGCGCCGCGTTCAACTTCGATCATCCCGATGCGCTTGAGACGCCACTGATGGTCGAGCACCTCGACAGGCTGCTTGCTGGCGAATCAATCGCAAAGCCGACCTACGACTTCACCGCGCACACGCGCCGTGCTGAGACCGTGGTGGTGCAGCCCCTCCCGGTTATCATCGTGGAGGGGATCCTCGTGCTGGCCGAGCCGGAACTGCGCGCGCGGATGGACATCAAGATCTTCGTGGACGCCGAGCCGGACGTGCGGCTCATCCGTCGCCTGCGCCGCGACCTCACCGAGCGCGGGCGCTCCGTCGAGAGCGTGCTCGCGCAGTACACCCACACGGTCCGCCCGATGCACCTCGAGTTCGTGGAGCCCTCGAAGCGGACCGCCGACGTGATCATCCCACGCGGCGGCAAGAACGACGTCGCCATCGACATGGTGATCGCGCAGGTGCACCTGCTGCTCGCTGCAGACGCAGCCGGAGCCAGCCGGGACTAGCGCTCGTCGCCCGCGTCCTGCTGCTGGTCGGCGTCAGGCGAGGCGCTGTCCCCGTCGGCATCCATCGCCGCCTGGCGCTCAGCGTTCTGCTGGGCAAGACGCGCATGGGCCTGGTCGAGCGTTGGGACGCCCTTGGCGGTGCGCTCCGCGTCGGAGACGGCGTCCTCGTCGATAGGCTCCATCGTGAGCAGCCCATCGTCGCCGACGGTGGACTGGGTGCCGTAGATCTGCGGTTCGTCGATGCTCCAGAGGTAGCGGTCGGTGGCGGCGGCCGTGAGCCAGCGCGCGGTGCTGTGCAAGGGATCGAGTTCAACGGCCCGCTCAGCGAGCTCGCGGGCCTTGGCATAGTCGTCGGACGTACGCCCGTGCTGGAGGATCATCGCCGCGTGAAAGTGGTCGGCGGCAGCTTTGACCTCCCCAGCCGCAAGCATCTCGTAGACGCGCGTGCGACGGTGCTCGTCGTTGGCCCCGACCACGTCCCAGTCCAGTTCGCCGCGCATCAAGGCAAAGCGCTCGGATTGGTCCGCGGCGTGCATCTCCATCAACTCCTGGTTGATCGTCGAAGCGTAAGCCGTGTAGTTGGCTACGGCAGCAGCGACGGCTTCTAACCAGCGAGGGTCGTCTCGAAGGGAAGTCAAGTCAGCGCCGGCAAGCATGTGGTTAGCGTCGCGCCAGCCTGCGTCGAGTGATCTCTGGAGGTAGGTGAACGCTTGCTCCGCGTCGCCCGCGAGGGCGTAGCAGCACGCCGCGTTGTAGGCCACGCCGTCGCGGACTACGCCGAGGTCGATGGCGGCGGCGTAGCTGCGGGCGCATGCGGCGTAGTTGCCGTCGGCATACGTCGCCCGGGCCTGCAGCAGCGCATCGTGCGCGTCGGTGGGCGTCTGGTCGTCATCCTGGGCGACGGCAGCAGGAACGAGGAGAAGGCTGAGCAGGAGCCAGCCAAGCAGGAGCAGGCGGAGCATGACGGGGGTAGGGCGCGGCTCGCGAGAATTAGCGGGGGGCGGTCAGGAGACGAACGCCCTGGAGAACGAGGTGCGGCGCGAGGGCGTCGATGCGGCCGAGGTGGCGCGCGAGCAGTGGCGCGCTCCCGCCCGTCGCGACGACGAACGGCGCCGTCGCAAGCTCACGGGCGATGCGGTCAAGCAGACCGTCGATGGCACCGAGGAGGCCGAGCACGATGCCCGACTGCAGGGCCGTCGTGGTCGAGCGGCCGATGGCTGACGGCGGCGCTACGGGCGGTACGGCCGGGAGTTGCGCGGTCCCGCGCGCGAGCGCAGTGCGCTGGAGCCGGAGCCCCGGCAGGATCGCGCCGCCGAGGTAGGTCCCGCCTGCGCCTACCACCTCCAGTGTCACCGCCGTCCCAGCGTCGATCACGACGACAGGGCGCGGCGTGTCCATGGCGGCATGCCCGTGGAGTACGTGGGCAGCGGCAGCAGCGGCGATGCGGTCTGCCCCGAGCGTGTGGGGCGTCTCGTAGGCGAGGGCGATAGGCAGCGCGCCGTCCGCGCGCACCTCGTTCGGCGTCGTCCCACATACGGCCTCGACCGTCTTGACAGCGCGCACGGTCTGCCTCGGCACTACCGAACACAGCCCCGCTGCCGTGATGGCATGTGGAGACACATCCGCGTCCGCCAGCGCACTGCGCAGCCGCGCCTCCGACACCGATTTGAGCGCAAACGCGAAGGTCGGCGTGGCCTCGGGCGGAGCAGCGGCCTCGAAGAGGCCGACTTTTGCGGAGGAGTTGCCTAGGTCGAGCGCGAGGAACACGGGAGTGTGGGAGTGTGGGGGAGCGCGCTCGAAAATAGTTCTAGGCCGTGTCGATTTCCCTCGATTTGGCTTGACGGGAATGGAGGTGGCATACAGCTTCCAAACCCTCAAACCCTCAAACCCTCAAACCCTCAAACCCTCAAACCCCAGACAGGGTCACCTCGCCTGCGTGGACGACTACCTCGCCGGTGCCAGTGTCGAGCCGCAGGCCGCCGTCGGGGGCGAGGCCGAGCACGAGGCCCGTGTGTAGCGCGGTGCCATCGGGGGCGCGAACGGTCACGGCCCCGTCGAGCCCAGCGAGGCGACGTTCGGCGTCGGCGAGTACACCAGCGGCGTCAGCATCCAGCGCATCGAGCCGGGTTTCGAGGGCGAGCAAGACGGAGGCGAGGAGGGCCGTGCGGTCGATGGATTCGGTGTTCCCCGCCTCGGTGTCCCCAGCATTGCCACCGAGGGCGAGGCGGAGCGAGGTCGCCCGGTCGGCGAGGGGATCGGGAAATGCGGCTTCGTTGACGTTCACCCCGATCCCGAGGAGCGCCGCGTCGCTGCGTGTCTCCACGAGGACCCCAGCGAGTTTTTTTCTGTGGAGCAGCACATCGTTGGGCCACTTTAGCGAGAGCCGGCCGCCTGTCGCAGGGAGGTGCAGCGCGGTGCCGTCGAGGACGCCGAGCCCTGCCGCGATGGCGAGCAGGCCCCAGCGGCGACGCGCCAGACGCGGGCGCAGCACAAGTGTAAGGTGCAGGTTGGCGCCCGGCGTCCCGTGCCAGGTGCGTCCATGGCGGCCCCGCCCCGCCGTCTGTGCCTCCGCCGTCACGAGCGCGCCATGCGGAGCTCCATCGGCCGCCCACGCTGCCGCCTCGTCCATCGTCGAGGCGAGCGTCGCAAAGCCTCGCGCGACGTGGCCGAGCCGTCGCGTCCGTAGGTAATCGCCGAGGGTGTCGAGGAGCAAGGGGAAGTTGCGATTTGCGATTGATGATTTTTGATTAGAAAACAAATCTGAAATCGAACATCAATCATCTAGAATTTAAATCCGACGCCAACCTCGACGAGCGTTTCTTCCTCGGAGGTGCCGACGGTGCCGGAGAGCACGAACTGGTCGTAGAAGCTCGCCCACAGGCCGCCGCCAGCGCCGAGGTGGTAGCCCTCGAAGAACGACTGCGAGACGCGGATGCCGTCCACCGGCGTGTCGTCGGCCTCGGTCCAGACGCGGCCGTTGTCCACGAAGCCGAGCACGCCGATGTCGATGGCGGTGAGGTAGGTCTGAATGCGGAGGACGCGGGCGCGCAGTTCGGCGTTCTGGTAGAACGAGGTCCGCCCGGCGAAGCGCGTCCGCCGGTAGCCGCGCAGCGTCTCACGGCTGCCGAGCGTGTTCGCGGCGAAGAACGGAAACGACCCCACGTTATGCGCCCCGCCGACTCGTAGGGCGAGTACGACGCGCCGTGGGGCTACCGGCACATAGAGCGACAGCGCCGAGGCCAGTTGGAGGTAGCTCTCAGCGGCATCGTTCAGCCCGAGGTTCCACGTCCCATCGAGCGTCCAGCGGAAGCCACGCTGTGGGTGCGCGAGGTTGTCCCGCGCATCGAGGTCGGCGCGGGCGGCGAGCCCGCCGAACCACTGGTTCTCGAACGACGACGGCGCGATGCCTGCCTGCGGCGTCCCAACGAAGCGGTCGTCATCGTCGCGCACGTTGACGTAGGCGACGCGCGGGCCGAGCGAGATCGACGCCCGCGACGCGAGCATCCACAGCAGCCGAGCCTCCGCGTCTACCTCGGCGAGGCGGGCCTGGTAGAACTCGCGCTGGCCGACCGTGTTGGGTGTCTCGTTGCCCAGCCCGAAGAACGTGCGGACGTTGTTCGGCGTCGCCGCGTCTGCGTCGAGGGCGAGATCGACCGTGCCGAAGGTGTCGGTGAAGTGGCCGCGATACTCGGCGAAGAACGCGCCGGTGGCTGCGGCGACCGAGGCCGAGATCCGATGGCGGCTCGCGAACGGGCTCTTGCGGAAGCTATGCCGCGTGAACGTCGCCCCGCCGCCGATGAAGAAGCCGTCCTCCTCGTTGGCGCGGAACGCCAGCTGCGGCATCGTGCTGTTGAAGGTGAAGTGGCTCCGGTTGTAGTCCAGCACGCGCGGATCGGACGAGAGCCGCATGCCGGTGTCGCGCCCGCGCTCGACGGTCGTCCCTTCGATGGAGTCGTAGACGAGCGTGCCCGCCCCGAGGCCGCGCGCCGTCGAGCTGTTCTCGACGGTGTCCTCGCCGGGCCCGCCGATGATGCGGATCGTCATCGAGCCGCCGTCGCCGTCGAGTACGAAGCGGTCGCGGCCGTCGAGGCCATAGAGCCGCACTTCGCCGGTCTCGTCCGCGTGGAACGTCCGGCGGTAGACCTCCTCGACCACCTCGCCGTCCTTCTTGGCCTTGAAGACGACCACCTCCACGTCGCCGCTGGCCTGGCGGGTGACGGCGAAGCGCTCGTGCTTGTGGGAGCCCACCACGTCTACGACGGAGGCCATGTCGGCGTAGACGCTCGCGGCGACCTTCTCCAGCAGGTCACGTCGGACGCGCATCCGCCGCCCGATCTCCTCGCCATGCAGCGCTATGATCTCGGGCGGCCAGTTCTCGCGGATGGCCGTCTCCAGGAGCGAGTCGGACAGGGCCTCCTGCATCTGGCGGGCCGCCACGATCCAGTCCGCGCGGGTGAGGCGGTTGGTGTAGCGCCGCGTCAGGCCCAGGCCGTTGCGGAGGCTGCCGCGGACGTAGCCGTAGCTGTAGCCGAAGCCCTGGTACTGCCGCGCGAAGAGCTGCTTCGTGAGCCACGGGCCGATGCCGTCCATGCGCATGAAGACGTAGTCGCGGTCGCGCGGGATGGGGCGGTAGACCTTGCCCTCGGTGCGGGCGTCGCCGGTGAGCGTGGAGTCTAGCTCGAACGGCTCGAACTCCGCCCAGCGCCACTGGTCGTCGTGGCGGTCGTGGTCGCCGAGCCAGAGGTCCAGGAGCCGCGCGCGGACAAACATCTGCTGGTCGACGACGTGGTCTACGTCGCCCAGGACCTCCTCCCACATGTCTGGCGTGGAGGTCACCTCCTCCGCGAAGCCCATCGTGGCGATGTCACTCATGTCCTCGTCCGGGCGCTCCTCGAGAAGGGCGGGGCGGTTGGCCATGTACGCCTGGAAGCGGCCCAGGCGCGGGTCGTCGGGGATGTAGACGAGGCGCGGCTCGGTGTGGTAGATGCCGACGGCCTTCGCGAGCGGCGGCACGAGCAGCGCCGCGAATGGGTGGAACGACGAGGTCTGGTCCTGGATGGCCGCCTCGGCGAAGCCGCCGCGCAACTCCTCAGGCCACCGCCGTGCCGCTTCTTTGTCCACGGAACGGAGGGCGTAGGTGCGCTCGTCGTCCCCGATCTCGGCGAGGCGGAGGCCGAAGGTCTGCCCGGAGCCGCTCCGCTTGAGCGAGACGAGCGCCGTGGAGTCGCGTCCGGCGGTGCCGACGTCGAGGACGGGGAGCGTCACGGGCGTGGCCCACGCTTCGCGCCAGTGGTCGCCGGCGAACAGCCGCCCGAAGCCACCGAGGTTGTCGTAGTCTGGGTTCATGGCGACGCGCACCGTCGTGCCGGGCTTAGGCTCGGCCGCGTCTGCCGACGCCGTCAGGACAGCGGGCTCGGGCTCCGCCTCCTCGCCGGGCACGTAGTCGATGTCGGCCTCGCGGACCTGGTAGCGCGCGATCGGCTCGGCTGCCGCGCCCTGGGCGCGCAGCCACACGGCGCAGTCCGCGTAGAAGTCGAGCACGACGTAGCCCGGCGCAGCGGTCGTGAGGGCCGTGCCGCCTCCGCCCGCGACGCGCTCGCCGCGCACGGCCGCGCCGCTCACCACGACATGCCGGTTGAACTCGCCTGCGTTGAGCGGGAAGTGCTGGAGGCTGAAGTCGTGCGCCCCCGCCACGAAGACGTTCTCGTGCGAGCGGTAGACGCCCAGCAGCGCGGTGTTGAGCGCGGCGTAGCGCGCCTCGGCGAGGTCCTGGTCGGTGCCGATGTAGGCGTGGTAGAGCGGGTAGGCCGAGCCCACGACGGGAAGCGGGACGAGGTAGCCGAGCGGCCCGAGAGCGTTGCGCAGCGGGAAGAGGTGGTCGGCGAGCGGATAGGCCCCGCCGTAGCGCCCGTTCGAGCGAGGCGGGTGGTGGCCCACTACGATGACGTCGTCGTCGTCGCGGTCCTCCAGCCGGTCTTCAAGCTCGGCGAGCATATCGACGGGCTCCACGAGGTCGTAGTCGCCTGTGTCGCCGAAGGGTCGTTCCTCGCCCGTCAGCCACCAGCCCGTGTTGAGCGCAAAGAGGCGGAGGCCGTCGGCAAGCTTGACCTCGTCGGGGCCAGGGTAGCCGTCGTCGGGGCGGAAGGTGTTGTCCACGTCCGGGTCGTCCGCCTCGTCCTCCAGAATGGCATGGAGGTGCTGCTCCACGAACGTCTCCGTACGGCGCAGCGCAGCGAGGCCGCCGGTCCAGTCGCGGTCGCCGGCGAGCACAACCACGCGGCCCCGGAAGCCCGCCAGCGGCGCGAACTGCCGCCGCAGGTGCGCCTCCGCCTCCGCACGCTCCGTCGAGGACGAGTCCGGCATTCCGCCCGGCATGACATCGCCGAGGTAGACGACCGTCGTCTCCTCCTGTTCGTCGGCGGTGAGGGCGGCGAGCTCAACGCCGAGGCGGTCGAGGACGGCGTCGGTCTTGGGTGTGACGCCGGTGTTGCCGACCAGCACGACGCGGTGTGTCGGCGGGGCTGTCGGGGCTGGCGCGTCCAGGCGCGCGCCCGGCTGCGGGTCGAGGTTCGGACGGGTGTGGGTGCAGGCGCTCAGCGCGAACGCGATGAGCACGGCAAGGCAGCAGGCGGCAACAGGGCGGACGGCAAAGAGGCGACGCATCGGAGGCGGGAGGTCGTTGGGTGGGAGTGCCCCACGATACGACTGCGCGCGCCGTTGGGGGACGAGCATCAGCAGGCAGTATTTTCAGAAAGACACGGGTGCTCGGTCTAGCGTACCCCCTGCCTTTCTCCCCATGAAGGGTCGAAAAGCTGTCCCCCTCGTCCACGAGGGGGACAGATCGAGCATCGCGAGATCAGGGGGTGTCCTGCCGACTCGAATCCTACGATCCTCGCTCCAACCCCATGCGTTTCCTCCCCCTCCTCGCCGTCCTGCTGCTGCTGCCCGCCTGCCGTCAGGCCGAGGCCCCCACGCCTGACGGCGCCGGCGCCGCTCCCGTCGAGGCCGTGGCCTTCACTGACGAGGAAACGGTGCTCTACGAGGTCTTCGTCCGCAACTTCTCCGAGGAAGGCACCTTCGCCGCCGTCACGGCGCGCCTCGACTCGCTGCAGGCGCTCGGCGTCAACACGCTCTGGCTCATGCCCATCCACCCGATCAGCGAGGCCAACCGCAAGGGCACGCTCGGCTCGCCCTATGCGATCCAGGACTACAAGGCCGTCAACCCGCTCCTGGGTACGGAGGACGACTTCCGCGCGCTCGTCGACGCCACGCACGCGCGGGGCATGAAGCTCATCATCGACTGGGTGGCCAACCACACCGGCTGGGACAACGCCTGGATCGAGGAGCACCCTGACTACTACACCCAGAACGAGAACGGCGAGATCATCATCCCGCGCGACAACGACGGCAACCTCACCGACTGGACCGACACCGCCGACCTCAACTACGACAACCCCGCCACCCGCGCCGCCATGATCGACGCGCTCACCTACTGGGTGCGCGAGTTCGACATCGACGGCTACCGCTGCGACGTGGCGGGCATGGTCCCCAACGACTTCTGGGCTGACGCCATCGACTCGCTGCGGGCGATCAAGCCGGTGTTCATGCTCGCCGAGTGGAGCACGGGCGAGGTCCACGCCGCCGGGTTCGACGCGAGCTACGGCTGGCCGCGCTACGCCCGCGTCAAGGAAGTCTGGGACGGCGAGGCGACGGCGCAGAGCCTCGTTGATCTCGTGATCGAAGAGGAAGAGACTTACCCGGTGGGCGCGCTGCGGATGAACTTCACCTCCAACCACGACGAGACGGCCTGGGACGCCACGCCGCTCGAACTCTTCGGCGGCCCCGACGGCGCGCGTGCCGCTGCCACAGCGATGCTGCTGATGCCGGGCTTCCCGTTGGTCTACAACGGCCAGGAGTACGCCGACCCGCAGCGCATCCCGCTCTTCGAGAAGGTGTCTGTGAGCCGGGACCAAGGCGCGGAGACGGTGGCGATGCGCCAGTTCTACACCGACCTCCTGGCCTTCCGGGCGTCGAGCGCCGTCTTCACGCAGGGGACGATGGCTTCCGTCGCGCACGACCAGCCGGATGCCGTGGTCGCCTACGCGATGATTCACGCCGGTAGCACAATGCTGGTCCTGGTGAACACCCGGCCCGAGGCCATCACCGTCACGCTGGAGGCCCAGCTAGCGGGCGCAGCCCTGCGCTTCGGCGAGGTCACCCCTGAGGCCTCAGGCGGGGAAGGCACCGCGTTCACGTTGCCTGGGCATGGCTATGCCGTGCTCGGCGTGGGTGCCAGCGAGGCCTAGAGCTGCAAGCGGGTGGACCGTGACGCATTGGCTGTGGGCGATCCACCGCTCGTTCGTACGTTGTGTAACCGCTTCCGCTCCTCCCTCGGGTCCCGTCCCCCCTCGTCATGGACCGCCGCTCGTTTCTCTCGACCTCGGCTGCGGCCTGCGCCGGACTCCTTGCACTCGGGCCTGCTGCTGTCGCTCGTGCGTGGCTTGGCCTCCCCGCCGACGTACCCGCGCAGGTTGGCGTCCAACTCTACACTGTCCGCAGCGTCTTCGGAGGCGACTTCGTGGGCGTGCTTGAAGCGATCCGGCGGATGGGCTACGAGCAGGTCGAGTTCGCCGACTACGCCACCGACCACGCCGACTACGCCACCGACCACGGCGGCTCGGCGGCTTCTACGGCTGCGACCCGGCCGTCGTCCGGGCGGTCCTCGACGATATCGGCCTCACCACGCTCTCCACGCATGTCGGCATCGGCCGGCTCCGCGAAGACGGAGGCCTGGAAAGAGTCCTGGAGATCGCGCACGCGGTTGGCTTCGACTACCTCGTCGTGCCGTGGCTCAACCCGCCGGACCGCCCCGCTAGCGTCGATGGCTGGCGTGCGTTCGGCGAGGAACTCAACGGCTACGGGGCCCGCGTCGCGCAGGCAGGGCTTCGGCTTGCCTACCACAACCACGACTTCGAGTTCGACACGTTCGGCAGCGACACGCCCGGTTGTGAGGGGTTGCTCGAAGGCACCGACCCCGCGGTCGTCGATCTGGAGATGGACCTCTACTGGGTCGTCCACGCTGGGTACGACCCGCTCGACTACTTCGCGCGCCACCCGGGTCGCTTCCCGCTCTTCCACGTCAAGGACCGCACGCGCAGCGGCGAGATGGTGGCCGTCGGCGACGGGGCCATCGACTTCGCGGCGATCTTCGCGCAGGCCGAGCAGGCCGGACTCCGCTGCGCCTTCGTGGAGCACGACGACCCCACAGACGCACTCGCGAGCATCGAGCCTAGCATCGCCCACGTCGAGAGCTTGCCCTGACGCGGTAGTGAAGAGCGAAGGGTGAGGAGTAAAGAGCGTCCCTCGCTGCTGCTTTGGCTTGCACTTCTCACTTCCAACTTCCCACCTCACACTTGCCCTATGTTTGAGCCGCTTCGCTACGGTATGGTCGGGGGCGGCTCTGGTGCCTTCATCGGCGACGTCCACCGCCGCGCCGCCTGCCTTGACGGCCTCACCACGCTGGTCGCGGGTGTTTTCTCCTCGAAGGCAGACAAGTCGAAGGACTTCGGGGCGACGCTCGGCCTGCACCCAGACCGCGTCTATGGCTCCTATGAGGAGATGGCCGAGCGTGAGGCCGCGCTGCCCGACAGCGAGCGCATCGACTTTGTCAGCATCGTCACGCCGAACCACCTCCACCATCCGGTGGCGAAGGCGTTCATCGAACGCGGCTTCCACGTCGTCTGCGACAAGCCGATGACGACGACGCTCGCCGACGCCGAGGACTTGTGCCGCCTCGTCGCGAAGCACGACGTGCTCTTCGCGCTCACGCACAACTACGCGGGCTACCCGCTCGCGAAGCACGCCCGCCACCTCGTCCAGAGCGGCGCGCTCGGGACGATCCGCAAGGTGGTCGCTGAGTACGCGCAGGGCTGGCTCGCCACGCCGCTCGAACAGGGCGATGGAGAAGAGGGGGGCAGCAAGCAGGCCGCGTGGCGCACCAACCCGGCACTTGCGGGCGCGGGCGCGCTCGGTGACATCGGCTCGCACGCCGAGCACCTCGCGCGCTACGTCACCGGCCTAGAGATCGAGAGCATGTGCGCCGATGTGACCTCGTTCGTGGAGGGCCGCCGCGTGGACGACGATGCGAGCATCCTGCTGCGCTTCGCCCCAAAGAACGGGGAGGGCGGGGCGAAGGGCCTGCTGCACGCGACGCAGATCGCCGTCGGCGAGGAGAACCGGCTCACGCTGCGCGTCTATGGCACCGAGGCCTCGCTGGAGTGGCACCAGGAGACGCCCAACGCGCTCTGCTTCCGGCCGCTCGGCGGCGAGGAGCGCGTCTTCCGGCGCGGCAACGACGACCTCTCCGACGCGGCGAAGTACGCCACGCGCCTACCGCCGGGTCACCCCGAGGTCTTCTTCGAGGCGTTCGCCAACATCTATGCCAACGCCGCCCGCCTCATGCTCGCCCGCCGCGACGGCACCGACCCCCATCCGCTCGATCACGACATCACGACCGTCCAGGACGGGGCCCGCAGCGTCCACTTCATCGAGACGGCCCTCGCCAGCGGCCGCGCCGAAGCCTGGGTGGACGCGACGTACGCGCCGCCCGTCGGATCGTAGGTCGTGGGTCCAGGGTCACAGGTCTTGTTGGATCAGCGTTCTCACGTCACACTTCCACCTTCTCACTTCTCCACTGCACTGGTGTCCCATGCGCCTCCTCTTTCTTGCCCTTTTGCTCATGCCGCTCGCTAGTGCTGCCCAGACCACCGCGACCGTGGTCTCGCCCGACGGCCGGCTCGCTGTCACCGTGATGCTCGACGACGCCGGGGCGGTGTCGTACCAGATCGACCGCGACGGGGCGGCGCTGCTGCTGCCGCAGCGCCTCGGCGTGGTGCTCGCTGGCGGCGACACGCTCGGCGTCGGCATGCGGGTTGTCGACACCGTTACTAACGGTGTGGACGAGACGTGGACGCAACCGTGGGGCGAGGTCGCGCACGTGCGCGACCACCACAACGAGCTGACGGTGATGCTCCAAGAGACCGATGACCTGGAGCGCCGCATGGATGTCGTCGTGCGGGTGTTCGACAACGGCGTGGGCTTCCGCTACGTGTGGCCCGAGCAGCCCAACCTCGGCGCGTTCCAGATCATGGAGGAGCTGACCGGCTTTCACCTCGTCGGCAACCCGCAGACGTGGTTCATCCGCGCCTACGAGGAGAACCGCTACGAGTACCTCTACGAGCAGATGCCGCTGCACCGCGCGGGCTACGTGATGCACACCCCGCTCACGATGGCCTACGGCGACCCGAATGCCGACGGCGATAGCGACGCCGCCGGGCCGTTCGTCGCCATCCACGAGGCTGCGCTGGTCGACTACGCCGCGATGTCGCTGCGGCGCACGGGGCCGCAGGCCTTCCAGGCCCACCTCGCGCCGTGGAGTACGGGCGTCGCCGTCTACGCCGAGGCCCCGCACGCCTCGCCCTGGCGGATGGTCCTCGTCGGCGACACGCCGGGCGACCTCGTCACCAACTACACGATGCTCAACCTCAACGAGCCGAACACCCTCGGCGACGTGAGCTGGGCGAAGCCAGGCAAGTACATCGGCATCTGGTGGGCGATGCACATCCAGCAGTGGACGTGGGGCAGCGGCCCCCGCCACGGTGCCACCACTGCCCACACCGAGCGCTACCTCGACTTTGCGGGCGAGCACGGTTTCGACGGCGTCCTCGTCGAGGGCTGGAACGTCGGCTGGGACGGCGACTGGACCGCCAACGGCGACGTGTTCAGCTTCACCGAGGCCTGCCCCGACTACGACCTGGAGTACCTCGCCGCCTCCGCCCGCGAGCGCGGGACGCGGCTCATCGGGCACCACGAGACAAGCGGCAGCGCGCCCAACTACGAGCGCCAGATGGACGAGGCCTTCGCGCTCATGGATCGCCTCGATATGCGCGCCGTCAAGACGGGCTATGTCGAGTGGGGCATGAACTTCCCCCGCACCGAGGGGCCAGGCCTCGCCCCCGGCGACACCGCCCGCGAGTGGAACTATGGCCAGTTTATGGTCAACCACTACCAGCGGTCCGTCGAGACGGCGGCGAAATACAACGTCGCCGTGAACATCCACGAGGCGATCAAGGACACGGGCCTGCGGCGGACCTACCCGAACCTCATGACGCGCGAGTCGGCACGCGGGCAGGAGTTCAACTCGGCCTGGGGCGGCGGCAACGGGCCCGACCACATCCCGACGCTTGTCTTCACGCGGATGCTCGCCAGCCCGATGGACTTCACGCCGGGCATCTTCGCGCTCGACGCGCCTGCGACCGGCGAGGGCGGCAACAGCGTTCCGACGACGCTGGCCGGGCAGCTCGCCCTCTACGTCGTGCTCTACAGCCCGCTCCAGATGGCCGCCGACCTGCCCGAGAACTACGAGGCGCGCCCCGACGCCTTCCAGTTCATCAAGGACGTCCCCGCCGACTGGGCCGACACGCGCGTCCTCGAAGCCAAGATCGGCGACTACGTGACGTTCGCCCGCAAGGACCGCAACTCCGAAGACTGGTACCTCGGCGCGAAGAACGACGCCACCGCCCGCACTGTGGACGTGGCCCTCGACTTCCTCGACGCGGGCACGACCTACACGGCCACGCTCTACCGCGACGCCGGCGACGCCGACTACGAGACGAACCCCGCCGCCTACGTGATCGAGACGCGCTCGGTCACCGCCGCCGACCGCCTCACGGTTCCGCTTGCCCGCAGCGGCGGCCTCGCCGTGCGGTTTGCACCGGCGGGCGAGTAGGCGACCGACAAGCAGCATGACCGAGAACGCCGACCAACTTCGCCTCATCCTGGGGCTCAAGCTCAAGACGCTCCGGCAGGAGCAGGGCCGCCCCCTCAAGGACGTGGCGGAGGCGGCGGGCGTCTCGATCTCGTATCTCTCCGAGATCGAGAAGGGGAAGAAGTACCCCAAGCCCGAGAAGCTCATCGACCTCGCGGCGGCGCTCGGGACGAGCTACGATGACCTCGTCTCGCTGCGCGTCGAGGACCAACTCCGCGACATCAAGACGGCCATCGCGTCGCCGTTCCTGCGCGAGTTTCCGTTCGAGCTCTTCGGCGTGGAGCC
>JBCDFO010000085.1:0-13895 GCA_039177895.1 Bacteroidota bacterium
CCCGTCAGCTGTACGTCACCCTCGAAGCGCGTGAGCGGTGCTTCAGCGCCTGTGTCCAGATCCAGCACAACCACGTTTGCGGTGCCGCCGTCGATGCCAACGAACGCGAGGCGCTGGCCGTCGGGGGCGTAGGTCGGGCTGTGCGCGCGGCGGTTGTCGGTGAGTTGCCGCTGGCGTCCTGTCTGGGTGTCCACGACGTAGAGGTCGTTCACGAGCGAACCGTGATCGCCCCGGTGGCGGCGTGCGTACGCGATGCGGTCGCCGTCGGGGTGCCACGCGAGCGGGGGCCGCACCGCGCCCTCGGCCAGCACACGTACGCTACGCCCACGCTCTGCAATTGCAAGGGAGTCGCCGGGGTTGGTCATCACGTAGAGGCGTCGCACGGGCCGAGCCAGCGACGAGAGCGCGAGGCCCGCGATCTGGCTCGTGTCCGGGCTCGGGGCGACGTGGTAGAGGTACTGCCCCGGCAGCGGCAGCGGCTTCGTGCCGAGCGAATCGAGGCGCTCCATCTGGCTCGCCATCGTGTTGTAGTACACATTGACGTGCGTGCGCCACTCGCCGTAGAAGTCACGGTAGGATCGCCCCATCGTTGCCTGGAACGCGTCGTAGAAGTCGTGGACCCGCAAGAAGGGGAGCGGGACGGGTCCGAGCTTGAGCGGCCTCCGGTGCGTGAGCAGGTTCACAATGGTCGAGTCGCCGTAGCGCTCGGCGAGGTAGCGCGTCTGGCTGTTGCCGACAGCGTACTGCAGCCGCCCGTTCCAGGCGCTCGTGCCGTCGGCGTAGCTCAGCCGGTCCTCGAAGACGGCCGTGCGGAGCCACCGGTCGCCGCGCTGGGCGTCCCACTCCTCGGTGAGGTACTGCGCGACGCCCTCCGCCCAGAAGCTCGGGATCGGGTTCGCGACGACGTATTGCAGGGTGCCTAGGTTGGTCTGGATGGCGCGGTAGTGGAAGAGGTGCGCGAGCTCGTGCGCGAGCACCTTGCGGAGCCACTTCACGTCGCCCGTCCAGATCGTGGCGACGTCGTTGATGTGGACCCAGATGGTCGTGAAGCCCGCGCGGCCGACGTTGTAGGCAATGCCGTTGGCGATCTCGTCCTCGTCGGAGAGGTAAATCCGCATCCGCCGGTCGAAGGTGACGCCGCCGAACGCGACCGAGAGCGAGTCGTAGCTCGCCTCCGCGATGGCCGCCGCGTGCGCCTCGATGCCAGCCAGGCGGGCGGGGTAGGCGATCTCGAAGTGCTCCGTCTCCGCCACCTGCCAGTCGAGTTCGGGGTGGTTGCGGCCGTTGAAGAAGCTAAAGCCCTGGGCAGCCAGCGGGACAGCCATGAGGAGGGCGAGCGCGAGAAGCGTCAGGAGGCGCATGAGCGAGGCAGAGCGGTGGAAGGCGAGGCGCTCCAGCGAGCGCGGCATGTGGGGCCACGATAACGCATTGGGACGCGGTCGTTTCAAACGGGGCGGTACGCAGAAAGTGACGGGGACCGGGGCTGTGCCGTACACTGCGCCAGCCTCGCCATTTCTCCGCCCACCCGATCCGCCGTGTTCGACTGGATCTACGACCCGCAAGCCTGGGTCGCCCTCGCCACGCTCACCTCGCTCGAAATCGTCCTCGGGATCGACAACATCGTGTTTATCTCGATCCTCACGGGGCGGCTACCTGAGGAGCAGCAGCCCCGCGCCCGCTTCCTCGGCTTGGCCCTGGCGATGGGGATGCGGATCGGGCTGCTCTTCTCTATCGCGTGGGTGATGAGCCTCACGACCCCGCTCTTCACGATCCCCCTCCTCGACACGCTGACCGGCTTTGGCGAGTCGGCACGGCACGGCATGGCGCTCCTGGGCGAGGCGACGGGCCTCGCGGACGGCCCCGCGCAGATCACCGGGCGTGACCTCATCCTGCTCGTCGGCGGCGTCTTCCTCGTCGGCAAGGCCACGCACGAGATCCACAACAAGCTCGAAGGCGAGCACGAGCAGCACGGCACCGCGAAGAAGGTGGCGAGCTTCGGCGCCGTCCTCTTCCAGATCGCCCTCCTCGATATCGTCTTCTCCCTCGACTCCGTCATCACCGCCGTGGGCATGGCCGACGACATCGCCGTCATGGTGATCGCCGTCGTCATCGCGGTCGGCATCATGATGATCTCCGCCGGGCCGGTGTCCGAGTTCGTCCAGAAGCACCCGACCGTGAAGATGCTCGCGCTCGCGTTTCTCATCCTGATCGGCGTCACGCTGATGGCCGAAGGCATGAACCAGCACATCCCGAAAGGGTACATCTACTCCGCGATGGCCTTCTCGCTCTTCGTCGAAGTCCTGAACCTCCGCGCGAAGAAGGCGAAGCAGACGCCGCCGCCCGTCGAACTGCACGGCGTGCCCGTCGCGCCCGCAACGAACACTGACGCATAGCCATGTCAAACGTCGCAGGTCACCGGTCGCAGGTCCGCCATGTGCTGCTGCTGATGGCAGCGCTGCTGCTCGGCTGCAGCACACCGTCGGAGCCCGCGCAGGCGCAGGAGTCCGCTATTGCACTGCCGGACACGGTCTACACCTACCGCCCGGCCAGCCGCGACGGGATTGGGAAGGTGTACATGGGCCGCGAGATCTCGAAGGTGATGGGCCACCGCGGCGCGGCCTGGCTCGAGCGCCCCGACCGCGAACGCACCGAGCGCCCCGACCTCGTCATCGACGGCCTCGCGCTCTTATCGAACTACACCGTCGCCGACATTGGAGCGGGGACGGGCTACTTCACCTTCCGCATCGCCGAGGCGGTCCCGCACGGCCACGTCTTCGCGGTGGACATCCAGCCCGAGATGCTCTCCATCATCGAGCAGCGGCAGCAGGAGCGCGGCGTCGATAACATCACGCGGGTCCTCGGCACGGAGGCCAGCCCTGAACTCCCCGCCGACACGCTCGATGCGTCGCTCCTCGTGGACGCCTACCACGAGTTCGCCTACCCCAGGGAGATGCTCGACGCGCTCTTCGCCGCCACGAAGCCCGGCGGCAAGCTCGTCCTGATCGAGTACCGCGGCGAGGACCCGACCGTGCCCATCAAGCCGCTCCACAAGATGACCGAGGCGCAGGTCCGCCTGGAGGTCGAGGCGGCAGGCTTTCAGTTTGTCGCCAACCGCGACTTCCTCCCGCAGCAGCACTTTCTGGTGTTTGAGAAGCCGGGGTGAGGGGAGAGCGCCTCGCTATTCTGACGTGTTGCCGCTTGAAATCCGCGCTGGACCTCCCCCCGTCCTGCGTCGTCTCCGTTCTATCGAACTCCGCTCCTCGGACTGTCCCCCTCATCCATGAGGGGGACAGCTTAACCGCCGTCCAGGCGCGTCAAGCGGGGGGAGTCAGCCTCGAACACGACAGCAGGGTCGCCATGCGATATCACACCTCAACACTGCGCGTCGGTCCGGCGGCGAGCACCTCAGGTGGCACCGCGTCGGCGTATTTGTCGAAGTTCGCGGCGAACATGTCGGCGAGTTGCTGCGCCTTCTCGTCGTAGGCGGCGGGGTTGTCCCAGGTGTCGCGGGGGTTGAGGACGCCGTGGGGGACGCCCGGCACCTCACGCGGGACGTGGAGGCCGAAGAACGGGTCGGTGAACGTGCCCGTGTAGTCGAGCTGGCCGCGCAGCGCCGCGTTCACCATCGCGCGGGTGTGGGCGAGCTTCATGCGCGTGCCGACGCCGTAGGCGCCGCCGGTCCAGCCGGTGTTCACCAGGAAGACGCGGGCCCCGTGCCGCTCGATCTTCTCGCCGAGCATCTCCGCGTAGGCCGTTGGCGGGAGGACCATGAACGGCTCGCCGAAGCAGGCCGAGAACGTCGCCTTGGGCTCCGTCACGCCGCGCTCGGTGCCCGCCACCTTAGCCGTGTAGCCGCTCAGGAAGTGGTACATCGCCTGCGCGGGCGTCAGCCGCGCGATGGGCGGCATCACGCCGAACGCGTCAGCGGTGAGCATCACGACCGTCTTCGGGTGCCCGCCCATGCCCGTCGGCGAGGCATTCGGGATGTGGACGATGGGGTAGGAGAGGCGCGTGTTCTCCGTAATCGTCCCGTCGTCGAAGTCGATGCAGCGGTGAGCGTCCAGGACCACGTTCTCGGCGATGGTGCCGAACTGCTTCGTCGTGGCGTAGATCTCGGGCTCGCCTTCGGGGCTGAGGCGGATCGCCTTCGCATAGCAGCCGCCCTCGAAGTTGAACACGCCATCGTCGGACCAGCCGTGCTCGTCGTCTCCGATGAGCGTCTTGCTCTGGTCGGCGGAGAGCGTCGTCTTGCCCGTGCCCGAGAGGCCGAAGAAGACGGCGGCGTCGTTCTCGTTGCCGAGCGCGTGGTTGGCCGAGCAGTGCATCGGCAGCACGCCTCGCCGCGGCAGGAGGTAGTTGAGTGCCGAGAAGATCGATTTCTTGATCTCGCCTGCGTAGTTCGTCCCGCCGATCAGGACCAGGCCGCGTTCCAGGTTGAGTAGGATGAACGTGTCCGAGTTGAGCCCCTCGTCGCCGAAGCGGTCCCCCTTGAAGCCGGGGAGGTCGATGACCGTGAAGTCCGGCGCGAAGTCGGCCGTGGGGTCGTTGGGGCGCAGGTCCTCCACCGGCGGGCGGATGAACATGTTGTGCGCGAAGAACGAATGCCACGCGAGCTCCGTGACGATGCGCACCTTGAGACGGTAGCGCGGGTCGGCCCCCGAGTAGACGTCGCGGACGAAGAGGTCGCGCCCGGTGGCGTAGTTGCCCATCTTGGCGAGCAGCCCGTCGAAGGTCTTCTCGGAGATCGGAATGTTGACGTCGCCCCACCCGACGTGGTCGCCGGTCGTGGATTCCTTGACGATGAAGCGGTCGTTGGGGCTGCGGCCCGTGTGCGGGTCGGTGCGCGTCACGAGCGGGCCGCCGTCGGCCACGCGGGCCTCGCCACGTCGGATGGCGATCTCGTAGAGGCGGGCTGGCGAGATGTTGTAGAAGAGGGTCTGCGTGCGGTCGAGGCCGAGCTTGGTGAGGTGCTGGAGGACGGGAGCCGGGGCGTTCATGCGGGCGCGGGGCGAAGCCTGGAGAGAAGGGCGCTGAAGTGGAAGACCCGGACAACAAACAGCCAACCAGTGCGAAGGTCAAGCGGTCGGGGTCGTGTAAGCGGTTACCTTAATGAAAGGCTCTAGGTGCCCCAGCCTGTCCACTTTATCGCGCGCGGACCAGGCAGCACGCAGACCGTTCGCTGCCGGACCGGGGCCACTCCGCACGTCCTCGGCCCACTCAGCGGATCGCCCGGCCTGTGCTTCGCTTCGAACCGGGTATATTTTCCGCCTGCTCCCGGACCCTGGCGCCCCGCTTCGTGCGCCGCTCTCTGCCTGCCGTCCCCCATGTTTCGACTGCTCCCGCTCCTCGCGGTCCTGCTCGCGCCCGCTGTCTTCGGTCAAGAGCTGCCGCTCGACCTCAACGTGGATACGGCCACGTTCTACTACGACGACGACCGGGCCCTCGTCGAGGTGTACCTCGCCGTCGGCGCGGCCTCGCTGACGTATAAGGCGACCGAGAACGGCTTCGCTGACGCCGTTGAGATCCAACTGGCGCTCCTGCCCGCCCAGGCCGGGGCCCCTGTCGGAGTCGGTCGCGCTGCCGTCTTCGCCGATACCCTCGACCTGCAGTTCCAGGTCGCCGACACGAGCGCGCTCGACCCGGGGCAGTACTTCGTGCAGCAGGTGCGGGCCGCGATTCCGCCGGGCGAGTACGAGCTCGAGGTCGCCGTGCCTGCGTCCTCCGCTGATGGCGGCGGTGACCTGCTCGTGCGCCGCGACCTGATGGTGCCGGACTTCGTGACGAGCGGGAGCGTCCGGCTCTCGGACCTCACCGTGTCCTCCTCGATCACGCGTGCCGACGAGGCATCCGATCCCACGTTCACGAAGAACGGGCTCTCCATCCGTCCGAACCCAGGCCGGCTCTTCGGCGAGGGGCTTGCGCAGCTCTACTACTACACCGAGGCGTACGGCCTCGACGCGGTCCTCGAAGGTGGTACCTACACGCTGCTCTCCTACGTCGCGCAGGCCAACCTGCCGCAGCCGCTCGAAGGCCTTCAGCGGCGCACTACGCGCCAGGTCCGCTCGCCGGACGTGCTCGTGGGCGGCTTCGACGTGGGCGACCTCCCAAGCGGCTCCTACTTCCTCCGCCTCGCGCTGCTGAACGCCGACAACGAGGCCGTCGCTGAGCAAAGCCAGAAGTTTTTCGTCTTCAACCCGAGCGTCGAGGCGGAGCAGGACGTCATCGCCAGCCCGGCGGCTGACGACTACATGACCACGCTCTACGCGGCCATGCCCGCCGACGAGCTCGACGCCAACGTGGAGCACGCGAAGGTCATCGCCACGACGCGCGAGCGCAACCGGCTCGATCAGCTCAGCGCCGAGGACGCGAAGCGGGAGTACCTCGCCGAGTTCTGGCGTGACCGCGACCCCAACCCCTCGACCGCGATCAACGAGGCCCGCCGCGACTTCTACGAGCGCCTGCTCTACGCCGAAGACCGCTATGCGTCCGGGCTCCAAGAGGGGCACGAGTCCGACCGCGGCCGCGTGCTGCTGCGCTACGGCTATCCCTCCGGCATCGACCCCTACCGGGCGAGCGAAGGGCTCCGGCCCTACGAGATCTGGGAGTACGACAACATCCCTGGCCAGGGCCGCTCCATCTTCGTGTTCGGCGACCTCGACGGCTTCGGGCGCTACGAGCAGATCCACTCGACGGTGATCGGCGAAGAGTCGCGCCCCAACTGGCAGCAGGAGCTGCGCCAGTAGGGTGGAGGGCACGAGGATCGACGCCCAGCTAGCGCGCGCAGCCACGGTCGTCCAGGCGGGTGGCGTGCTGGTGTACCCGACGGAGACGGTCTATGGCATCGGCGGCAATCCCTTCGATGCCGCGATGGTGGACCGCGTGCGCGCGATCAAGGGCCGCGACGCCGACAAGCCGATGCTGGCGATCACGGACCGCTGGGGCCGCGTGACGGACTGGATCGCAGCCGTGACCGACACGCACCGCGCGCTCATGGAGGCCACCGACGCCGCTGGCCGGCCGCTTGCCGTAACGCTGCTGTTTGAGGCCGGACCTGGTGCGCCGCCGTCGCTCGTGAGTGGGGTGGGGCTCATCGGCATCCGCCGCACGCCCGACTCGCTCGGTCAGGCCCTCGTGGCCGCCTGCGGCACCGCGCTCCTCTCGACGAGCGCCAACCGCGCCGGGGAGCCGCCCGCCTCGGCGTTCGCCGACCTCGACCCGCGCGTCGTCGAGGCTGCCGACTACGCCTTCGATGCGGGCCGCCCGCTCGGCGGAACGCCGTCCACGGTAGTCAAAGTCGAGGACACCAATCTGATCGTCATCCGCGAAGGAGCCGTCAGTGAGGCGGCTCTGCGCGGTGTCCTTGCCTGAGGAGGAGGAGGAGGGAGTGGCTTGGCGCGCTGCTTGGGCTGGGCTTGCTTCCTAGCCAACAGCCAACAGCCGACAGCCGCCCCCTCAACTCCGCTCGATGTGGACGCTGCCGTTGCCGGTGCGCGCGCGCAGGAGGGGACCGCCGTCGCCCAGGATGAACTCTACGTTGCGGTCGATGCGGCCCTGGACCGTGATCGGGAAGTCGACGTTGAGGCGCCCGTTGCCGGTGCCCGACGCGAAGCTGCCGGAGTAGTCGTCGGGGATGTAGAGCTTCACGGCCCCATTCCCAGATCGGACGTCGAGGCCCTTGCCGTCCCACGACGGCCCGTCGAGCTCGATCACGAGCACGCCGTTGCCGGTTCGCCCCCGCACGTCGCCGCCGAGGTTGATCATGCGCACGCCCCCGTTGGAGGTGTTGAACCGGATCGTGCTCGCGATGTCTGCGATGCGGATGCCACCGTTGCTCGTTTCGAGATCGAGGTCGGTGCCGCGCGGCACGAACACGCGGAAGCTTGCGGTCTCCCCGTCGCGGCGGTCGCGTTTGGGGAACAGGGCACGGATGCCGAACGCCGTGTCGATCTCGACAGCCTCGGCGCGGGTGCGCGCGGCGTCGTCGCTCTTCGCACGCGCCCGGATGCAGGCTTCGACCAGGATCTCGTCGCGGTCCCAGCCCTCCACGCGGATGCTGCCGTTGGGGCCGCCGTCCACGTTCAGCTTGGTGCGCGCGGGAAGCGTGAGGGAGCGCTGCACGTACACCTCCTCGCCGTAGGCATAGTCGTTGCCGTAGTAGTCGCTGCGATCCTCGCACCACGTGTCGTCGATGCTAGCAGGAGGACGGGCGGCGAGTGCGAGCGGGAGGAGGAGGGCGAGGAGGACTACGGGGCGCATCGGAGTGCTGGGCTGGTGAAGAGGTGCCCTGCCGCGAATCAAGCCGCATACCACCCCGGAAAACACGCCCGCAAGCCATGACGGCACCGGCCGACTGTGCGTCAGCGCCCACCCTCCGCGCCGATTCGCTCGCCCGCCGCGGCGTACCTTGCGCGCCTGATCCATGACCCTCGACCTACGACTCTCGACCCCGCAATGCCCACCATCCAGGACCTCGCTAAGCACGAAGGCCAGGTCGTCACACTCCACGGCTGGCTCTACAACAAGCGCGGCTCCAAAGGTCTCTACTTTCTGATTCTCCGCGACGGCTCCGGCCTCTGCCAGTGCGTCGTCAATGCCGAGGAGGTGGACGAGGCCAGCTTCCAGGCCGCCGCCGATGCAAGCCAGGAAGCGTCGCTGGCGATCACAGGCACCGTCGTCAAGGACGAGAAGCAAGTCGGGGGCTATGAAGTGCAAGCCACTGCCGTCGCGTTGCTCGGGGCGAGCGAGGACTACCCGATCACGCCGAAGGAGCACGGGGTCGAGTTCCTGATGAACCACCGACACCTGTGGCTGCGCAGCCGCCGCACGTGGGCCATCATGCGCATCCGCAACCGCATCATCCAGGCTATCCACGCTTACTTCCAGGAGGACGGCTTCCTCCAGATGGACGCGCCCATCCTCACCGGCAACGCCGTCGAGGGCACATCCACGCTCTTTGAGTTGGACTACTTCGGCGAGCCGGCCTACCTCACGCAGTCGGGCCAGCTCTACGGCGAGGCGATGGCGATGGCGTTCGGCAAGATCTACACCTTTGGCCCGACGTTCCGCGCGGAGAAGTCGAAGACCCGCCGCCATCTCACCGAGTTCTGGATGATCGAGCCCGAGATGGCGTTCTACGACCTGGCCATGAACATGGACTGCGCCGAGGGCCTCCTCGTCCGCATCGTCCGCGAATGCCTGGAGCACTGCCGCGAGGAACTGGAGGTACTGGAGCGCGACCTCGGGCCGCTGGAGAAATCCGCCGAGGGCGCCTACCCGCGTCTCACCTACACCGAGGCCGTGGACCTCCTCACCAGCGACGCGACGCAGGAGTTGCTCGATGCCGAGATCGCGGCGCTGAACGACGAGCAGGCGGCGCTGAAGGAGGAAGCGGAAACGAACCGTGCGGCGTACGGTCAGGCCAAGAAGTGGCGCAAGCGGCAGATCGACGCCCGCGAGGTCGCGATCAACCAGCGCCTGGACGAGATCGAGGAGGCGCTGCGCAACCTGCCGCAGTGGAAGGAGTCGGCCCGGACCTTCGAGTGGGGCGCGGACTTCGGCGGCTCCGACGAGACGGTCCTCACGCGCCACTTCGACCGCCCGATCCTCGTGCACCGCTACCCGGCCGCCGTGAAGGCGTTCTACATGAAGCGCGACCCCGAGGACGACCGCCTCGCGCTTGGCGTGGACGTGCTCGCGCCCGAGGGCTACGGCGAGATCGTCGGCGGCGGCGAGCGGGCGACCGACCTCGACTTCCTCAAGGCGCAGATCGCCGCGCACGAGTTGCCGCAAGAGGTGTTCGAGTGGTACCTCGACCTCCGGCGCTACGGCTCCGTCCCGCACGCGGGCTTCGGCCTCGGTCTAGAGCGCACGGTGACGTGGATCTGCGGCATCCACCACCTCCGCGAAGCCATCCCGTTCCCGCGCCTCATGGGACGGCTGCATCCGTGAAATGGCGGCTTATCTACGCCGTCCTGTTTTGGGTTGCAACCCTGCCGGGATGCCTGGGTGCCTGTGAAGGGATCGGTGCACGAACAGTAGTGCTGAACGGCCCCGACGACCTCTGGGTACACACAATCAACAAGCCTGGGTATGTCCTCGAATGCAAGCTGGGCTCGGCAAACGATCCGATCATCGGACCCGACGTGAAAAGAGTCGAATGGAATGCTGAGACTGTGATCGTGGAGGTGAGCGAGCAAGGCCAGACACGCTACCATGTGCTCATCTCGGCGGATGGAATGCTCAGGTGCGGCCAGCGTAGCATCCGACAGTTGGGGCCACTGACTCTAGCCCAAGTTGCTGCGATCCGGGATAGCTTGGGGCTGGCTGCAATGCTAGAAAACAGTGCTTCCTTTTGAAAGAGGGTCAAGGACGGGCGTGAGACAGATTGAAGGCGACTTACTCGAACTTGCCCTCGCAGGGCGTTTTGGTGTGATCGTGCACGGGGCAAACTGCCAGTGCACGATGGGCGCGGGCATCGCCAAGGCCATCCGGAAGCAGTTTCCAGAGGCGTACGAGGTGGATCTCGCTACCGAGAAAGGCGACCGCACCAAGCTGGGCACGATCTCGACAGCGCGTGTCGAGCGTGGCGATGTCGCCTTCACCGTAGCCAACGGCTACACGCAGTTTCACTGGCGCGGGCGCGGCGTCAAAGCCGATTACGACGCGATCCGCTCGGTCTTCCGGCACGTCCGTAGCCAGTTCTCCGGTCAGCGTATCGGCTACCCGATGATTGGCGCTGGGCTGGCAGGCGGCGACTGGGCGCGCATCGCCTCCATCATCAATGACGAACTCGATGGAGAAGATCATACGCTCGTAGTTCTACCAACATGACTCCGGCGCATACGTCAGCCCGGGGTCCAGCTCATGTCGAAAGACCTGCGCACGCTCGGCACTCAGGCGGCAAAGCGTGCCAAACAAGGTCGAGCGTCTGAAGCGATGCGCCGCGTCTTGGTAATCGGTTCGGGTGGGGCGGGGAAGTCCACGGTCGCGACGGAGATGGGTGAGCGGTTGGGTCTGCCGGTCGTCCATCTCGATCGGCTCTACTGGCAGCCCGGGTGGGTGGAGACACCGAAGGCCGAGTGGAAGTCCGTCGTCCAGCAGCTTCTCCAGCGTGAGACCTGGGTGATGGACGGCAACTACGGCGGCACGCTCGATGCGCGCCTCGCTGCAGCAGATACTGTCGTCTTCCTCGACCTTCCACGGTGGCTTTGCCTGTGGCGCGTCGTAAAACGTCGCCTCCAGTATCGCGGCCGGACGCGTCCCGACATGACCGACGGCTGCCCCGAGCGCTTGACAGGCGAATTCATCCACTGGGTTTGGACCTACCGAGCCGAGCGACGCCCACAGATCCTCCAAAAGCTGCACGCCGTCAAGCACGACAAGCAGGTCGTGATCCTCCAGTCGCGCCAGCAAGTCGGCCGCTTTCTGAGCACGCTGCCTTCGGCATCGTAGGCGGGGCCTGGACACGCGGAGGAGAATCCGATGACCACGACGCTATTCGATCAGTCTTTCAGCACGTTCGCCAGCAGTTTGCAGGACAGCGCCTCGGCTCCCCGAAGATCGGGGTGGGATACGCAGGAGGGAACTGGGACGAGGTCGCCCGTATCATCGACGAAGAACTTGCTGACGAAACCCACACCCTCGTGGTACTTCCGACCCGAGCAGCTACGCTAGTCTACCCATGCCTGTCGCTCTCAAGCCCAAAACGGCGTCGCTTCGCCTGATCGAGCGTCTCGATGAGGACGTGTCATTCGAGGACATCATCTACGAGCTCTACTTCCTTCAGAAGGTAGAGCAGGGACTTGCCGATGTGCGTGAGGGGCGCACGAGTTCGCACGAGGAGGTGCGGAAGGAATTCGAGCAATGGCTGAAGTGATTTGGTCCTCGGCGGCGCGCGAGGATCTCGCGGCCATCCGGGACTACTATGCCCGCACTTCACCTGGCTACGCACGGTCCATCCTCACCAAGCTGTTCGCCGCAATAGAAAATCTGGCTACGTTTCCCCGAATCGGACGCGCTGTGCCCGAGATCGAAGACGCCGCGTTTCGGGAGGTGATCGTCGAGGGATACCGCGTGGTGTACCTCGTCACGGGCGAGGAAGTAGACGCGAGTGTGGACCTACTCGCCATCGCGCACAGTCGGCAGGACCTGACGCGCAAGCTTTCACGGCGTAGTTGACCCGGAGGCGAGACCATGCCAACCCCGCTACTCGTCGTCCATGCTGACTGGGGCACGAACCCGCGCAAGCGCTGGATGTGCACGGCCCACTGGAGCGGCGCGCAGTACCATGTCGCAGCTCCGGTGCTTGTCGGCGACCTCGGTAGCTTCTGGGGACGGCTCCGCGACACGGCTCCAGATGGACCGATCCTCATCGGTTTCGACTTCCCCATTGGGCTGCCAGCGGCCTACGCCAACGAGGCAGGCATCGACGACTTTCCGGAGGCACTCGCCGCGTTTGGGGCGGGAGAATGGGCGCGGTTCTACGACGTATGCGAGACCGCCGACGAGATCAGCGTGCGTCGTCCGTTCTACCCGTATCGGCCCGGCGGCACGAAGCGGGTGCACCTGCTCGACGGCCTGGGACTGGCGTCGGGGAGCGACCTGCTCCGGCGGTGCGACCGAGCCACGATGTCCCGGGGGTCGGCCTCGCCGCTCTTCTGGACACTTGGCGGCAAGCAGGTGGGCAAGGCTGCGATCATCGGGTGGCGCGACCTCATCGCCCCGGCGCTGCGCCGAGACGACCTGCAACTGCGGCTCTGGCCGTTCCACGGACCCCTCGACGCACTGCTGAGGGACGAGGCCATCGTGGTCGCGGAAACCTATCCCGCCGAGGCGTGCCTGCATCTCGGTATACCACCGCCTGGGCCCGCGTGGAGCAAGACGAGCCAGGACGGGCGGCGCAGCCAGGGGACGTCACTCCTAGCTTGGGCGGCTCAGCGGGACGTGCAGTTAGACGATCCGCTCGCGGCTGCGATTGGCGACGGATTCGGGGACCGCAAGGACGGCGAGGACCCCTTCGACGCCACGGTCGGGCTGTTCGGCATGCTAGAGGTCGCGCTCGGCCACCGGCGCGCGGACGTGCCAGACCGGCGGGAAGTGCGGCGCATCGAAGGGTGGATCTTCGGGCAGGACGCCAACGCGTCGCGGGCGTAGCTCCTCAGCCTGGAAGCCGTAGGCACGAGAGGAGAGTGCGGCCCAACGCCGCGAGAAGACGAGTGCGCCGACCGCGACGGCGCCACTACCGCGCCACAGTGAGGCGCTTCACCTCGACGCCGTCGCTGCTCTGCGCTCGCACGAGGTAGACGCCCGTCGGCAATCCAGCGGTGTCAAACGACACGGTCTGCGGAGCCCCACCGGCCAGCGTTCCATCGACGAGGTCCGTGACGTGGCGGCCAAGCAGGTCGTAGACGGCCAACTGGACGGCGCTCGTTTGGGCGGCCTCGACTGTGATGGCCGTCGCAGCGCTCGTCGGGTTGGGCGCGAGCGCCAGTGTCAGCGCGGCGCTACCGGGGACGGCGTCGGGTGCTGTCGAGGTGCTGGCGTCGGCAGCTACCGCAATCCCCTGCGCATCGCCGAGGCCTGTGCCGGAAGCGAGTTCGGTGAAGTTGGAGCCGTCCAGGTCCACGCGGTCGATGGAGGTGAGGAAGGTGGCACCCCGCGAGATGTAGAGCGCCGCGCCGTCCGTTGCCAGCCCGTCGACCTGCGTCGCCTCCGAGACAAAGTCCACGATGGGATTCGAGCCGTCTAGGCCGACACGGCCGACGCCGCTGTTCGTGGCCCAGTAGACGAAGCCGCCCGCGATGACCATGCTGCCGGAGAAGACGGCGATATCGGCTGCAGGCACGAAGGCGGGGTTGGGGTTGCTGCCGTCGAGATCGGCGCGTCCCATCGTACCG
>JBCDFO010000086.1:0-13888 GCA_039177895.1 Bacteroidota bacterium
CCTTCTGAAACTTGTCGATCTCGCGGCGCTTGAGCAGCAGCACGCGCGGGCGGCGCGCCTCGTGGTTGGCGTAGCCGCCCATCTCGTACGGCGCGATGTGCAGGTTGTAGATCCGCATGGTGCCGTCGTCGTCGACCTTGCAGAACGATTCCTGGAGGCTCGCCTTGCCCTGCCGCAGCGACTTTACCTCGGAGCCCGTGAGCACGAGGCCCGCCTCAGTCCGGTCTTCGAGGAAGAATTCGTAGCCCGCCTTCTTGTTGGAGACGATGGTCTTGGTGCCGTCGGCCATAGAGGGGAAGGGTAAAGTGGGAAGTTTGAAGGGCGAAGTGGAAGCACGGACAAAGCAACGCGTTCGTGCGGGTACCCGTTCGAACTTCAGCCTTTGTCGTTCTCGCGTTCCGAAAGTAGCTCGGCCCCCGTGAGCCCGAACGGCTTGTCGAGGGCCCTGTCCGAGCGACACCGCCCCAGACCCTACGGCACTTCGACGGTGTCCAGAATCTTCCGCACGAGGTGGTCGGTGGTGACCTCCTCAGCCTCGGCCTCGTAGGTGAGCGCGAGGCGGTGGCGGAGCACGTCGGGCGCGATGGCGCGTACGTCGTCGGGGGTGACGTAGGCGCGGGCGTCGAGGAAGGCATGGGCGCGGGCGGCCAGGTTGAGGCCAATGGTAGCGCGCGGCGACGCCCCAAAGCTGACCAGCGGCGCGAGGTCGGCGAGGCGGTAGCGCCCCGGCTGGCGCGTCGCCATGACGAGATCCACGATGTAATGCTCCACGCGCTCATCGACGTAGAAGCGGTTGAGGAGCGCGCGCGCGCGCAGGATCTGCTCGGGCGTGACGAGGGTGCGCAGCGGCGCGCGCTCACCCGTCCGGGCCATCCGGCGCATGATCTCCAGTTCCTCCTCGCGCGACGGATATCCGACAACCACCTTCAGCAGGAAGCGGTCCACCTGGGCCTCGGGCAACGGGTACGTCCCCTCCTGCTCGATCGGGTTCTGCGTCGCGAGGACGAGAAACGGCTTCGGTAGCGGGAAGGTCGTCTCGCCGATGGTGACCTGCCGCTCCTGCATCGCTTCGAGGAGCGCGCTCTGGACCTTGGCGGGCGCGCGGTTGACCTCGTCGGCGAGGACGAGATTGGCGAAGATCGGCCCCTTCTTGATCTGGAAGTCGGCCGTGCGCTGGTTGTAGATCAGCGTGCCGAGGACGTCGGCCGGGAGTAGGTCGGGCGTAAACTGGATACGCTGGAAGTCGGCATCGAGGGCCTCAGCGAGCGCGCTCACGGTGAGCGTCTTAGCCAGACCGGGCACGCCTTCGAGGAGCACGTGGCCGCCCGCGAGCAGGCCGATCAGCAGCCGCTCCACCATCGCCCGCTGCCCGACGACGACCTCCGCGAGCGCGTCCGTTAGTGTGCCCACGAAGGCACTCGCGCGCTCGACCTCCTCCGCAAGCGCCGCGATGTCGGTGGAGGTGAGGCCGGAGGCGTGGACTGCCGGAGGCACCGGGCTAGGCGTCGTCGGGTCGAGCATAGTGACGTTGGATGTAGGATGTTTGATTTTTGATTGGCGAATACACAATCAGCACCGACCCGTAACCTCGGCTCAAATCGAAAATCCCGAATCTCAAATCAAATATCCACCTACGTGACGATCATCACGCCTTGCATGAGCGAGTAGTGGCCGGGGAAGGTGCAGATGTAGCGGTAGCGTCCCGGCTCGGTCGGGGCCGTGAAGGTGACCTGGACGGTCTGGCCCGGCAGCGACATCGGCGTGTAGGCAAACACGGCAGGGTCGTCGGGGACATACTCGGCCTCGGCACCCGCGGTCATGCCAGCGATCCCGACGCGCTCAGCGTCCTCGTCGCTGTCGGTGTTGAGGATGAGCACGTTGTGCTGCATCGCCGGGCTCGTGGCCGTGTTCTCGAAAACGACTGTGACTTCCTGACCGGCCTCGACGGTAAACTCGGTCTGGGCGTAGCGCATCTCGTTGCCGACGGGCTGGATGACGATGGCACCGTCGGGGTAGGCACTGGCCGCATCGGCCGCGTCGCCGCTATCGGCACCGCCGCCGCATGCCACGAGGGTCGCCATCATCGCGATGGCGCTGACGAAGAGAAGAAGAGAACGTCGCATCGGAAAGGGGGATGGGTGTGAGAGGGTGGTGCGATTCGGTACTCTCACGCCCCTGCCGGGTTCAGCCGCCACACGTTCTCCAACAGACGTTCGTTTCTTGGACCGTCGCTCCCCCCTGCCCTGTTGCTTATGCCTCGCTGTCTACTCGCCCTGCTCGTGCTCGCCCTCGCTGCGTGCGCGAGCCGTCCTCCTGCCGCTGCCATCGAAGAGGCTGCGCCGCCGAACCGTCCGGGCGATGGGCTGCTCGCCGACTTGGCGCTCCAGGCGGTCGTCCAGCACCAACTCGCCCGCGATGGGGCCGCGCTGATCGCGGCGCTCCGCGACACGGAGGCGGTGGTACGAGCCCGGGCGGCGTTCGCCCTCGGCTCGGTGCAGGACCCCACGGCCGTCCCCGCTCTCCTCGAGGCACTCGACGACGCCGACGCGCGCGTCCGCGCTGACGCGGCCTTCGCCCTCGGCCAGACTGCCGACTCGACTGCCGAGGCGCGCTTGCTCGATGCCTTCGGGGAGGAGCCGAACGCTGTCGTCCAGCGCGAACTCCTCGATGCGCTCGGGAAGACCGGCAGTGCGTTCTCGCTCCGGCAGCTCGTCAGCATGGAGATTGATGCTGCGCTGCGCGCAGCGCACGCCCTTGCTATGGCGCGCTACGGCCTGCGGAGCGTCTTCGAGCCGACGGCGACGGCGCTGCTCGCGCGTCTTCTTGAGGACGAGGACCCGCTGGTGCGTCACAACGCTGCCTACTTCTTTGGCCGCGTTCGGGACCCGGGGCCGTGGCTCTTCCTCGCCGACGACCTCGTAGGGCACACGCGGCGGCTTGCGCAGAGCAGTGCCCCGGAGCCTGCCCTGATGCATCTGGCGCTGGCGCTCGGGAAAACCGGTGCCGATGCAAGCCTGCCCCCCCTCCGCAAGCTGCTCACCGACCGCCCCGACTGGCGCGTCCGCGCGAATGCAGCCCGAGCGCTTGCGCTGCTCTTGCCGGACGAGGGCAACACTGCACAGCGCCCTCCGGCGTACCTCGCCATCGCTGGCGACCTTTTCGCGGCGCTGGACGACGTGAGCCCGCATGTCCGGCTGGTAGCGGCCCAGGGCCTAGCGTCGAAGCCCAGCTTGACGCTTGCCGACGATGTCGTCGCGTGGATCCGTGCCCATCCGGACGACTGGCAGACGGCCGCGGCGCTGCTGCCGATTCTGGTTGGGACGCAGCAGAACGAGATGATCGACTACTCCCAGGCGTGGCTACACGAACAGACGAGCCCGTTCGCGCTCGCGGCGGGCCTCGCGGCGCTGCGCGCGGCCGACGATGCTGCCTCGCTCGGGCTGCTGTTTTTCCGCGCCCAGGACGACGACTCCCGCGTAGCGTATGCAGCCTTAGATGCCTTGAGGGCGCGCTGGGGACGCGATCAGACTACGATGCCAGCTCGCGCACCGCGCTACTACGCGGCCTTCGAGCAAGCCCTGGAACGCCGCGACTTGGCCACAGCCTACGCCGCTGCTCCGGCGCTCGCCGACACCGCGTTCGCGTCGCTCGGGGCTGCCCAACTCCTCCAGCGGGTCTACACACAGATGGCTGCACCCGACGACATCGAGCCGATGGTCGAGATCGTCCGCGCGCTCGGCTCGTTCCGCCGCGACTCGACGGTGATCGGCTTTCTCATGGACGCCGCCATCGACGGCCATCCCGTCGTCCGCCGTGCCGCCGCCGACGCGCTCGAAACCCGCATCGAGGCGCTGCAGGAGGTTAACCTCATCGGCGAGGCCCTGCCGCCCACGCCCGGCATCGACTGGGACGTGCTCGCCCGCCTCGGTCGCCATCCGACGCTCATGTTCCAGGTCGCGACGGAGACCGGTGCCTCACGTGGCGACATCGTGATGCGGCTCGACGCTGAGCAGGCTCCGCAGACGACGCAGACGCTCGCGCGGCTTTGCGCCGCGGGCACCTACGACGGCGTGCCGTTCCACCGCGTCGTGCCCAACTTCGTGATCCAGGGCGGCGACTCGTCCCGCCGCGACGGCTTCGGCGGCCCCGGCTTCACCATCCGCAGCGAGTTCACTCGCACGCGCTACACGACCGGCACCGTCGGCATCGCGAGCGCCGGGAAGGACACCGAGGGCAACCAGTACTTCGTCACACACTCCCCACAGCCTCACCTCGACGGACGCTACACCGCCGTCGGCCAGCTCATCGAAGGCCAGACTGTGGCCGATGCCGTCGTGCAGGGCGATGTGGTTTTGAAGTGCGAGGTCAGCAGTGGGAAGTAGGAAGCTGAGCAAGCAAAAGAGGTGAAAAGGTGGACCCCTCTCTCTTCGACGAACTCTACGAAGCCTACCGGAGAACGGGTGATACGGGCAGCCTCCATACGCTGGCCAGTTTGATCATCGGCTTTGAGATCAACGAGGCCACGCTCTGTACAAAGGAGGAAGAGGTCGTACATCTGATCAATTTCATGCTGGGCGACTACTTATCAACCGGCGATTACCAAGCGACATGGAACGCTGAAATGTTGATCGAGTCCGTCCATTTCTGTGGCTTCGAGAAGCTGATCGACATTATGGACGCACTCGTCGCGTGCAACGAGCGCGCTGGTGACACTTACGGCGTACACGATCCCACACTCAAGGCCATGTATGCGCTCTACCATGCCAACCCTGCCTACCTGAACGTATTCAGGGAACGTCTGTATCCTATCGCATCGGACAGCATCCGGTGGCACTTGGATCAGATCTTCGACGATGCATCCAATGCCCAAGCAGAGTCATCCTGAGCGAAGGCCGCAGGCCGTAGCCGAAGGATCCGTGGGCCAGCTTCTAGGCATCGATTGGAACCACGAGTCAGACAGAGATCCCCCACGTTCGCGAGGGCAAGCTCTTCGACTCGCTACGATCGCTCAGGATGACGAGATGGTCGTATCGTGGCACGACGTGATGGCTCGTCTCCTACAAATGACCACGGACAACTGACCACGAGCCACCCATGAAACTCGTCATCGTCGAGTCGCCCGCGAAGGCTAAGACGATCCAGGGCTACCTGGGGCGGGGCTACCGGGTGCGCGCGTCGCTCGGGCACGTGCGCGACTTGCCGCGCAAGGACGTGTCGGTGGACGTGGAGAAGACGTTCAAGCCGAAGTACGAGACGCTCTCGGCGAAGAAGAAGACGATGAAGTCGCTGCGAGATGAGGCGCGGCGGGCCGACCAGATCCTCCTCGCCACCGACCCCGACCGCGAGGGCGAGATCATCGCTTACCACCTCGCGGAGTCGCTCAAGCGCGTCTGCAAGGACGTCGCGCGCGTGACGTTCCAGGAGGTCACCAAGCCCGCTGTGCAGGCCGCCGTGCGCGCCCCGCGCCGCCTCGATGGGCCGCTCATCGAGGCGCAGCAGGCGCGTCGTGTGATGGACCGACTCGTGGGCTACACGATCAGCCCGTTCCTCTGGAAGACCGCGCGCGGCGAGCAGGGCCTCTCGGCGGGGCGTGTGCAGACGGCGGCGCTGCGGCTCCTGTGCGAACGCGAAATGGCGATTGGCGACTTCGTCCCGGAGGACTATTGGTCGCTGGACGCGACGTTTGCGACGGAGAAAGGCGAGCAGTTCGGCGCGCGGCTCGTGGAGGCGTACAGCGAGAAAGTCGGTTCACCGTCCGAGCGCGAGCAGGGCAAGGTCAAGCGCACGATTCCTGACGAGGGCACGGCAGCGCACCTGCGCGACGAGGCCGAGATGCGGCTCTATGCCGTCCGCTCGCTCACGAAGAAGACCGCGCGGATCAAGCCGCCGCCGCCGTTCACCACCTCGACGTTGCAGCAGGCGGCCTCGGCGCGGCTCAAGATGTCGCCGAAGCAGACGATGCGCGTCGCGCAGCAGCTCTTCGAGGGCGTCGAGATCGGCGACGGTTCGCGCGGTAACGACGAGCGCGTCGGGCTTATCACCTACATGCGCACCGACTCGACGCGCATCTCGGACGAGGCCATCGCGTCGATCCGCGACCTCATCGCGCGCGACCTCGGGCTGGACTTTTTGCCGAAGTCGCCGCACCGCCACGGCAAGAAGTCGAAGAACGCGCAGGAGGCGCACGAGGCGATCCGCCCGACGCGCTTCGACCTCACGCCGAAGAGGATCCGCAAGTGGCTCACGCCGGAGCAGCACAAGCTCTACCAGTTGATTTTCTACCGCACCGTCGCGAGCCAGATGGCGCCCGCCGTCGTGGACCGCACAACCGCTGAGGTGGCGAGCACCGACGGCGCGTTCGTCTTCCTGGCGAAGGGCGAGGTGACGCGCTTCCGCGGCTTCCGCGCCGTCTACGACCTCGGCGAATCGCACGACGATTCCGGCGAAGACGACGCCGAGCAAGCCGCCCGTGGCAAGCAACGATTGCCGGAATCGCTGCGGAAGGGGCTACCCGTCAACCTCCTCGACCTCGCCACGAACAAGCACCAGACGAAGCCGCCGCCGCGCTACACGGAGGCGTCGCTCGTGAAGGCGCTCGAACGCCACGGCATCGGCCGTCCGAGCACCTACAGCGCTACCATCGCCACGCTCCAGAACCGGGGCTATGCCGAGCTAAAGAAGCGCGTCCTACACGCCACCGCCCTCGGCCTGCGCGTGTGCGACCTCCTCGTCCAGCACTTCCCGAAGCTATTCGACCTCGGCTTCACGGCCAAGATGGAGGAAGCGCTCGACCAAATCGCCGCCGGCAAACGCGCCTATCGCGACACGCTGCGCACGTTCTACCACGACCGCCTCCTCGCCGCCCTCCACGACGCTGAGGCGGCCCTCGCCTCCGGCCGTCCGCCCTCGGGGCCCTCTGTCCGTCCTGCAGCCAACGCATCGTCGCCAGCTTCTACGACGGCTTCTCCGTCATTGACTGCCGCTCCATCAGCTTCGTCGGACGACACCCCACGGCTTGGCTGCCCGCGCTGTGGCAAACCTCTTGCCCGGCGTGACGGTGCGAAGGGGCCGTTCTACGGCTGTACAGGCTTTCCGACGTGCCGGCACACCATGCCCTTCTTCGATCCGCGTACGTCGCCGCGCTGCCCGATCTGCCACCGCGGCTGGCTCGTCGAGCGCCGCGCCAAGAGCGGCAACGTGTTCCGAGGTTGCTCGACCTACCCCGCGTGCTCGCATACGGAGCCCGTGCCCGAGGATGCCGCTAGCGCCACCGCCCCAGCACGAACGCCAGCGTCACGCCGCCGAACGTCGCCTCGCGGTTGAGGTTGACGAACCCGTAGAGGCCCAACCCGACATGGCGACCTTGCACAAACGCCTGCACTTCGAGCGGCAGCCCGAGCGTGGTGGTCCGGTCAGCGGGACCATCGATCCTCCCGCTGACGCTCCCGAACAACGATAAGCCATCGTCGTCCGAGACCACGTTGACGAGCGCGAGGCCTACGCCGACCGACAGATGCCGCATCGGTCCGCCGCCCCCGACACCGACCAGGACGCCGACGTCGTAGGCTTCGTCTCCATAGTACTCGGTGGCCCCGGCGGCGCGCAGCGTGAGCACGACAGGGGCTCGTTCGATGCTCACAAACAGCGCTCCGGTGAGTACGCCCAGGCCTTCTTCGCCCTGCTCGCGCTCCGGCAGTTCTGGCAGTGCCCCATATCCCACTCCCGCTCCCACCCACGCATTCAGGGGCTGCGCGGTCACCGGCACGGCACCCGCGACGAGGACGATGGCCGATAGTAGGCCGAAGCGGGCAGTCATAAGTCAGGGGAGTCGGCAACGAGTAGGGCCATTCGCCAGAGAATACCTCCGTTGGGCAGGGACTCCAAGCTCACACCAGCGTGACCGCGTGGGGCTTTCCCGCAGGAAAGCGTTGGTCTCCCTTGACGTGCTTCGGGATTACTTGACTTGGGCTCCGCCTCGCCGTTTACTGGTAGTCCCTTCTTTTTCTCCACTCAACCGGTGAGACTATGCAGACGCGTATCACGGCCCGCCACTTCCAGGCTTCCGACGGACTCCGCGCCCACATCGAGCAGTCGCTCTCGAAGCTCAACCGGTTCTACGACGGTATTCTCGACGCGCACGTCGTCCTGAACGGCGACGAGGCGGCGAGCGACAAGTCGGCTGAGGTTGCGCTCAGTGTCTACCGTCAGACCCTCACCGCCAGTGAGACCGGCCCATCGCACGAGGTTGCCGTAGACGGGTGCGTGAAGCAGCTCCGCCGCCAGGTGCAGCGCTACAAGGAGAAGCTTCGCAGCACGAACAAGGACTCGCATCGGTAGCGGACGCTCGGCTCTCAGCCTTCGGTGTCTGTCGCCACAGAAAAAGCCCCCGGCTGCGTAGTGCAACCGAGGGCGCTTTCGTTCTGGCCGGGTGGGGTTGACCCGAATCGTTCAGACGCAGCGGGCTAGTTCTGCGAGAACGGGTAGATGTCGGCGAGCATGCCCTGGAGCTTGGTGCGGCCGCGGTTGATGCGGCTCTTCACCGTACCCATGGGGAGGCCCGTGATGTCGGCGATCTCCTCGTAGGAGAGCTGCTGCACGTCGCGCAGCACAACGACCTCGCGGAACTTGTCGGGGAGCTCGCTCAGGGCCGCCATGATGTGCTGGTCCTGGAAGTCACGCTCCGCGTCAATGTCGGCAGCGTAGGTGTCGTCGGGGATTTCGAGTTCGTACTCCTCCCCGTCGCGGCTCTGGGCCTGGAGCGAGCGGGTGCGGCGGCGCTTGCGCTTGCGGTACTCCGAGCGCGCGAGGTTGCCCGCGATCGTGTAGAGCCACGTCGAGAAGCGCGCGACCGGCTGGTAGGAGTGCCGGTTGCGGTACACGCGGAGGAACGTCTCCTGCAGGAGGTCTTCCACGCGGCGCATGTCCTTCGTGAAGCGATAGAGATACTGAGAGAGACGCTCCGAGTAGCGGCCCACGAGGAGATCGAACGCCTCCACGGTGCCCTGCTGGAAGAGCTTCATGAGTTCCTCATCGGTCATCTCAGTGAGGACGGCGCGGCGCTGGGCAGGCGTATGCCGCTGCGGGCGGCGGCGCGTTGTCTCAGAGGTCGTGCGGATGGTGGGAATAGCCACGTCGGTGATGGTTGGCGAACGAAAACGTGTGGCGCGGAGAACGCACCTGGGTTGATGACTAGTGTTTAAACAACAACTAAGCCGGGTCGAGAAATACTGTCAGATTGGCGGAAGCATTCACGGAACATACGGCGCGGCGCTGACATTTCGAGGTGTTCTGCACTAAGTTTCGACGGAATGGAGGGGTTGACGCGCCTTGGGGGCTGCGTCTTACGAGTTGGCCGTGCAGGATCTGAGACAGGAAGCGTGCGGAGAACGGGACGTCAAAGTTGCAGAGGGCGCGTGTCAGCTTGTCTGTCAGCCCGACGCGCTGGATACGGGATCGGCGAGAAGGTGGCTGAGGTCATCAGGGTTGAGCGCTTGAGGCGCAGCACCATACTGGAACAGCATCGCGGTGCCTTCGCCGACGAACGTGGCAGAGTCGCCCTCGATGCGAAGGCCGGTGCCTTCCGGCAGGCCGATCACGCGCCGCGTCGGGTTCGCGGTCACGAACTCGGCGATGCGCTCGGAGCGCGTCTCCCCGCCGTGGTTCGGAATCGTAGCGTCCGTGAAGTGCGGATTAATCTGGAAAGGAACAAGGTCGAGCGCAGTGAAGCTTTCAGGCTCAACGATGGGCATGTCGTTCGTCGTCGAGAGCGTCGGGCAGGCCACGTTGGCCCCAGCGCTCCAGCCGACATAGGGTGCCCCCTCTAGTACACGCGAGGCGATAGCGGTGACGAGGGCATACTGGTGCAAATGCGCGACGAGATGGAAGGTGTTGCCGCCTCCCACGACGATGGCTTCGGCGTTCTGGACGGCGTCAACGGGATCGGGTTGCTCATGTATGCTGTCAAGTGCGTAGCCGAGGTCGGTGAAGCGGTCTCGGACGCGCGAACTGTAGTCGTCAAGCGTGATTTGGACGCCTGCGTACGGAACGAACAGCACGCGCTGCACAGAATCGCCGAGGAAGGTGCGGATCGCTTCGGCGGGCCAACTCAGGAACGGCTCCCCCGGTAGGGTCGAGTTGCTGAGTAGCAGAAGGCGTCGGGACAAAGCAGAGGCGCGGGACAGAATAGACAACCAACATAGGGACTTAGCTTCCAGCCCACAAGTGAACGATATGAACGTTTTGGATGTTTTCCAAATTAAAACGTTCAAACGTTCACCCCTGCACCGCTCGCCCCGCCTAAATCAGCCCGAGTTCCAGCAGCGCTTCCTCCGAGAGCAAGTCTTGGCTCCACGGCGGGTTGAACGTCAGCTCGACGGCGATGTCGCGCACGCCGGGGACGGCCTGGAGGCTCTGCGCTGCATTCGTGACGATCTCCTCCGCCATCGGGCACCCCGGCGAGGTGAGCGTCATCGTCAGCCGCAGATCGCCCGACGCGTCGATGTCGATGCCATAGATCAGCCCCAGGTCGTAGATGTTGACCGGGAGCTCGGGGTCGAACACAGTCCGCAGCTGCGCCACGCACGCCGCCTGCATCGCGTCGAGGTCGAGTGCGGTCGTGCTGGTCTGCGGTACCGTCGGGGTCTCTGTCATGCTGTGATCCTCAGTCGTACCAGGCGCGGCCACCGACGAGCCATCGCAGCGCCCGACGGCGCTCGGCGAGGGCGAACGGGAGCACGCCGCCGAGCGGGCGCGGCGGTGCCTCGGGATCCACCTCCACGGTCGGCGGCTGGACGTAGGTGTAAAGCTCGACCGTCTTGCCGCGTGCACTCTCAGGCGCTGGACGGGTGCTCATCGCGGCATGGAGCACCTCGGCCCGGTCGGCCTCCTCGATGAGCGCCGCCGCCGGACGCAGGGTGCACTTTGCCGCGAACGCGGAGCGGCGACCGGCATCGTTGAGCTCCGGAAAGTGCGTCGCGAGCGATTTGCCGCAGTGGGCGTCCCAGCGGAAGTCGTCCACGAGCGAGAGCCCCCACGCGAGCGCCCACAGCGCCTCGACCTGGTCGTAGAAGAGCGCCTTGTCGGTGTACGTGTTCGAGAGGAACTGCATCTCGAGGTCGCGCACCGCGCCGAGCACCTGCTCGCGTTCGAGCCAGCGCAGCGCGCGGGCCTTCGGGAAGCCGTAGGCACACGTCAGCACCACGCTCAGCACGACGGCCCGGTTGACGGCGGCCGCCTCGGAGCGCAGCCGCGCCGGCGAGGTCACGAGCGGGATGCCGTCGCGTTCGCCCTCGGCCATCGGGAGCCCGTGGCCCGCCGCAAACGCGACCGAGCGCGCCCGCAGGGCTTCCGCGTCGAACGAGACCGCATCGACGGGGACCGCACTGCCAGAACCAAGCCCGGGCCGATCCATCATGCGAGGAGGTTTTCGTAGACCACGAAGCCGCCGTAGCCGATGCACAGCACCGCCACGGTGATGACGAGCGCGGCCTCGGCGAAGGGCACCGCGCGAAGGCGCTTCGTCACGGGCAGGCTCAGGATGCCCGCCGCCGCCAACATGCCGACGGCCGAGCCGAGCCCGAAGAGCGCGAGGTAGACCATGCTCTGCCACACACTCGCCATCTCGGTCATGACGAGCAGCACGAGCGCGCCGCTCCCCGCCAGCCCGTGGACGAGCCCTACGCTGTAGGCCATCGTGTGCGGGTGCCGCCCCTCGTTGTGGTGCCCCTCAGCGTCGTGGGTGTGGCCGAGGGCGCTGCCGGTGCGCCAGTAGACGGCCAGACGCCAGACGCCCAACCCGATCAGCATCACGCCGACGGCGGCCTCGAAGTAACCGAACCAGCCTTCCATGAACGTCGCCCGCCCAACGATGAGAAGGAGGCCGATGATCAAAATGGTCGTGGTGTGGCCGAGGCCCCAGAAAACGCCATCGCGGGCAGCCGCCCAGACGTTGCGCCGCTTAGAGACGATGCTCCCGACGGCGAGCAGGTGGTCCGCCTCGAAGGCGTGCGCGAGACCGATAGCCCCAGCGAACAAGAATGGAATGAGGACTTCCATGGATGCGGGTGGTTAGAGCGAAAGAAAGAGCAAGCGGTGGTTGCCAGTGTCGGCCACGACGAGGGTGTTCGACGCGGCGTGGTGGACGAGCGAGAACGGCCAGTAGAGCGTCTCGGGCGTGCCGTGGAGGCCGTAGCGGTTCTCGCCGCCCTCGCGGAAGCTGTGCTGCCCGTAGAGCGCGTCCGCCGGGGCGCTGTGCTCCGCCGGGCGGGCGTCGAAGCGCAGGAGTCGGCTGTTGCCGCTGTCGGCCACCACGAGGCCGTTGCCGACGAACGCCGAGGCATACGTCCAGTTGAGCGTCGCGGCGGTCGGGTAGAGGTGGAACTGGTTCTGCCCACAGCCCTCGAATGTCGCCTGGCCAAGGAGCACGTCGGCCTGCGCACCTGCGAAGGCCGTGGCGCGGTCGTGCCAGAGGAGCACGCGGTAGCAACCCGTGTCGGCGATGGCGAGCGCACCGTCCGGTCCGAGCGCGACGCTGTACGGCCAGATGGCGTGCCGCTTGTCATACTCGGCGCTCGCGAGGTCCGCCTGCCCCAGCACAGCGTCGGCAGAAGCACCGGTGGAGACCGGCCAGACGTCGAAGCGGAGGACGCGGCGGTTGCCCGTGTCGGCGACGTAGAGGACCGCGCCGTTGGAGGTGACGCCGTAGGGCCAGTGCATCGTCGCAGCCGTGGGGGGCGCACCGGGGCCACCTGCGTTGGGCGTCGCCGAGGCGAAATCGGGCTGGCCGAGGACCACGTCGGCGGGCTGGCCGTCGCGCGTCGGGAACGTGTGCCAGAGGAGCACGCGGTGGTTCCAGGCGTCGGCGATGGCGAGGCGCGTGCCGTCGGTCCAGAGGCCGGACGGGTACTGCAGCGTTGAGGCGCTCGCCTCGGCCCCGGCGTTGCGGCCGGTCCCAGCCGCGTCCGGCTGGCCGAGGACGAGGTCGGGGGCCCGGTTCGGCAGCGCAGCGTCCTCGCCTGTGGGCGCATCGAGCCACGCTTGCCAGCCGCGCCAGACGAAGACGCGGTTGCGGCCGGTGTCGGAGACGAGCAGCAGATCGTCCACCACGAACACGCCGCGCGGGGCGAGGAACGGGCTCGCGGCGTCGCCGAGGAAGAGACGTGGCTGTGTGCCGAACGTCGGCGCGGGCTCGTGCTTCGGAGCCCGGATCGTTGTCGTAGGAATGATCGGCGCGGTGGACATCAGCAGGGGCGGGTTAGCAAATCCGTGGAAGCTGCTCGCCGGGCAGCATCGTCACGACGCGGCGACCACCGATGCGGCTCTGCAGGACGACCTGCCGCGGATGCGCCTCCACGACCTCGCCGATGACGGCCGCGTGCCGCCCGTTCGGGTCCTCGCGCAGCGCCGCCACGAAGTCGTCGGCGACCTCGGGCGCCACGGCGGCCACGAAGACGCCCTCGTTGGCGACGTAGAGCGGGTCGAGCCCCAGCATCTCGCACGCCGCCTCGACTTGCCCCTCGACGGGTAGCGCGGCCTGCTGAAGCGATACGCCCGCCCCGGCCTGCTGCGCGAGTTCGACGAGCACCGTACCGAGGCCCCCGCGCGTGGCGTCGCGCAGGAACCGAATGTCGCCGCCGAACTGATCGAGCAGCGACCAGACCGTGTGGTTCAGATTGACCGTGTCGCTCTCGACGGTCGTCTCGAACTCCAGCCCCTCGCGCAGCGACAGGATGGCGATGCCGTGCTGGGCGATCTGCCCGCTCACGACGAGCTTCGTCCCCGGCACCACGCGCGATGCGCTGAGGTCGGCGTCCGGGTGGACGGTGCCGAGCCCGGTCGTGTTGATGAACACCTGGTCGCCCTTGCCCCGCTCGACGACTTTCGTGTCGCC
>JBCDFO010000087.1:0-13613 GCA_039177895.1 Bacteroidota bacterium
CCGGTGCTCGGCCGAGACCGCGGCCGGATCGCCTACTTTGAAGGGCGAGGCAGCCGCGGGCATCCAGAGCACCTGCTCCAGCCCGAGCGCATCGCCCATAGCCTCCGCGATGGCGAGGTGCGCGAGGTGCGGCGGGTTGAACGTGCCGCCGAAGAGGCCCAGCCGAGACACCGTGCTCATCGTGGATGCGCCTGTCTTGGATGTGCCCGTCTTGGATGTGTCTGCGCTCAGCCGCCAGCGCGCGCCATCGCGGCGTCGTGGCCCTCCTGCGCCTCCACGTAGACGGCCTCCGCCCGGCGCACGAGCGGTGACTCCGGGAAGATCTGCACGAAGCGGTCGTAGGTGTCGATGGCCTCCTGGAAACGGTCCGCCTGCCGCCCGGCGATGCTGTTCTGCGCGTACGTCGTCTGCGCCCGCAGCGCGCCGAGGAGCGCGTCGTCGGCGTAGGGCGAACTCGGGTACTCGTCCAGCACGGCGAGGTAGGCCAGCGATGCCGCCTCGTACAGTTCGCGGCGCATGTAGAGCTCACCCGCCTCGTATTGCTTGCGCGCCAGCTTCTCGGACAGCTCTTCGAGACGGGTCACGGCCGTCTGTGTGTTCTCGCTCTGGGGGTAGCGGCGCAGGTAGGCGCGGATGAAGGCAATCGCGCGCTTCGTCTCAGTCTGGTCGAGCTGGTACGGCGGCGACAGCTGGTAGTAGCTCTCGATGCGGCCGTATTCAGCTTCCTCCACGCGCTCGTCGTTGCGGTAGAACTCGATGAAGCGGGTGTACTCGTTGCCCGCGAGGAGGTACTCCCGGTTGCAGTAGTAGGACCGGGCGAGGTAGAGCTGCGCGTCGTCGGCCCACTCGTGCGTGCGGCCGAAGTCGAACACGCTGCGGAAGTGGTCGATGGCGCGCGTGCAGCGGCCCCGCTCGAAGTCGGCGAGGCCCTTTTCGTACGCCTCCTCGGGCGAGTCGGACGAGACGCGCCCCGAGGCGCTGCAGCCGCTCCACACGAGCAGCGCAGCCAGAAGCACGGCGGCGTTCAGCACGACGAGCGCGGCGGAGGGGCGGGCGGAGAGACGCAAAACCGGCGTCATGAACGGGGAAGTTGGATGGAAAAAGCGTCGCGGGACAACGCGGAGGGCGACAACGGAGGGAACCGAAGGCTTATTGCCGATGCGGCGGGAGCTACTCGACCAGCACGCGCTCGCCGTCGCGCACCTCGACAACGTAGAGCGCCTGGTTGCTCTGCCCGCCCGCCAGGTCGATGCGGATGCCGAGGCCCTGGTAGGGCTCCGAGGCCCGCAGGGCGTCGGCGAATCCTCGCGTGCTCTCCTCCGCCGAAGCGGCGGCGAGTTGGGCGAGGAGGAAGCGGGCGGTGTCGTAGCCAGTGTAGGCGAGGCGGTCGGGGTCGACCCCGCCGGAAAGCTGGCGGTAGCGCTCGGCGAAACGGGCTGCCCCAGGGCGCGCAGCGTCGGGGAAGAAGTCGAGGGTGTAGGCGAGGCCGTACGGGCTGAGGTCGTCGAGGTCAGTGGCGGTGTGCCAGACACCGTTACCTAGGAGCCGGAGCCGCACGCCCGCCTGCTGGAGGTTGCGGACGACGTTGCGCATCGTCTGCGCGGCGTCGCGGTTGTCGAGCGGCACGTAGAGCGCGTCGAGGGCCCCGAGGTCGCTTGCCGGAACGCGCTCGGTGAGCGTGAACCAGTCGCTGCGGTCGCTCAGGAGGTCGTAGACCGGCACCTCCGCGCCGAGCCGCGTGGCCGCGTCGTCGAAGACCGGAGCCATGCGCCCGCCGGTCCCCTCCTGCTCGGCGATGACGCCCAGCGTGCGCGTGCCGAAGCCATCGATGCCGACCCGTGCCATTGCGCGCGCCCGCGTTGCCGGAGTCGGGTTGAGCTGGAACGCAAAGCGGCGCCCGTCCGCCACAGCGTCATCGGTGGCCATCGGGGCGAGGAGGGGGATTCGCTGCCGGTCCGCCGAGGACGCCGCCTCGATAGCCTCGGCACTGTAGAGCGGCCCGATGATCGCTCCAACCTCCTGCCCAGCGAGCAGTCCTACGGCGAGGCGTGCGCCGTCAGACGTCCCCTGCGAGTCTCGGAAGACCATCTGGACCTGCTGCGCTGGGTTGCCAGCGTTGTGCTCATCAACGGCCAGCCGGATACCGTTGAAAAGCGCCTGGCTGAAGTTGAGGTTGCGCTCGTCCACCGGCAGCATAATGCCGAGTTGGAACGGCCCCACGGGCTCGGCGCGGTTGGCCTCCACCGCCGCCGCCAGGAGGCGCTCCGCCTCGGGGACGTAGCGGCTGCGGGGGAACTGGCTCGTGAACGTGGTAAAGACGCTCAACGCGGCCTGAAAGTCGCCCGCGGCGTAGTAGGCCTTACCCGCCATCAGGTAGGCGGCGGTCGTGCGGGTGCTGTAGCCGTAGTCGGTGGCCGCCTGCAAGAACCAGGTCGCAGCGGCGGCATAGTCGCCGGCCTCGTAGCGCACGAGGCCCCGCTCGAAGCTGGCCTCGGCAGCCGGAACCGTGGGCGCGGTCGCAGGCTGCGCAGCAACGGGCAGCCCAGCGCACACAGCGAGGAGCGCAACGAGTAGGCAGACGAACAGGCGGGGGCGCATACGTAGGTGGCAGGTGGAGCAAAGCAAGCTACGCCGCCTGTCTGAGAACGCCCGTGAATGCACGTTGGATTTGCATGCCCGCGTTGGTCCGCATGCAAGGTGTCTCACGAACCACGACCGCCGCCGAGACTGGACGTCCCGACGGCGGTCGCGTCAATGGGAAAAGAGGGAGTTAGGCCGCTCTCTTTAGGAGGCGAGGCACCCTCCGGAGCACGGGCCGCCGCTTGGTCGGCGGCTGCTCAGCCGGAGTGGAAGTGTTTCGCGGCTGCTCCGGCGGCGTAGGTGCCGGCTGGGAAGGCGCGGGAGGCGTGATGGATCGAACGGGTACAATGGATCGAACCGGCGCGTGGCGCGCGTTGGCAAGCCAGGTCGTGTGAATCATGGTCAGCGGGGTCAGGGTGTGCAGAAGGGGAAACGCCGAGCGTCGGGTCAGGCGTCGAGCGGGTTCTCGCCGCAGCGGAGGCAGCGGTACTCGCCGCGCAGCGCGTTCACCTGCCACGGCGTCGTACGCTCGCAGCGAGGACACGTATGGAAGTGGGTGTGAGCGCTCGCGGGCGGGAGTTTGCTCGCGAGGCTGCTGAGCCAGTGGCTCATCGTTTGAAAGGACCAGGTAGGCATCGTTCGGATCGGTTGGGTTCGGGGTGGTGGGGAAGCAAAGCGTCCAGGGGATACCTCGCTTCCGGTGACTTCCACGAAGGCATCGACCGGCTGTTTCGCTACTCAAATCGCCGAAATCGCTTCCAAAACGTTGCCTTAACATGGCACACGCGCCAGCCATGCCGCAATGCGTCAATGGAAGCGGTGCCATTGCTTCCGGAACCGGTTCCGCTCTTCTTCCATGGAGAAGCGATGAATCGACGCCGTTTTTCACTCCTGTAGGACGCGTCCTACACATCCCCAGCATCGTGCCCGTCCGACGCCTACGTGCCCATGTTCAGCGCCCGCGTCGCTCGCGCCAGCGCACCGCCACGATCTGCCCCACGATGGCCCCCTGCAACGTCATCGCGACCGCGTTGGAGAGGATGAGCGGCCAGTTGGTGATGAGCAAGCCATAGACAAGCCACAGGATCACCCCCGCCAGGAACATCCCGTAGGTCACCAGCGAGAGGTCGCCGACCGACTTCGAGCGCCACGTCTTGATCGCCTGGGGAAGGAACGCGAACGTGGTCAGCGCTGCGGCGAGCAGGCCCAGGGCCGTGACGAGGGGCGGCTCAGGCATCCGACGCCTCCGCTACACTTGGCCGCTCCACGATCCGGCATGCGGGGCGAAGCTGGCGCGGATCTCCGCCACCAGCCCGTCTGGAAGCGGCCCACGCGCGACGACCTCTACGTTCTGCTGGAGGTGCGCAACGTTGGTCGTCCCGACAATGCAGGCGTGCGCCCCCGTGTGGTAGGCGGCGAAGCGGAGCGCCACGTCCTGCCACTCCTCTCCGAAGTCGAGGCCCATCGTGCGCATGCGGTCCCAGTAGACCTCCGCGTAGTGCCCGTCCGGGCGCTCAGCGAACCGCCAGGGCGCGTTGCCGACGGGGCGCTTGGCGATCACGCCGCGCCCGCGTGTCCGTGCTTCCGCGATGAGCCCGTCGATGTCGCGCTGGTCGAAGACGTTGAGTGAGGTCTGGAGGCTGCCGAAGGCCCCGCTGTGAAGGGCATGGGCGAGGTCGTCGTTCTCGCCCGAGTAGGCCGCCACGCGCACCGTCCCAGCCTCGACGGCCTCCTGAAGCGCCTCTACCACACCCGCATGCTGAAGCGTATCGGCCGGGCACGAGTGCAGGTGGACGATGTCGAGCACGTCGCTCTGGAGCCGCTGGCGGGCTTCCTCGATGCCGCGGCGGATCGTCTCCGGCGTCCAGTCCGGTAGGCCCTCGATGCCGTAGCCGATCTTGGTCGAGAGCACGAAGTCGTCGCGGCGGTGCGCGAGGAAGCGGCCGATGCGCTCCTCCGAGAGGCCGTAGCCCCGCGCCGTGTCGATGAGCGTCACGCCCGCGTCGAGGACGGCGTGGAGGAGGCGCTCGACATCGGCGTCAGGCAGGCGGGTATCGCCGATCTGCCCAGCGCCGTAGCCCAAGGCCGAAACGGTGAGGCCGGTGTCCCCGAAGGCGCGAGGGACGAGCGTCGTGGTGTCTGTCATGCAGCGGTGTCTGTCATGCCGGAGTCTACTGGCATTCAGGAGCCCGGGCCTGCGTCGGTGAGGCGGTAGTACATCCCCATCGGATCAGACTCCAGCACTTCGAGCGTACCCGTGATCGTCACCGGGTCGTAGGTGAACTCGACCGGCTGCGACGCCTTCACCTCGATCATCGACTCGGAGGCGCCGGGAAGGCAGTAGAAGCAGTCCGCGAGCGGGAACGCGATCAGGACGAAGTGCGATTGCTCGAGCGTCTGCTGAATGGGAAAGATGAAGCCCTGGATGGCGACGCGCTGCCCGTCGAGTTGGTCCACCTCCGGCGCGAAGTCCGGGATAAAGCGCCCGTCCTGGCGGGTCAACTCGACCTGGGCGAGGGTGTCCCAATTGATGGCCTGCTGCGCCTGCGCGGGCAGCGCGACGAGCACAAAGGCGAGAACGAAGAGTGAGAGCGCACGCATGGGCAGAGTCGGAACGTCGAAGTCGATGTATTGCCGCGTTCGAATGCGGTACTAGGGCTGGCGGGTTCCAAAGCTGAACGCAATCCACACCGAAGCTTCAGCAAAACGAGCAGGAAATGCGACGAGCGCTGTAGGTATCGTTCGTCAATCCGGTGTAAATCGGCGCAGGCGTAGAAACCTCCCTTTTGGGCTGTTCGTTGCGTCGCTCTCAGTGCATCCCCCGCCTGCACGTGCCCTGCTCCTCTTCTCTCGTGTCCCGAATCGCTTCGCTCTCCGCGCTCTGGTTGCTCCTCGGCTTCGTGCTGGGCGGCACCGTTGCGCCTGCGCTGCACGCGATTCAGCACGCCAATGAGGAGCACGCCACGGAGTGTGCCCACGCGGAGAGCCGTCACGCTCACGCGGACCGCCATGCCCATGTGGAGCACGAGCACGCTCCCGCGCTGAGCCATCCGGTCACCGTTGCTGAGGGCAGCAGCGCGTCCCCCTGCTTTGCCTGCGCTCTCTGCGCAGTGCAACTCACCTCGACGACGGCAGAGGCCGCCGCTGTCCCGCTGGCCTCCTGCGCAGAGGGCGCACTTGGCCTCGCCGCCGCGTCGGTCCCAGGCAGCCCGACGGCTGCGCCTTACGCTCCGCGCGGACCACCCGCCGGCTGATTCCCCCGCCCTACCTCAACGCCTCGTGCGCAGCAGGCTAGGGCATCTGTGGATCTCGGAATCAGCTAGTCGTTCGGCGGAAAACTATGGTCTTCCACGCTCGCTGCGCAGCGCTCCTCGTGCTGACAGCCACCCTACCCTTCTTTTCGTACGCTCCCGTCCTCGCGCAGGACGGGGCAGACTCCCGTGCCTTCTCTGGCGTCGTCGTTGACGCACGAACGGGCGCCGCGCTCCCAGGCGTGAACGTGGTGGTGGATGCCGAGCGTGGGCTGGGCGGTGCCACCGACGAAGACGGGCGCTTCGCCATCAGCGGGCTCCCGCCCGAGTCCTTTCTGGTCCGCTTCTCCTTCGTCGGCTACGAATCGGATTCTCTGCGCATCGACTTGACGCAGGGGAGCTTCCAAACGCGGGTATCCCTCCAGCCCGTTTCTGAGGTCATTGCAGAGGTCGTCGTGGAAGGCGAGACGGAGCTTCTGGAGCGAGGCGCGCAGGCGGTCGCCGTCCTGGAGGCCGCTGAGCTGGATGCTGCGCGTGGGCAGTCGCTGGGCGAGACGCTTGAGGCGCTACCCGGCGTGACCACGCTCTCGACAGGCCCGACCATTACCAAGCCCGTCGTGCGGGGGCTGCACTCGGAGCGCGTGGTGGTGCTCAACAACGGCGTCCGTCAAGAAGGCCAGCAATGGGGGGCCGAGCATGCGCCCGAGATCGACCCGTTCGCACACGACCGCGTCGAGCTCGTGCGCGGCGCGGCGGGCGTGGAGCACGGTGTCGGAGCCATTGGTGGGGTGGTGCGGCTGGAAGAGGCACCCCTGCCGTCGGTGCCGGGCGCATTCGGGGGCGACCTGTCGCTGCAGGGCTTCTCGAACAGCCAACAGGGCGCAGGATCGCTCATGCTCGAAGGTGCCCCGACGGCGATCCCCGGCTTCGGCTTCCGTGTCCAGGGTAGTGCCCGCCGCGCGGGCGACGCGCGGACCCCCGACTACGTCCTCGGCAACACGGCCTTCTTCGAGCGCAGCGCCAACGCGACCGTCGGCCTGACGCGCGACCGCTGGGGCGTGGAGGTACACGGGAGTCACTTCGCCACCGACCTCGGGATCTACCGCGGCTCGCACTTCAACACGTTCGAAGGAATCGACACGGTCCTCGAACTCGGGCGTCCTCCTGTGGACTACACCTTCGACTACGAGATCGACGCACCGAAGCAGGAAATCAGCCACACGCTGGCTTCCGTCAGCGGTTTTTTCCGACCTGATGGCGTACTCGAAGGCGCGCGCATCGAGGCGCGCTATGGCTACCAGCTCAACAAGCGGAAGGAGTTCGACGCCAGCCGCTTGGGCGGACGCGACCCGCTGGCACGGGCCGCCTTTGCGCTCGACCTGGCCACGCACACCCTCAACCTCAAGCTCACCACCGCTCCACGCACCCTGTTCGGGGGCGATGGCTTCGCGGTCGTCGGGGTGGACGGGATGAACCAGGGCAACGTCGGGCAAGTCGGTTACCTCATCCCCAACTTTCGCGCGCTCACCGGTGGCGCGTTTGCCCGGACGACGTGGCAGCGCGGCCCGCTCACGCTCGACGCCGGGTTGCGGCTCGACCACCGCTGGCAGCAAGCCTTCCCCCGCGCATTCGGCCAGGGCGCCTTCGAACGCGACAAGCGTACCTACACCGGCGTCTCGACCGCTCTGGGTGCAACGTGGCGACTCAATCCGACATGGAGCATCGCTACGAACTTCGCCACCGCCTGGCGCCCGCCGAGCATCAACGAGCTCTACAGCTACGGCGTCCACCACGGCACGGCGCAGTTCGAGCGGGGCGAACGCACGCTCGGCACAGAGCGCAGCCTGGGAGCCGACCTTACGCTGCGCCACCAATCGGCCCGCTTCGAGGCCGAGGTGAGCGGCTACGCGCAACGCATCGCGGACTACCTCTACCTACGCCCGGAGGACGACCCGATCGTCACCTCGCGCGGCGTCTTCCCCGACTTCCAGTACACCCAGGACAACGCCCGCCTCCTCGGCATGGACGGCTACATTGAGGCTCGACTTAGCCGCTTCACGTTCGCGGCATCGGGCAGCCTCATACGCGCGACGAACACGAGGCGAGACGAGGCGCTGCTCGCCATACCCGCCGACCGGATCGGCCTCGATGTCGGGTTCACGCTCCCCGATGTCGGTCTCTTCGAGATCCCCACGCTGGAGGTAGGCACGACGCTCGTGCGCGAACAGGACCGCTTCCCGACGCGCCTTGCCGAGGATGGCACCGTAGTCCCTGTAGACTATGTGGCCCCGCCTGACGGCTACGCACTCCTTCGCGCGGGCTTCTCGACGGAGGTGCACTACGGCACCAGCGGCGTCCACCACGCCCGCCTCAGCCTCACCGTCGAGAACCTCCTCGACACCGCCTACCGCGACTACCTCAGTCGCTACCGCTTTTTCGCTCAGGATCCCGGCCGCAACGTGGTGCTGCGGCTGACGGTCCCCTTCGGCACGCCCTGACCCCAGGATGCATGTCGTCTCTTTCACACCACGCACCGCACCTGTTCATCAACCAAGCTAACCACCATGACAACCCTGTCACGTTACCTAGCGCTCCTCCTCTTGCCGGCCTTCCTCGTGCTCGCCGCGTGTGACTCCAACGACCCCGACGGTAGCGATACCGACGGTGCTGGCGAACCCGAGGTCATCACGACCGTCAACATCACCTTCACGCCGCAGGGCGGCGGTGCTGCCGCTGAGTTCACTGCCAACTTCGATGAGGCGGGTGTTCTTCAGAATGCAGAAACCATCGCCCTCATGTCGGGCACGACCTACGACGTGAGCATCGAGCTCCTCAACGAGCTGGAGACGCCCGCCGAGGACATCACCGAAGAAGTCCGCGACGAAGAGCCCGGTGCGCACCGCTTCTTCTACACCCCGGAGGGCGGCGTGGCCAACCGCATGACGGTCTCCAACCTCGACACGGACCCGCTCGGCGACCCGCTCGGCGTGACGTTCGACGTCGAGGTCACCGCTGGCGGTGCCGCAACGGGTGCCTTCCGCGCCAAGCTCCGTCACTACGAGGACGGGGCCGACCTGCCGGCCGACAAGCGCGCCGACACGCCGACCGCTCCGGAGGTCCCCGATGTCGTGGAGAACGACTTCGACTTCACGTTCCCTGTGGAGATTCAGTAAAGGGGTTGAACCGCCACGGCGCGCCCCGCTCGGCTCAGGTCGAGCGGGGCGCGCTTTTTTCTTATCCCTACCTTACCGAGAGGAGACTAGCTATTTCGTTAGCTTGGGCCGGGGCAACGGGCAGGGTGCTCACATGCGGGTAGGCTCCCCCTCCCTGCCGGTAGCCGCCTCAAGGCCGTCCACGGCGGCTACCCCGGTCGCTATCGCTACCCCGCTAGGGTACCAACCGCGACCTGGTACTACGACTGACGATCCCCTTACGTCCATCGTGATCCACGGATCTAGGCCAGACCTTACGTACCCCTCACCACGCCTGTTTTATCAACCAAGCTAACCACCATGACAACCCTGTCACGTTACCTAGCGCTTCTCCTCCTCCCGGCCTTCCTCGTGCTCGCCGCGTGTGACTCCAACGACCCCGACGACACCGACGGTGCAGGCGAGGAAGAGGTCATCTCTGTCGTGAACCTCACCTTCACGCCACAGGGCGGCGGGACCGCTGCCGTATTCACCGCCAACTTCGACGAGGAGGGTGTTCTCGAAGACCGCGAGACCATCATTTTAGACGCAGGCACGACCTACGACGTGAGCATTGAGCTGCTCAACGACTTCGAGGACCCTGCCGAGGATATCACCATCGAAGTCCGCGACGAGGAGCCGGGAGCCCACCGCTTCTTCTACACGCCCGAGGGTGGTGTCGCCAATCGCCTTACGGTCTCCAACCTCGACCGCGATCCCCTCGGCGACCCGCTCGGCGTGACGTTCGACGTTGCCGTGTCCGCAGGCGGTGCCGCAACGGGTGCCTTCCGCGCCAAGCTCCGTCACTACGAGGACGGGGCCGACCTGCCGGCCGACAAGCGCGCCGACACGCCGACCGCTCCGGAAGTCCCCGACGTCGTGGAGAACGACTTCGACTTCACCTTCCCCGTCGAGATTCAGGAGCCATTGGCTGGCGAACCCGAAGTCATCTCGACGGTCAACCTCACCTTTGCGCCACAGGGCGGCGGAGCTGCGACCACCTCCACGGCGAACTTCGACGAGAACGGTACCCTGCAAGCTGTCGGCATCATTCAACTCACTTCAGGCACCGTTTACGACGTGAGCATCGAACTGCTTGACGAGTTCCAGACCCCCCCCGACGACATCACCGGAGAGATTCGCGCCGAAGCTGAAAACCATCGCTTCTTCTACACCCCTGAGGGCGGTGTGGCGAACCGTATCACGATCTCCGACCTGGACACAGACTCCAATGGTGATCCGCTCGGCGTGACCTTCCAGGCTGCTGTGTCGGCGGGCAGTGCCGCAACGGGTAGCTTCCGCGCCAAGCTCCGGTTCTATGAGGACGGTGCCACCCTGCCGGACGACAAGCGCAACGACACGGCCGATGCCCCCGAGGTCCCCGGCGTTGTCGAGAACGACCTCAACTTCGCGTTCCCTGTGGAGCTTCAGTAAGGGGGGTGAACCGCCAAGGCGCGCCCCGCTCGGCTCAGGTCAAGCGGGGCGCGCTTCGTTTGCGCCAGGGGGACTCGCGTTTCAAAAGGGCCCCTCCTCCCTGCCGAGCCCTCGCCTCCGTTCATGGTTCTACGGAGCGGCGATGCTCGTGGTGGTGGTTCAGGGGGAGGGGGGACTCGTGGTGACGTCGAGGAGCGCGGTCGCTGCCCCGCGGAGTTCGGCGGGTCGCGTGGGAAGCGGCAGCATGGCGTGGGGCCGGTCGAGGACGGGCGCGGACAGCTTGCGCAGCTCCGAGGCGGGCTCCTGCGAGACGATCAGCAGCGGGAGGCCCCCGTACGCCTCGCGCAGGAGGCCGAAGTCAGCCGAGCGCTGGTGGTCGAGCGTGTAGAGGTCCGCAACGAGCAGCGAGGGGGACCGCTCCGCGAGGCGCTCCGCCAGCACTCCGACCGTCGGGGCCACCACCACCTCGAACGTCCGCTCCAGGCAGTGCACGAGAAACGCCTCGAGCGTGGGCGCGTCCGACACGATTCCGATGAGCGCCTGGGGTGCGGGCGCTGCCTGGCGGTCGAAGTCGAGGCTCTCGATGGCGTGTTTCATGCGCTGCGACACGACGTAGGGCGTCGTGTGGGTGGGCAGGAGACTGAGGGCAGTCCAAGGCATGGGGTGGGGCCCGGGTCGGGGTTCCGTGGTGAGACCGCAGTATCGGGAGCGTCCCCGCGCACGCTCGACTGCAAAGCGCGCATAACACTGTTCACCACGCGTATGCACGGATCGAGCAACACGATGCGCGCTTTGTGTAAGCGCTTACCCTCCGAGTGTACCATCGTGCAACACCAAGTCCCGCCTCATCGCAGCCTATGTCAGGGTGAACCTTGATTACACCTTGTCGTCCTCCCCTTGCTCTGTCGCGTAGGCCGAGGGCGTACGCCCGTAGGCGTCACCGAACGCGCGGGTGAAGTACGAGACGCTGTTGAACCCGACCGCGTAGGCCACCTCGGCCACCGTCCCCGCCTGCTTCCGGAGGAGCAGCGCCCCCTGCGCCAGGCGGTACGACCGGATCGCCTCGGTGGGCGTCGTACAGAGGAGGTCTTGCGTGCGCCGCCGGAGCTGCGAGCCGCTGAGGCCCACCGCGTCGGCAAGGTCGCGCGCGGAGAAGTCCGGGTCTGCAAAGCGCGCGTGGATGGTCGCTTCGATGCGGGTCCGGAGGTCATCGTCGGCGGAGACGGCGGCGGGGAAGGCATCGATGACGGGTAGCGGTGCCGGGGTGTGCCGCTCGCGCCAGGCACGCCGCGAGGCGATCAGATTGGCAACCGTGGCGCGCAGCTCGCGGGGGTCGAACGGCTTGGCGAGGTAGGCATCCGCGCCCGACTCCAGCCCGGCCACCCGGTCCTCGATCTCTGCCCGCGCTGTGAGCAACACGATGGGCACGAAGGCCAGGTCGGGGTCGGCCCGAAGCGCAGCAGTGAGCGCAAGCCCATCCATGCGCGGCATCGCAACGTCGCTCACCACGAGGTCGGGCACGCGGGTGCGTGCCTTCGCAAGCCCGGCTTCCCCATCGGCGGCCTCCACGACGAGGTACTCCGCACGCAGCAAGTCCGCGACGTAGGCACGCACGTCGGCGGCGTCCTCTACCACCAGCACGGTCGTCCGGTCGGCGTCGTCGAGCGCCGTGAGCCGGTCCACCGTGGGCGTTGGCAGGGCTGGAACTACAGCGGCGAGGTCAGCCTGCGGGACGTAGGCGCTGTGGGGCATGGCGCCGGTTGGTAGCGCGTCGTCGTCCGGGACCGCATCGCGGACGGGGAGGCGGACGGTGAACGTGGTGCCGAAGCCCTCGCGGCTCTCCACGCCTACTGTGCCGCCGAGCAGGTCCACGGCCTCCTTCACGAGCGCCAGCCCGATGCCGGTGCTGCTCGCCTGCCCCTCGTCCACGAGCGCGAACCGCTCCCAGATGCGCTCGACCTGGTCCGGCGGGATGCCGATGCCGGTGTCGCGCACGCGCAACGCGACGGTCTCTCCATCGTCTTCGGGCGTGAGCGAGACGCGCACCTTGCCGCCCTCGGGCGTGTACTTGACCGCGTTGGCCGTCAGGTTGAAGAGGATGTGTTCGAGCAGCGCCACGTCGAAGGCCCCGACCACGGGCTCGTCGGGCGTGGCCCAGGAGAAGGCCAGGCCGTGCCGGGTAGCCTGCCCCTCGAACGCCGCCGCGAGCGTGGCGACGAACTCGCTGAGGTCGACGCGCTGCAGCCGGACCTGCGCCTGCCCGGCCTCCATCCGCGAGAGGTCGAGGATCTGGTCGATGAGGTGCAGGAGACGCCGCCCGTTCTGCCGGACGCGCTCCAGCATCGCGCGGAGGCCGTCCGGGAGCTCATCGTCTGCGAGTGTGTCCTCGACCGGGCTGAGGATGAGCGTGAGCGGCGTGCGCGTCTCGTGGCTCAGGTTGGCGAAGAGGCGACGCTGTTGCTGGTTGGCCACTTCGAGAGCCTCGGCCTGCCGCTCCGTGCGTGCTTGCTCCACGGCGAGGGCGCGGGTGCGCTTAGCCACCTCCAGGCGCAGGCGGCGCTCGCGGGCGCGCGCCTCGGTCGTCCTCCACTGGTAGACGGCACCGACGGCCGCGATCAGCAGCCCGGCGAGCAGTAGCCGGAACCACCACGCCGCCCACCACGGCGGCGGCAGCACGATGCGCGCCAGCGTCATGTCGTCGCTCCAGACCCCGTAGGCGCTGCGGGCACGCACGCGGAAGGCGTACGAGCCCGGCGACAGGTTGGTGTAGCGTGCCTCGCGGGCAGCCGTGAGCGGCTGCCAGTCCGCGTCGGCTCCGTCGAGAACGAACTGGTAGCGATTCTCCTCCGGCGCGGCGTAGTGGAGGCCCACGTACTCGAACGAGAGCACGTCCTGGTCGGGGCGCAGCCGCAGGGGTGTCTCGGGGTCGAGCGCGCCGGGACCCAGCACGAGCGGCTCGTCCCCGGCCACGATGCGTCGGAGCCGCACCTCGGGCGGATGCGGGTTCTCGCGCAGCCGCGCCGGGTTGAACACGTTGAGGCCGTTGATCCCGCCGAACATGAGCGTTCCGTCGGCCGCCTTGTGATAGGCCCCGCGGTTGAACTCGCGGCCCTGCAGCCCGCGCGTCGGGCTGAGCGTCGTGACGGTGCCGGTGGCG
>JBCDFO010000088.1:0-13595 GCA_039177895.1 Bacteroidota bacterium
CGCGTACGGGCTCGCCGTGGTGCTGGTCACGCTCGCCATCCCCGGCTTCAACGCCATCCTGGGCACGTCGCTCGCGGCGGCGGCGCTCGTCGAGGGCCCGACGCTGCTGTGGATGCTCCTGGCGGCGCTCCTGGCGGCGGCGCTCGCGGGGGCCTACCCTGCGTTCCTCCTCGCGCGGCAGCAGCCGACCGCCGTGCTGCGGGGCACGACGACGGTCAACGGGTCGTCTGGCCTCGGCGGCGTGCGGCTGCGCAAGGGCCTCGTGGTCGGGCAGTTCGCCATCACCGTGGCGCTGCTCGTCGGCGTGACCGGCATCGTGCAGCAGCTGCGCTACGTCCAGACGACCAACCTGGGCTTCGACCGCGAGCAGGTCCTGGCGCTCTCGCTCGGCGGCCCCACGGCGGAGCAGGCGGAGGCGATCAAGGCGACGTTCGCGCAGCACCCGGCCGTGCGTTCGGCCAGCGCCACCTCGGCCGCGCCCGGGGCCTACGGCATGATGTACTCCACGAGAGACATCGAGGGCCGCCCGGACCCCGAGGAGAACGAGCGCCCGACGATGCTCTGGACCGTCTTCGCCGACCACGACTACGCCGCCACGCTCGGCCTGAACGTGGTCGCAGGGCGCTTCTTTGACCCGGCGATGCCGACGGACGTAGAGACCGGCGTGGTCCTCAACGAGGCCGCCGCGCGCGAGCTCGGCTGGGTTGCGGGCGACGCCCCGCTCTCGGACGCGCTCGGCAAGACGCTCAACTTCGTAGCCGAGGGCACCGTGATCGGCGTCGTAGAGGACTTCCACTACGACTCGATGCGCGACGCCATCGAGCCGCTCGGCTTCCGCCTGGGCAACCCCAGCCCCGACACGGACTGGCCGGACTACTACACGCTCCTGCTCAAGCTCGACACGCAGGATCTCCTCGCCACGATGGATGACTTTGAGGCACAGTGGGCCGCCCTGGCTGGCGACACGCCGTTCGAGGCGACGTTCGTGGACGAGTACTACGAGGCGATGTACCGCGACGAGGTCCGGCTCGGGCGGCTGCTCGGCACGTTCGCCGGGCTGGCGATCTTCGTCGCGTGCCTCGGGCTGGTCGGGCTCGCGGCCTACACGGCGCAGCGGCGCACGAAGGAGATCGGCGTCCGCAAGGTGCTCGGCGCCTCGGTGGGCCACATCCTGGCGCTACTCTCGCGCGACTTCGTCGTGCTGGTGCTGGTCGCCTTCGTGGTGGCGGCTCCGCTCGCCTGGTGGGGCCTCCAGACGTGGCTCGATGGCTTCGTCTACCGCACGGACGTGGGGCTGGGCTCGGTGCTGCTCGCGGGCAGCCTCGCCGTCGTGCTCGCGCTCGCCGCGACCCTCTTTCACGCCTTCCGCGCCGCCACGCTCGACCCTGTGAAGGCGCTTCGCTACGAGTGAGGTCGAGGGTCCCGAGTCGTGTGTCGAGGGCTCGCCTCGCACGGCCTGGGACCCGCGACTCCATGACCCGCGACCCTCGACTCCATGACCCTCGACCCATGACCAAAAACTACTTCCTCGTCGCCCTCCGCACGCTTCGCCGCCGGGCTGGATACGCCGGACTTAACATCCTGGGGCTGGCCGTGGGGCTGGCGTGCTTCTTCCTGCTGGGCCTCTACGTCCGCGACGAGTTGGCCTTCGACCGCTTCCACGACGACGTGGAGCAGGTCTATGCGGTGGGTACTGCGTGGGAAACCGACGAGGGCACGCGCTACAGCATGGTGCATCCGCCACCGACGACGGCGCTGATGGCCATGCACATCCCCGAGGTCGCTGCGGTCGTCCGCGAGTACAGCGCGACGGTGCCCGTGCAGGTCGCCGGCGACCGCTTCGACGACCAGCAGCGGCGCTACGTCGAGTCCGGCTTCTTCAACGTGTTCGACTTCCCCCACGTCGCAGGCGATCTCGCGACGGCCCTCGCTGCGCCCAACCAAGCCGTGCTCTCAGCCCAGGCGGCGCGGCGCTACTTCGGGCAGGCCGACCCGGTCGGCAAGATCGTCACGCTCGACGTGAGCCAGGGCATGTTCGGCGGCACGTCCGAGGCGCGCGACCTCACCGTGATGGCCGTCGTCGAGGTCCCGCGCACGTCGTCCATCACCTTCGACCTGCTCGTCTCGATTGCGACACGGGGCGGGGCGCTCACCGACCTCGACGCCTGGAACCTGAGCATAAGTGGCGGCGCCTTCGCGCGGCTCCATCCGGGCGTCACCCAGGCGCAGTTCGAGGAAGCGCTTGACCGCTTCTCGACCGGCGTTTACACCGAGCTCAGCAACCGCGACGACCCCGTCAATTTTGAGGTGGTTCCGCTCACCGACTTCTACTTCTCCGATTTCCACTTTGCCGAGGGCCTGCGCGGCGACGCGCGCTATCTCGCGCTCTTCGGCGGCATCGCGCTGCTGGTGCTGCTCATCGCCGTCGTGAACTACACGAACCTGGCGACGGCGCAGGCTGCCGACCGCACGCGCGAGGTAGGCGTCCGCAAGGCCATCGGGGCGGGGCGCGGGCAGCTCGCGCGGCAGTTTCTCAGCGAGGCCCTGCTCGTGAGCGGGGCGGCGTTCGCGCTGGCCGTCGTGCTCGTGACAGCCGCGTTGCCCGGCTTCAACGCGCTTTTTGGGACCGACCTCAGCGCTGGTGTCCTCTTAGGCGGAGCAACGCTGCCGCTGATGCTCGCTCTAGCGCTCGGTGCAGGGCTGCTCGCTGGGGCTTATCCGGCGTTGGTGCTCGCGCGGCAGCGCCCGATGGAGGTGCTCCGTGCCGGGAGCGCGCCGAAGGGCGGCAGCGCCGGGCTCCGCAAGGTGCTCGTCGTCGCGCAGTTCGCCGTCACTGTGGCGCTCCTCGTTGGGGTGGCGGGCATCGTGCAGCAGCTCCGCTTCGTCCAAAACGCCGACCTCGGCTTCGACGGCGACCAGGTGCTCCACGTCGAGCTGGACCCCCTCGCGGTGACACCCGAGGCGGCGAAGGCTGCCTTCCTTCAGCATCCCGCCGTGCGCCAGGCGAGCGCGACCGGCGCGGCCCCCGGCAACTACTGGGGCATGTATTCCACGAGCGATCTCGAAGGGCAGCCCGAGGATGACCCCAGCTTCACGATGATGTGGGTCGTCTTCGCCGACGCTGACTACGCCGACGTGCTCGGGCTCGACCTCGTCGCCGGCCGCTTCCTCGACGCTGACATTGCCACGGACGCGACGAACGCCGTCGTCCTCAACGAGGCGGCGGCGCGCGAGCTCGGCTGGGCCGAGGGCGACGCGGCCGTGCCCGCCGCGCTCGGCAAGACGATGAACTGGGTCGCGCCCGAGAGCCAGGTCGTTGGCGTGGTGGAGGACTTCCACTTCGGCTCGATGCACGATGTCATCGAGCCCGCGGGTATTCGCTTCGGCGACCCGCGCCCCGAGGTGACCTGGCCCGACCACACCGGCCTGCTCCTCAAGCTCGACACGCAGGACCTCCTCGCCACGATGAGCGAACTGGAGGCCACGTGGCAGACCCTCGCCCCGGACGCGCCCTTCGAGACCACGTTCGTCGACGAGTACTACGAGCAGATGTACCAGTCGGAGGTGCGCCTCGGGCGCATCCTCGGGGTCTTCGCCGGGCTCGCCATCTTCGTGGCCTGCCTCGGGCTGGTGGGCTTGGCCGCCTTCACCGCGCAGCGTCGGACGAAAGAGATCGGCGTGCGCAAGGTGCTCGGCGCCTCGGTGGCGAGCATCCTGCGCCTGCTCACGCGCGACTTCGTGGCGCTCGTGGTCGTCGCCTTCGTGGTGGCGGCCCCGCTGGCCTGGTGGGGCGTCCAGCAGTGGCTCGACGGCTTCGCCTACCGCGCTGAGGTGGGCGCGGGCACGGTGCTGCTGGCGGGCCTCGCGGCGCTCACGCTCGCCCTCCTCGTCACGGGGGCGCTCGCCTGGCGGGCCGCCCGCCTCGATCCCGTCAGGGCACTCCGCTACGAGTGACATCGTGGGTCCTGGGTCATGTGTCGAGGGTCCGCCTCGAACGACCTGGGCTCCTTGACCCAAGACTCTCGACCCTCGACCCATGACTCGCAACTACCTCCTCGTCGCCCTTCGTGGCCTTCGTCGGCAGCCCGGCTACACGGCGCTCAACGTCGGGGGCCTGGCCCTCGGGATCGCGTGCTGCCTGCTGATCGCGTTCTACGTCCGCCACGAGTGGAGCCACGACCGCTTCCACGAGCACGCGGACCGGCTCTACCGGATGACGTACGAGAACCGCCAGGGCGAAGACTTGCCTCCCGCCGCGCCCGATGAGTTCCAGGCGTGGAGCTCGGGAGCCGTCGCGCCGCTGCTGGAGGCCGACTTCCCCGAGGTCGAGCACGCCGTGCGGCTCTCCGGCCGCCACACGATGCTCTTCACGCGCGGCGACGAGGCGTTCCAGGAGGAGCGCTACTTCTTCGCGGACCCGGAGTTCTTCGAGGTGTTCACCTTCCCGCTGCTCCAGGGCGACCCGGCGACGGCGCTCGTGGAACCGACCTCGGTCGTGCTCGCCGAGAGCGCCGCGCGGCGCTACTTCGGCGACGACGCGCTCGCCGCCAACCAGGTGCTCGGCCAAGCTCTTCAACTCGGCAGCGGCGACGACATCGACCCGCTCGTGGTGACCGGCGTCATGGCCGACGTGCCGGCCACCTCGCACCTCGACTTCGACATCCTGCTCCCGATGAGCCTCTTCGAAAACGCGATGCGCGCCAACGACCGCGCGTTCGTCTTCGATAGCTGGAACTACGTCGACTTCTTCACCTACGTCCTGCTCGACGAGAACGCGTCCGGTGAGGCGTTCCAGGCGAAGATGCCCGCGTTCGTGGAGCGCCATCACGGGGAGGCGATGGTCGAGTACCCGCAGTCGTTCACGATTTGGTGGGAGCCGCTCACCGCGGCCTACTTCAGCCCCACGGGTGGCTTCGCGGCAGGGCCGCGCGGCAACAGCACCTACCTCTACCTCTTCGGGTTCGTCGGGCTGTTCATCCTGCTGATCGCCTGCGTCAACTTCATGAACCTGGCGACGGCGCGTGCGACGAAGCGAGCGAAGGAGGTCGGCGTGCGCAAGAGCATCGGCGCGACGCGGAGCAGCCTCGTCCGGCAGTTCCTGGCCGAGGCGTTGCTCCTGACTACGGCCGCGGCCATCCTGGGCGTCGTGTTGGCCGAGAGCCTGCTGCCGTTCTTCCAGGACCTCGCAGGCAAAGAGATCGCAGGCGGTGTCCTGACGAGCCTCCCAATGGCGGGCACGCTCGTGACGGGGACGATCCTCGTGGGGCTGCTTGCGGGCAGCTACCCGGCAGCCGTGCTCTCGGCGTTCCGGCCTGCCTCCGTGCTCAAGGGTGCCTTCGCGACATCGCGGCGCGGTCAGGCGCTGCGCAAGGGGCTCGTCGTCGGTCAGTTCACCATCGCCATCGTGCTGATCGTGGGGACGCTCATCGTGGGGCAGCAGCTGCGCTACCTCCAAAGCGAAACGCTCGGCTTCGACGACCAGCAGCTCATCGTCGACTTCGGGCACGACGAGGTGGTCACCGAGAACGTGGACGCCGTCAAGCAGGCCCTCGCCGCGCTGCCGGTGGTGGAGCGGGTGTCGGCCACGCGCAGCGTCCCCGGCGGCTTCTTCCCGAACGCCGGGACCAGCGTCGAAGACGCCCAGGGAGCCATGCGGGGGATGGACTTCGGCCTGTTCGAGGTAGACGACACCTTCCTCGCGCAACTCGACGTGGAGGTGGCCGCCGGGCGGCTCTTCAGCCCCGACTTCGAGACGGACGCCGAGGAGGCGCTGATCTTGAACGAGGCGGCGACGCGGGCGCTTGGCTATGCGGACCCCGCCGAGGTCGTCGGCAAGCCGTTCGACCAGTGGGGCCGCAGCGGCACCGTGGTCGGCATCGTCCAGGACTTCCACCACGAGTCGCTGCACCACGAGGTGCGCCCGCTCTCGTTCCGCGTCTCTCCATGGCTGGGCCAGCTCGTGCTCCAGGTCGACGCCGCGCGGGCGGAGGAGGCGGTCGCGTTGGTGGAGGCTGCGTGGGCCACGCTCGCGCCGCACCGACCGTTTCTCTACCGCTTCCTCGATGATGCGTTCGACGCACAGTACCGCGCCGTGGAGCAGTTCGGCGCGCTCTTCGGCACGTTCGCGGCGCTGGCCATCGTGGTGGCGTGCCTCGGGCTGTTCGGGCTAGCCGCCTACGCCGCCCAGCAGCGCACCAAAGAGATCGGCGTCCGCAAGGTCCTCGGCGCGGGCGTGCCGGGCCTCGTCGGCTTGCTCGCCCGCGACTTCGTGCGCCTCGTGCTCATCGGGACGGTGCTGGCGGCTCCGCTCGCCTACCTCGCGATGGACCGCTGGCTCGACGCCTTCGCCTACCGCATCGACATCGGCGTGGGCGTCTTCCTGCTCGCAGGCGGCCTAGCGCTCGCCATCGCGCTGCTCACGGTGGGCGGCCACGCGCTGCGCGCAGCCACCACGGACCCGGTGAAGGCGCTGCGGTACGAGTAGGCCGCGGGCGCGGCGTCGCAGGTCCCAAGTCGCAGGTCGTGGGGTCTGTGAGCGCGCATCGGCTGTGCGAAACCGCACAGTTCGACGTGCAGAACTACGCCTTTTGCCGTGGTGTCCCGGTTGGTTCGTCCCTTGTGTGAGGAGGACTCCTCGCAGGTTGGCGGGCGCAGGTCGTGCCTCCGTCTCTCCCTGACCTGCGACCCACGACCCCAGACCTTCGACCTCATGCTGAAGAACTACCTCCTCATCGCGCTGCGGACGCTCCGGCGGCAAAAGAGCTACGCCGCCATCAACGTGCTCGGGCTGGCGCTCGGGCTCGCGTGCTTCCTGCTGATCGCGGCCTTCGTGCAGCACGAGGTCACCTACGACCAGGTCCACCCCAACCTCGACCGCATCCACCGGGTGGTGCAACAGCAGCCGGGCAACATGTTCATGGGCTCGGACCGCTTCGCCGTGACGCCCGCGCCGCTCGCGGGGGCGCTCGTGGCAGACTACCCCGAGGTCACGCACGCGACCACGTTCACCTACTACCGCGCGCTGCTGAGCGTCGGCCAGACGCACGCCTACGAGCGCGGCCTGTGGGCCAGCGCTGACTTCTTCACGGTCTTCGAGGGCTTCCCGCTCCTGCAGGGCAACCCGGAGACGGCGCTCGCCGAGCCGGAGTCGGTCGTGCTCACGGAGGAGGTTGCCCGGACGCTCTTCGGCGACGCCGCCCTGTCGGATCAAAGCGTGCTGGGCCAGACCGTGCGCCTCGACGGCGAGAACGACTTCACGGTCACCGGCATCGTGGCTGCGCCGCCCGAGGCGAGCACGGTGCAGTACACCTTCCTCGCGTGCATCCTCTCCCAGCGCTACTTCACGGACGACCTGGAGCGCTGGAATAACAACTCGTGGCAGACCTTCTTCACGCTCGCCGACGGTGCCGACCCGGCCGCGCTGGATGCGCAGATGCCCGACTTGCTGTCGCGCTACCTCTACGACGGCTCGAGCGAGTGGAACTCGCCGGACACGCCCCAGGCGGAGCGCAACCAGTACGAGGTGCAGGCGATGGCGGACATCCACCTTCGCTCGAACGTCAACTTCGACATCGGGACCCAGGGGAATCAGGGGATGGTGTGGCTCTTCGGCTTCATCGGCATCGTGATCCTGCTCTTGGCCTGCGTCAACTACACCAACCTTGCCGTCGCGCGCGCGATCAAGCGCGCGCAGGAGGTCGGCGTCCGCAAGGCCATCGGCGGGAAGCGCGGGCAGATCGTCGCGCAGTTCCTCGGCGAGTCGGTGCTGATGGCAGCGCTGGCGCTCGTACTCGCGCTCGTGCTCGTGCATGCGCTACTCCCGATGTTTGGCGAGCTCGTCGAGCGTCCGCTCTCGATCCCCTACACGAGCGGCTGGCTCATGCCCGGTCTCGCCGTGCTGGTACTCGCGGTCGGGCTGGTGAGCGGCAGCTACCCGGCGCTCTTCATGGCGCGGCTGGAGCCGATGCAGGTGCTCAAAGGCACGATCAGAGGATCCCGCGCGCGCCCGCTGCTCCAGCGCGTGCTCGTGGTCGGGCAGTACGCTGCGTCGATTGTCCTCGTGGTGGGCAGCCTCGTGGTGTTCCAGCAGCTCCGGTTCGTGTCGCAGAGCGATCCCGGCTACGAGCGCGAGAACGTGGTCACGATGCGCCTCACCGACTGGTCGCTCCGCGACCACATCGCCGCTATCGAAGAGCGTTGGGCGTCCGAGGCCTCGGTCATCACCACCGCGTCCGTGGGCGAGCTCCCGACGAACATCAGCTCCAGCACCCGCCTCGACACGTGGGAGGGCCACCCAGAGAGCCTGGAGGAGGACATGACGTTCTACCAGATGTCCGCCACGCACGACGTGCTCGACGTGTTCGGACTCGACCTCGTCGCGGGCCGCTCGTTCGACCGCGCCATTGACCCGGACACGAGCCTGGTGCTCCTCCTCAACGAGACGGCTGTACGGGACATGGGCTGGACGCCGCAGGAGGCCGTTGGCAAGTGGATCGACCGAGGCGGCGACGAGCCCCATACCATCATCGGCGTGGTGGAGGATTTCCACCAGCACTCGATGCACCTCCCTATCGCGCCGATCATGATCCGGCTGGAGCCCAGGTGGGTCAGCCACATCACTGCCCGCGTCCAACCGGGCGACTTCCCGGCCACCATCGCGGCCCTCGAAGCGCACGTGGCCACGTTCACCGACTACCCGGTCGAGGTAGGCTTCCTCGACGCCGAGTTCGACGCCCTCTACCGCGCTGACCAGCGCCTCGGGCAGACCTTCGGCTTCTTCACCGTCATCGCCCTCCTCATCGCCTCGCTCGGCCTCTTCGGCCTCGCCGCCTTCGCCGCCGAGCAGCGCACCAAGGAGATCGGCATCCGCAAGGTGCTCGGCGCCGACGTCCTCGGCCTGGTGCGCCTGCTCTCGCTCGACTTCGTGAAGCTCGTCGCGGTGGCGTTCCTCGTGGCGGCTCCGATCGGGTACGTGGCGATGCAGCGGTGGCTGGCCGACTTCGCCTACCGGATCGAACTGGGGCCCGGTCTGTTCCTCGTGGCGGGCGGGGGTGCGCTGGTGATCGCGCTGGCGGCGGTGAGCGTGCAGGCGCTGCGCGCGGCGACGGCGGACCCGGTGCGAAGCCTCCGCTACGAATAGGCCGCCTTGCGGCGTCGCCGGTCTCAGGTCGAAGGTCCTGAGCTGACCTGCGACCTTTGACCTCTGACCTGCGACCTCATGCTCAAGAACTACTTCTTCATCGCGTTACGAACGCTGCGGCGGCAGAAGGGCTACGCGGCCATCAACGTCGTGGGGCTGGCGCTGGGGCTCGCCTGTGCCGTGCTGATCGCGGCGTTCGTGGCGCACGAGCTGAGCTACGACCGCCACATCCCGGACGCGGAGCGCCTCCACCGCATCGTGAGCCAGGGGCCGGACAACAACTTCATGGGCGCGAGCCGCTTCGGCGTGGTGCCCCGGCCGTTGGCAGCAACGCTCGTAGCGGACATCCCTGAGATCGACGCGGCCACGGCGTTCATCAGCTTTGACGCGCTTATCGGGACAGCATCGACATTCCTGCAGGACACGCCGAGCCTGTGGGTGGACGACGCCTTCCTCGACGTGTTCAGCCTCCCGCTGCTCCGCGGCGACACGGCGACGGCGCTCGCCGAACCACGCGCGGTCGTCCTCACCGAGACGCTCGCCTCCACCCTGTTTGGTGACGCCGATCCGATGGGGCAGCCCGTCGAGGTGTCGGCCGACGCCGACGCCTACACCGTAACCGGCATCGTCGCCGACCCGCCCACAACGAGCACCATCGACTATGCCTTCCTCGTGCCGCTGCAGTCGCGGGAGGACTACGTCCGCGACCTGGACCTCTGGCTCAACAGCCGCTACTCCGTCTTCTTCCGGCTCACCGACGGCGCCACCGCAGAGGACGTACAAGCCAAGATGCCCGCGCTCGTGGACACCTACCGCTATGCCGAGAGTGACACGCCCCCAGAGCAACGCACGCGCTACGAGGTAGAGCCGCTCCTTGACATTCACCTCCATGCCACGAGCAGCACCTTCGACTTCGATACGCGGGGGGACGTGCAGCGTGTCCGCCTCTTCGCGCTCGTGGCGGTCGTGATCCTGCTGCTGGCGTGCGTCAACTACACCAACCTCGCCGTGGCACGCTCGATCAAGCGCGCGCGCGAAGTCGGTGTGCGCAAGGCCGTGGGTGGACGACGGCGGCAGATCGTGGCGCAATTCCTCGGTGAGTCGGTGCTGATGGTCACGCTCGCCCTCGTGCTCGGCCTCGTACTCGCCCATGCGCTGCTGCCTGCCTTCGGGCACCTTGTGGAGCGCCCGCTCACCCTCGACTACGCAAACGGCTGGCTCGGGTCCGGCCTCGCAGCGCTCGTCCTCGTCGTCAGCCTGATAAGTGGCAGTTACCCAGCGTTCTTTATGGCTCGGATGGAGCCCATGCAGGTACTCAAGGGGCGTGGGTCCCGAGGGCGGACCAAGGCACCGCTTCAGCGCCTCCTGATCGTCGGCCAATACGCAGCGGCCATCGTGCTCGTTGTCGGGAGCCTGGTCGTGTATCAGCAGCTTCGGTTTGTGCAAACAACCGACGTCGGCTACGCGCGTGAGCACGTCATCGTGATGGACATGCCGCACTGGTCGCTGAATTCGCTCGCGCCCACGATCCGCGACACCTGGAAGCGCGACGCCAGCGTGCTTGCTGTTACCGAGATGACGGGCCTGCCGACAAGCGTGGGCGCGCGGGGCTCCTACAGCCGGTGGGAGGGCGGCCCCGAGGACGCCGCTCCCATCGGTATCTATCAGAGTTGGGTCAGCTACGATGCGCTCGACGTGTTCGGTATTGACCTCGTCGCGGGGCGGTCGTTCGACCGCGCCTTCGCCACGGACACCAGCGGGGCGGCCCTCGTCAACGAGACGGCGGTGCGCGCGATGGGCTGGACGCCCGAAGAGGCTCTGGGGCGATGGTTTGGCTTCGAGGAGCGTCGCATTATCGGCGTCATGCGGGACTTCCACTTCCACTCGCTGCACCTCCCCATCGAGCCCCTCATGTTCCGCCTCGACCTTGAGGAGTTGGGGACCGTCGCGGCGCGCGTGCAACCTAGCGACCTCGGGGCCACGTTCGGTCGCCTGGAGGCCGCTGCGGCGTCGCTGACCGAGTACCCCATCGAGGTGCAGTTCCTCGACGCCGAGTTCGACGCCCTCTACCGCGCCGACCGCCGCCTCGGACAGACCTTCGGCTTCTTCACCGTCGTCGCCCTCCTCATCGCCTCGCTCGGCCTCTTCGGCCTCGCCGCCTTCGCCGCCGAGCAGCGCACCAAGGAGATCGGCATCCGCAAGGTGCTCGGCGCCGACGTGCTCGGCCTCGTGCGCCTGCTCTCGCTCGACTTCGTGAAGCTCGTCGCGGTGGCCTTCGTCGTGGCCGCGCCCATCGGCTACGTGGTCATGCAGCGGTGGCTGGCCGACTTCGCCTACCGGATCGAGCTGGGGCCGGGGCTGTTCCTGGTGGCGGGCGGGGGGGCGTTGGTGATCGCGCTGGCGGCGGTGAGCGTGCAGGCGCTGCGCGCGGCGACGGCGGACCCGGCACGAAGCCTCCGCTACGAGTAGCGCCCCCCACGTCCCCTCTGTCGCGGGATCGCTGTCCCATCTCTGACCCCGCGGCTGCTCTTCTCCGCTCTGCCCTTCTCCACTCCGCCCTTCTCTTCTCCTCACCTCGCTACGACCATGCTCAAGAACTACCTCCTCGTTGCCTTTCGGGGCCTGCGTGCCCAACGTGGCACGACGCTGCTCAACGTTGTGGGTCTGGCAGTAGGGCTCGCCTGCGCGCTCCTGATCGGGCTCTACGTGTGGCACGAGCTGAGCTACGACCGCTTCCATGCGCACGCCGACCGCATCGTCCGCGTGGCGAAGGACGAGCCGGGGTCGGATTTCATGGGGACGAGCCGCTACGCGCTCACCCCAGCTCCGATGGCAGAGGCGCTGATGCGCGACGTGCCCGAGGTGGAGTACGCCGCTCAGGTGCAGGCCGCGCAGGTGCTCCTGGGCACGGACCCGGACACGCGAGGCTACCGCGACGGCCTCTACGCCACGCGCCACTTCTTCGACGTGTTCAGCTTCGACCTCCTCGACGGCGACCCGGCGACGGCGCTCGCCGAGCCCGGCTCGGTCGTGCTCACGGCGTCGACGGCGCGCGCCTACTTCGGCGAGACCAACGCGGTCGGGCAAACGCTCGACGGGCGCTTCGATGACGAGCAGGCCGGGCTCACCGTCACGGGCGTCGTGGCCGACCCGCCGAGCAACAGCCACCTCACCTTCGACTTCCTGCTGGCGATGACGACCTCGGAATACTATACCCGGACCGTCGAGCGGGACCGCTGGGGCAGCAGCGACTACCACACCTACGCGCTCCTCCGCCCCGACGCCACCGCCGACGACCTCACGCCTGCGCTATCCGCGTTCGCCCAGACGTACATCGCGCCGCTCGACTTCTTCCGGGAGAACCCGGAGCGGCTGACGGTCTTCTTCACGCAGCCGCTCACCGACCTCCACCTGCGCTCTGACCTCAACTTCGAGTTGGGGCCGGGTGGGAGCGAGCGCTACGTGTGGCTCGTGGCGGCGCTCGGCGTGCTGATCCTGCTTTTGGCGTGCGTCAACTACACCAACCTCGCCACGGCGCGCGGAGCCACGCGGGCGCAGGAGGTCGGCGTGCGCAAGGCGGTGGGCGCGGGGCAGGCGCAGCTCACGGGGCAGTTCCTCGCCGAGGCGCTGCTGGTGACCTTCATCGCGCTGGGGCTGGCGGTGGCGTTGGCGCAGGTCGCGCTCCCAACCTTCAACGGCCTCGTCGCGCGGGACCTGTCGCTGGCCGTGTCAGAGACGCCCGTCCTCTGGATCCTCCTCGTCGTGGTGGGCCTGGGAATCGGGGTACTTGCGGGCGGGTATCCGTCGCTCGTGCTGGCGCGGCTGCGCCCGGTCCAGGCGATGCGCGGGAGCGGCCCGGCCGGGAGCCAACGCCTCCGCAACGGCCTCGTCATCGGGCAGTTCGCCGTGACCACGGCGCTCCTCGCAGGCACGCTCGTCGTCCAGCAGCAGGTCCGCTATGTCCAGACGGCCAGCACGGGCCTCGACCGCGCGCAGGTCGTTTCTATTCCGCTCGAGGACCGCGAAACCGTTCGGCAGTACGACGTGCTGAGGACCACACTCCGTGAGCATCCGGGCGTCCTCGCCGTGACCGCGTCGCAGCACAGCCCCACGCGGATCGTCGGGCAGTCCGGCATGACGAAGTGGGAGGGCGCGGAGGAGGACGAGCGCGTCGGCGTCTTCAACTCGGCCGTGCGGCCCGGCTTCGTGGACGTGTTCGGGCTGGAGATCGTCGAGGGGCGCGACTTTGTGGAAGGGAGCGAGGCCGACGAGGGCGGCACGCTCATCAACGAGACGCTGGCGCGCGAGCTCGGCTGGGAGACGGCCGTCGGGCGCTGGATCGACGTGCACGGCTTTCCGATGCCCGTCATCGGCGTCGTCAAGGACTTCAACTTCCTCTCGTTCCGGCAGCCGGTGGCCCCGCTCGCGCTCTACAACAACGGGAATTGGGTGTACC
>JBCDFO010000089.1:0-13551 GCA_039177895.1 Bacteroidota bacterium
CCGAGCGCTCGCGCCACATCGAGCGCGGCGAGGTCGGACGAGTCCCCCTGTGCCGTCATCTCGGCGATGGCGAGGGCACGCTGGAGGAGTGGGACGGCCTCGGTGTAGCGCCCCGTCGTGTGGTAGAGGTCGCCCAGGTTGCCGAGCGTCCCGGCGACCTCGGGGTGGTCGGGGCCGAGGTGCGTCTCGTAGAGCGACAGGGCCTGTTCGTAGCGCGCCTCGGCTTCGTCGTAGCGCTGCAGGTCGGCGTAGATCGCGGCGAGGTTGTGCAGGCTCGTCGCCATCCCGGGGTGCTCCCCCCCCTGCACGTCACCGCGTAGGGCGACCTCCTCCTCGGCAAGCACCACCGCCTCAGCGGTCCGCCCGTCCCCAGCCAGCGCGACGGCGGCCTGCCCGAGCGAATCGGCGCGGGCGAGGTCGGCGGCCTGCGTTTGCAATGCCCTCGCCTCGGCCTCGGTGAGCGTCTGGTGCGTCACGGTGAACGCGCCCGTCTGCGCCGCCTCGTAGCTCCAGACGAGGACCTGCCACCCGCCCGCCTCGCCCGCCTCCACCACCACGCGCGCTTCGGTCGGATCGCCGAGCCAGTCGTCGTTCGAGGACGCGACACCCGAAGGGCTCACAGCGACGAGCATGGGGTCGAACGCGTCGGACGTGACGGCGACGGTAAACGGGACCGCCGTGGCGAGGTCGAGGGTGTGGGTGACGAAGTGGCTGCCGTCCTGGTTGAGCGGGTGCACGTCCGTCAGCGCCCCGGTCGTCGCCGCATCGGGCCCCATCGCGACGGGCAGGTGTGCCTCAGCCCGCACCTGGCTGGCCCCAGCGGCCTCCAGTGCCGCCGCCGTCTCGGTGTGCCCAGCCTGGAGCGCGAGGGCGAGCGGTGGGGTCGGCACGCCGAACCCGAGTTCGAGATCGGCCCCCTGCGCGGCGAGGTAGGCGACCACAGGCGTATGTCCGAGCGCGGCGGCCCACTGGAGCGCCGTCCACCCGACGAACGCCTCCGCAGCCGGGTCCCAGCCTGGCTGGTCGAGGTCGGCTCCCTGCTCGGCGAGGTGCTGCACGACCGCCAGGTGCCCGAACGCCGCCGCCGCCACGAGCGGGCTGCTCATGTAGAGCCCCGTGTCGCGGTTGAGCCAGACGATACCCGTGCCCCCTTCGAGCGCCGCCCCGGCCTCGGTGAGCACGCGCACCGCGTCGAGGTGCCCGTTGCCTGCGGCCCACAGGAGCGGCGTCGCCCCATCCGGGTCGGCTGCCTCGAGGTCGCCGCCCGCCGCGAGCGCCGCCGCGAGCGCTGCCGCATCGCCCTGCTGTGCGGCCGCCAGCACGGCAGCATCTACCTCTGAGAGCGCTGGGGCGGACGATTCAGCTTTGGTCGCGGGTGTCTCTACGGCAGGCTTCTCTGTGGCGGGCTTCTGTGCCTGCCCAGCCGAGGCCGTGAAGCTGAGCAGCAGGCTCAGGAATGCGGAGCGGAGCACGAGGGCAGACGTAGGCATGGCGGTCTGGATGCGGGGCTGTCATCAGAAGGAGGTGTTCTCCACAACTACGGATTTCATCGCCCGACCTCCTCACTCGGGCGAGTCCTCGGGCGCGACGGGACGGATGCACCGAACGAGTCCTGCTGCGCCGGGCTCGGCCTCTGCCAGCGCCTCGACGGCATGTGCAAAGGACGCGAGGGAGCCCCGCTTAGCCTCCGCGTAGAAGGTCTCCCAGAACACCTGCCGCCCCGTGTCGGAAACAGGACTCGGCACCATCACGACGGCGCAGCCCAGCTGTGTAGCCAAGCGCGCAGCGAAGACCGCCGTGCCGATGTCCGCAGGATCGCCGGAGGGCCGGACGCTGTCGAGCGCAATCAGACTGGGGACCCGGCGCGCACGGATGAGCTGTGCGAGCGCTGCCGCGTCGACGGCGTCCGTTTCTGTGAGGTCCCACCGGGCTTCGCCGTCGCACAGGCGGCTGTGGCCGATGAGGTGAAGGAGGTAGGGCGCGCGTTCCTCCGGGCTCGGAGGCCAGGAGCGACGCACCACGTGCGGGCTCTCCTCCAACGCGCTACTCAGGAGCATCTGGTCGAAGCTGGAAGCCCCCTGCCCTGCCGCGCCCGCCGTCTCCCACACCACCAGTCCGACGTCCCCCCCATGCTCCAGGGTCGCCTCCGGCGCCGACGTTGCGACTTCGTGAACGAGATAAGCCGCTGTCAAGCCAGCCACGCTGGTTTTTGCCTCGGGGTCGTAGGCCATGCCCCACGGCACTACAGCCAATGCCGGATCCTCGAGACGCAGGCGGAGGCGCAGCGGGCGGGCGGCGGCGCGGCGCTGTGCGGCCCGGTAGACCTCAGCGGCGTCGCCGGGGCAGAGCGTCGCGAAGAGCGTGGCCCCGACCTCCGCGCGCAGAGAGGCATCCGTCGTGCCCCGCGCCACGGCGGTGAGCGCGTGCGCCATGGGATGCTTCCCGCGTATGGACACATCGCTTCGCAGCCGCGCCTCGCCGACCTCCCACGTGTCGCTGGGCCCCTCCGCCCGCACGAGGACCCGGCGGTCCAGCGGCCAGCCACCGTCTTCGGCTCCATCCCCCTCGACAAACGCGAGGCGCAGACGCAGGTCGAGCGGCGCCCCCACGCGACGAACACGGCGCGCGATGGGGTCCCAATGCGCGAGGTGGAGCCCCACCGCCCCACCCACGAGCGGCCACGCGAGCGGCAGCAGCAGGTCGGCTCCCAAGAACGCCGCGGCGAACGCCACGCCATACCCGAGCACCAGTAGCGCCCCCACGACGAGCACGGCGCGCGGCGACAGCAGCCACACGAGCCCCATCGCCAGCAGCGCCGTCCCGAGTGCCGCCGCGAGGCTCCAGCCCCAGCCGACGTGCGTGAGGGGACGCTCGGCGAGCAGGCTGTGCAACGTCGCAGCATGGACGAGCACGCCCCGGCGGTCGCCGAACGGGGTGCCGAAGGTGTCGTCCTTGAGCGGATACGTGGAGCCGATCACGACGAGGCGGTCGCGCACCTGCGCGTTCAGGAAGGCGGGGGGGAGCGTACCCTGCACGAGGCCTTCGGAGGCGAGGACGCCCGGCGCACCGGGGCCGAAGTGGTCGCGGTGGTTGATGCCATATGCATCAGCGTCCTCTGCCCTCACCCCGTGCACGTCGAGGACTGCCTGCCAGCCGCCTGTGGCCGTCGTTGATGCATCCAACGAAGCGGCGAGCAGCTCACCCGTCGCCTGCCACGTCTCCAGCGGCAGGGCGAGCGCCGGGCTGTCAGCGGCGGCGTCCACGAAGGCTTCAGCCTCGGCCACCACGTCGGGGGCCGTCCATGCCGCGAGCGCGGCCATCGCCAGCGAAGGCGCGACCTCGCCGCCCGCCACACGGGCCGTGAGCTGCTGTTCGAGGACGGGGTCGCCGCGCAGCCCTGCGTAGCCGGTGAGCACGTGGCGGCGTAGCGGCGTAGGTGGCACGTCGAGCACGATGGGGCCGTCGGCCTGCTGGAGGAGGCGCGTGGGGAAGACGAAGCGCACCGACGCAGGCGCTTCCGCGACAGCCGCTACGATGGCGTCGAAGCCAGGCGCGCTGAGGTCGGCGTTGGTGAACCAGTAGTCGAGCACGACCACGCGCGGCTCGTGCTGTGCGACCGTGCGGATGACCTCGGCGAGGTATGCCTTGGGCGTCTCCTTCGGGTAGTCGTAGTGCTCCGCGAAGACCTCGTCCAGCTCAACGACGACGAGTTCGGGGGCCGGGGCGGCGTCGATGAGGCCCGCGTCGGCGAGGGTGCCGCGCGCGACGAAGAGGAGGCTCACGAGCGAGGTCCCCGCGATCCAGGCGACGCCGCCCCAGACGGGGGCCATGAGCGCCCAGAGCGCGTCTGCGCGCCCGCGCAGGGCGTCGACGAGGCCGAAGAGCGTCTTCGTCATCGGAACGGTGTCGTCATCGCGTCACTCGGCGGGCGCGGCCAGCAGCGCCGGCGGCCCGGCCTCCTCGTAGACGAACCGCCGCAGCCGCTCCGCTGCCGCGTTGCCCGGCTGCCCGGCCTCGACGGCGTCGAGCACCCGCAGCGTGTCGGTGTAGTACTGCTGGTCGAGCAGGACCGCGGCGTAGAGCAGCAGTGCCGTCACGTCTGCGCTCTCCCCGCCTTCACTCGCCTCTCCCTCGCTCCGTTCCTCGCCGAAATCGGCGGGCGGATACTGCTCCCGCAAGCCCCGCTCCAGCGCCTCGAACGCGGCCCGCGCCGAGTCGGTCGCGACGGTGAAGCAGCCCCACTCGCCGTCCTCAAGGGCTCCGTCGGGTGAAGCGCGGTGCACCTCGACGTAGTAGTGCGCGCCCGGCGTGAGCGCGGCTTCGTCGGTGGGATAGGCGAGCGTCGTATCCGTCAGGCCCGCCCGCGCCCAGACCGTGGCATCGGGAGAGGGCTCCGCAAAGCAGGGGTCAGCGGCCGTGTCGTTGGAGAGGCGTACCCGGTAGGAGGCCGCAGGCTGGGCGGCGAGCCAGCGGACTGTGGGCGTCGGGCTGAGGACGTAGCCGAAGCGCAGCCGCTCCAGCACGGGCGGCGCGTCGTCGGTGGCTCGCGCCGCGCCCGTCGCCATGGCGTCCGAGCGCCCCACGATGCGGTTCCACGCCCCGCGCGCGAGCGAGGCGACCGTCTTACCCATCTCTGCCTCGGCGTCCGGCGTGGCCTGAAGCGCCACCTCGTAGGTCTCCTCGCCGCTCATCATCACGCGCTCGGCGTTGGCGAGCAGCACGATGGCGCGGGAGAGGCGGCCCGTCCGCACGGCGTCGCCCTCGAACAGGTCCGTGTCGGCCGCGTCGGCGGGAGCCCAGGTCGTCGTGGCGGCGCGGCGCACCTCCACGTCGCCCGTCGCGAGGGTGAGCCAGGCGATAGCCTCCTGGGCCAGCACCGGCAGCGAGCCGAGACCGAAGGCCATCGTGAGGAGCACACACAGCCGGAAGGAGGACATACGCATGGAGCACCGAGGCTAGACCTGCGCCGACCGCCCCGCATGAACGGCCTAGCGTCCGGCATGGTAGCGCATGCCAGCCGCTTCGGCAAGCGGGTACGCCTGGCTTCGCATCCACGCACAGAAGGCTTCGCTCAGCCCACCTCGACGGCGGCGTCCGGCACCGATGCCCCATCGCCGGACGCCAGCGCAGCGTCACCGGACGCAGGCATCGGGTCGTCCCCGAGGATCTCAGCCAGCGCGGCGCTCATGCGGGGTCCCGTCACGGGCTTCGTCAGGAACGCCTCCACGCCTGCGGCAAGCGCCCGGGCCCGGTGCGCCGGGAAGGCATTCGCCGTCACCATCACGACGGGCGGCGGCGTGTCCATCGCCGCGCGGATGCGCTCGGTCGCTTCGATGCCGTCCATCTCGGGCATCTGCATGTCCATCAGCACGGCGGCGTAGCGGGTGCGCTGCACGGCATCGCAGGCGGCGCGGCCGGTGCCCACCACGTCGGCGGCGTAGCCGAGGCGCTTCAGCAGCAGGGTCAGCACGCGCTGGTTTATCGGGTTGTCCTCAGCGATGAGCAGCCGCCGCGCAGCGCGGTCGCCACGCATGGGCTCGGCAGCCGGACCTTCACCCTGGCGTGCGGGCACGGCCGGTGGTGGTGCGTGCTCCAGCGCCTCAGCCACGGCCTCGGCGAGCCGGGCCGCCTTGACCGGCTTCGGCACAACGACGGCGCGCTCGACGGGCACATCGGCGTCGCGTCCCTGCACGATCACCAGCGGCGTCGCCTCGGCGGCCGCGAGCACGCGTAGCACATCCTCGGCCTCTCCCCGCAGCGGACGTTCCCAGACCAGCACCTCCGTCTGGTCCGACACGAGCCCCGGCGCGACCGATGTCACCGACGAGGCCGTTTCGACGCATACGCCCCAGCTTCGCAGCAACGGCGTCACGAAGTCCGGACCCTCGCTTGTGTGCAGCACCGCCACCCGCCGACCGTGCAGCGTCCGCTCAGGACCCGCATCACCACCCCGCAGCCCAACGCCGACGGGGATCTCGAACGCGAACGTGGACCCAGTCCCGACCTCGCTGTCGAGCGACAAGGCTCCGTCCATCAGCCGGACGAGGCCGTTGCAGATCGCGAGGCCGAGGCCCGTGCCACCGTAGGCGCGCGTCGTGGACGAGTCCGCCTGGGTAAAACGCTCGAAGACGGCGGCCTGCTTCTCAGGGGCAATCCCGATGCCGGTGTCCACGACCTCGAACCGCAGACGTGCCTGGGCCTCACTGCCGTGCGGGGGCCCTCCCGGGGTCGCGGTATCGCTGGCGACGCGGCGCACGTGGATGCTGACGCTCCCCGTCTCGGTGAACTTGACGGCGTTGGACGCGAGGTTGAGCAGCACCTGCCGGATCCGCGGCTCGTCCGCAACGACGACCGACGGCACCTCCGGCCCGATGGTGCAGCCCAGTTCGACTCCGTTGCGCCCCGCCGCGACCGTAACCACGTCGAGCACGTCCTCGACGGCCGTCAGGAGCAGGAACGGGGCTGGGTCGAGTTCGAGACGCCCCGCCTCGATCTTCGACACGTCGAGGATGTCGTTGATGATGCCGAGCAGCGCCCTGCCCGAGCTGAGGATGGTCTGGGCGAACTCCTGCTGCTCGTCGCGGAGGGGCGTGTCGAGCAGGAGATCGCTCATGCCGAGGATGCCATTGAGGGGTGTCCGGATCTCGTGGCTCATCGTGGCGAGGAACTCGCTCTTGGCGCGCGTGGCGGCCTCGGCCTCCTCCTTCGCGCGCACGAGGGCCGTCCGTGCCGCCGCCCGCTCTCGCTCGGCGCGATGCTGCTCGGTCGTGTCGCGGATCACGCAGACGGCACCGCGTGCAGCCCCGCCCTCGGCGTGGGCGTCGAGCGGGGTGAGGACGGCGTCGTAGTAGAGGAGCCCGTCGGCGGTCTCGAAGACGAGGCCCTTGCGTTCCACGGAGGCCCCGGCGAGCACAGCATCGAAGTCCGCCTGTCCATGCCGCCAGAGGTGCGGGAAGAGCGAGAAGATCGACCGGCCTTCGACGTCCCGGGCACGCTGCTGGGTATAGCGCTCCATGAAGCGGTTCCAGACCAGCACGCGGCACTCCTCGTCGGTCACGAAGAAGCCCTGCTCGACCGAGTCGAGCACGGTGGCGAGGAGCGCGTGCGCGCTGCGCGAGTCATACTCGGCGCGCTGCCGTGCGTCCACCTCCTCGGCTACATGCCGCAGTGCATTGCCCAGCGTCGTCATCTCCTCGACGCGGCTCCAGGGCACCACCACATCCGTCGCGCCGGTGCAGACGGCCTCGGCTGCCCCGGTCATGCGCCGCACAGGGCGCACCACCCAGCGCAGAAGCACGAGCAGCGCCCCGGCCATGCTCAGGACCAGCAGCAATTCCAGCACGAGGGCGGCTCGTTTGAAGCGCTGCGCGTTAGCGGCGGCCTGGCTCACGATCTGCTGGGCCGCGCTCGCAGCCTCTCTGCCGGTCACGTCCAGCCGTTCATTGAGCCAGGTGGATCGTTCGAGCGCGAGCACGAGGGCCTCGAATGCCGTGGCATACCCCGCCAGGCTCTCCGAAAAGGACGTCTGCTCTGGCCCGGAGAGCGCACCCGGGGGCACGGCGGTCTCCAGTTCTTCCAGGAGGCGCTGGACATCCGCCACGTAGCGCTCATCGCCGCGGAGGAGGAAGTCTTTCTCGCGCCGCCGCACGTTGAGTAGCACGACGAGGGGTTCCGCCAGCCCACGCTCCTGGAGGTGCGCCTCCGCCGCCTGGATGTGGCTGCGCATCGTCCCTTCCGCCCCGCTCCGCTCGTCGAGGCCGCGTTCGGCGAGTTCCGTCTCTAGCTCGTTGAGAGCCCCTCGGTAGGCGCTGATGGCGGCCCCGAGCCGCTCGGCGTTGCGTCCGAACGAAGCCAGCTCGGTACGCTGCGCGTCTGCCTGCGCCACGAGGCCACGCGCTGCGCGTACGTGCGCCGAGTCGCGGGTGTGCACGAACGCCGTCACCTCAGCCTGGGCGCGCGCGATATCGCGGTCGAGCTCCAACGCGACCCGCCGCTGCTCGTTGGCGGTGGTTGCCCGGTACGCGAAGCAGACTGCGAGCGCGCAGCACACGAGCAAGAAGGGCAGGATGGCGAAGACGAAACTCCGCAGGGAGAATGTGAACATGGCACTGCCGACAGGGGTGGACTGCCGGCCGGGTGGTGGTAGCCAAAGCGACAGAACCTATACTGTCCAAAAACGCGCCACCTTTGCTCCGTTCTGCAACACCGTGTCCACGGACGTGCACGGCCGCCTACCGTATCCCCTCGTTTGCCCGAGGCGTGAGCGGTGCCTCTGCGCCCCGCAAGGAAATCCGCGGCCGTCGCGGGACTAGGCTTCGCTGTCCCTCGTCGGCGACTGGCGCACCTGGTCGAACGGCAGCACCACGCTCGACGCGATGTTGGACAGGTGGGAGCTCACCCGCCCGATCATCCGCGCTCCGATGGCGAGCACCACGGCCCGGTTCGTCTCTGCCGCCTCGCCCTGCGCGATCATCGCGAGGAACGCGGCGACCTCCTCCTTCACGAGGGCGTGGGCGTCCATCACGCGCCGTGCGGCGGTGGCATCGCCCGAGAGGAAGCCATGCCGTACATCCGGAAAGAGGCCGAGCACGCGGTTGCGGGTCCGGCGCAGCGGATGCACCGACGCCCCAACCCGAGGTGACGAGGCCAGGTCCGCCGCCTTTGCAAGCGACTTCGAGAGGTCACCGATGCGCTCTGCCTCCTGGACGATGATGAGCAGTGTCAGGCTCAGCAGCAGGTCCCGTTGCGGGTCGATGGAGACGTGGTGCAGCATCGCACGCCGGATCGACTGCTCGCGCTCGTTTACCGTCTCGTCGAGCGCGCTCAGGTTGAGGTCGAGCGGCTCGTTGTCGAGGAGCGTGGCGGTCGCCGCGCGAAACATCGTCTCGGTCGTATCGACCATGCCGCGCATCTCGGCGAGGCACTGGCGGACCAACGGGGACGAGGGGCCGTCGCTGGTGAAGCTGTCGAGGAGGGCCATGGCGCGCGCGGTGGGAGGACGCGCAACATACGGCGCGGGGCCGGTGGCTGTCACCTCTCCGCTATCAGCACCTCATTCCACGCAACGGAGCTCTACCTGGGCAACGCTTCTCACCGAGAGCCGACAGCCGCTGGCTCAATTTCTCCGCAGCCAGAGGTCGTCGAGCCACGGTTCGGGGAGACCGTCGGAGCCGTGGTCGTGCTCGAAATCGTAAGGAAGCGCAGGCTCGTGGAGCTGCCGACGCAGGTCTTCGCGGATCTCGCGGACGCCCACCTTCATGATCTCACCACGGGCGCGGGCCGCTTGCCGCTCTGCGTACGGGTCCGCCATGAACGGCAGCGGGCGCTCAGGGTAGCAGAGCCGAAACGCCATCACCGCCGACCAGATCACCATCAAGATGATCGCAGGTACCGCGACCATGAAGAAGGCTACGAAGATGGCACCGAACACCGAGGGCATGGCGGAGAGCCGGGGGCCGGGTTATGAGGACGGGAGAAGCAGAAGAGTTGTTAAGATATCGCGAACGCGGGTGCGCGTTCCAGCGCATCTCAACAAAAAAACGGGGCCTCTTCGCAGGTCGCGAAGCCAGCCCCGTCGTAGGTCGGTCGATCCCGGCAGCGCCGGGCGATCACGGCTCTACTGGCCGCTGCCCACCAGGAGCGAGTCGCGCTGGTTGAGCACGGGCTGCGCTTCGAACTGCGTGCGGATGGCGTCCTGCTGGATGCGGGCTCGCTGCTCCTCCGCCTCAATGATGTCGATCGGCACGGCGATGCGGTCTTCGAGCGTGTCGCGGAAGCCCGTGTCGAGGTACGTGAAGATCAAGAACACCGCCAGGAAGACGATGCTGAGGACGAACGCGACCGCGTTGGTACCGCCGTCGTGCTTGAGCCCCATGAAGAAGAGCGCCACCAGCGCCGCCTTCGCACCTGCGATGGCGAGCGCGACGGGCACGCTGAGCGGACCGAGCGGCAGCATCCCGCTGCGCTCCATGAACGCGAGCACGACGGTGAGCACCGTCAGGAAGACGAGCGCCCCGAAGGTGCGGAAGAGCATCCCCTTGCCGAGGACGTGGTGCGAGTGGTCGTCGTGACCGTCGTGAGAATCGTGAGCCATAGTGCAGTCGTGTGTCGGGGGTCCTGGGTCAGTAGCCGTCAAGGGCGGTCCAGATAGGACACACAACCCTCGACTCGTGACCCTCGACTAGATCAGATACATCAGGGGGAAGAGGAAAATCCAGATGATGTCGACCACGTGCCAGTAGAGGCCGACGTTCTCGACGGGGGTGTACCACTGGCTCGTGTACTTCCCTTGCCGCGCCTTCCAAGCCAAGATCGAGATGGCGATCATGCCGATGAGGACGTGGAAGCCGTGGATGCCCGTCATCACGTAGTAGATCGAGAAGAAGACGCCCGCGCGCGGGTCAGCCCCGATGCCCTCGGTCGGGTTGAGGTAGGTCGGGACGGGATCGAACCCGGCCCCTGGGAAGATGCCGAGGTGGAATTTGTGGGTGTACTCGAAGTACTTGACCACCATGAACACGCCCGCGAGCACCACCGTGGCAACGAGGTTCCAGAAGAGCACCTTCTGGTTGTCCGTCTGCGCGCCGCGAATGGCGTAGGCCACCGTGAACGAGCTCAGCAGCAGCACGAGCGTGTTCGTCGCGCCCATCACCGTGTCGAGCTGCTCACTCGCCTCCAGGAACAGCTCAGGGTACCACGCGCGGAAGATGGCGTAGGCCACGAACATCCCACCGAAGAGCAGGATCTCGGTGACGAGGAAGAGCCACATCCCCAGCTTCGCCGCCTCGAACTGCTGCTCGGACGAGACGAAGTAGTGCTTCAGGTGAGGCGGATGGGCGGCACCGTGACCGTGGTCGTCGTGGCCGTGGGCGTCATGGCCAGGCGCATCGTGCGCCGGGGCTGTGACGGTGGCAGGAGAGGAAGCCATAGGGTGTTTCTAGTGGTGCCGTGGTCTGTTTTGCCGTGGTGCCGTGGAGGTCCCGCTCACGGCAGAACGGCTCCACGGCGGGACGGCAGCACAATCATGCTTGCTTGGTGCCGAGGTCGACCTGCTTGTCGAACTCCTGCGGGCCGCCCTCGGTGATGACCGGGACGGGCGCGGGCGGGCGGTTGGCCCCATCGCCGACCACAGCGCCGTCGCCGGAAGCGCCGTCACCGGCTCCATTGAAGAGCGTGTAGTAGTCGTACGGTCCGTGGGTCACGAGCGGCGTGCGCGAGAAGTTGTGCGGGTCCGGCGGGCTCGTCGTGTGGGTCCACTCCAGCGAGGCAGCGCCCCACGGGTTGCCTGGCGCCGGCTTGCCCTTCAGGGCCGACCAGATGCCGTTGATGAGCACGAGCAGCAGCCCGAAGCCGAGCACGTACGAGCCGATGGTTGAGAACTGGTGCAGCGGCTCCAGCCACGGGAGGTCCGGGTAGTCGGCGTAGCGGCGCGGCATGCCCTGGCTACCCATCACAAACTGGATGAAGAACGTCATGTTGAAGCCGACGAACACGAGCACGGCCGACGCGACGCCGAGCGCCTCGTTGTAGAGTTTGCCAGTGAACTTGGGCCACCAGTAGTGCAGGCCGCCCAGCATGGCGATCACCGTGCCGCCCATCATCACGTAGTGGAAGTGCGCCACCACGAAGTAGGTGTCGTGCAGGTGGATGTCCACCGCGAGCGCGCCGACCATGATGCCGGTCAGGCCACCAATCGTGAAGAGGAACAGGAAGCTGATCGCGTAGAGCATCGGCGTGACGAGCCACACCGAGCCGCGGTACATCGTCGCGATCCAGTTGAAGATCTTGATGCCCGACGGGATACCGATCAGGAACGTGATCATCGAGAAGACGATGGACGACACGATCGACTGGCCCGACGTGAACATGTGGTGGCCCCACACGAGGAAGCCGAGCAGCGCGATGGCCACCGACGAGAGCGCGATGGCGGTGTAGCCGTAGACCTTCTGGCGGCTGAACGTGGTCACGAGCTCCGAGATCACACCGAACGCCGGGAGGATCATGATGTAGACCGCCGGGTGGCTGTAGAACCAGAAGAAGTGCTGGAAGAGCACCGGGTCGCCGCCAAGAGCCGGGTCGAAGATGCCGATGCCGAGCGTGCGCTCCAACACCAGGAGCAGCATCGTGATGCCGATCACCGGCGTGGCCAGCACCTGCACAATCGACGTGGCGTAGAGGCCCCAGCAGAAGAGCGGCATCCGGTTCCAGGTCATCCCCGGCGCGCGCATCTTGTGGATCGTCACGATAAAGTTGATGCCCGTCAGAATCGAGGCGAAGCCTGCGACGAAGACGCCCGTGCCCATCGCGATCACGGCCGTGCCGGTCTCAGCGGAGTACGGCGTGTAGAACGTCCAGCCCGTGTCCACGCCGCCCGTGCGGAGCGACAGGATCGCCAGGAAGGCGCCCGCGACGTAGAGGTAGAAGCTGAGCAGGTTGAGTTTGGGGAAGGCCACGTCCTTCGCGCCCAACTGGATCGGCATGATGATGTTACCAAGCGACCCCGGGATGGACGGCACGATGAACAAGAACACCATCACGACGCCGTGCATCGTGAAGACGCGGTTGTACTGGTCGGCGTCCATGATCGTGTCGCCGAGCAGCGCCAGCTCTGTGCGGACGAGCAGCGCCAGGATGCCGCCGACCGCGAAGAAGAAGCTGATCGCGACGAGATACATGATCCCGATGCGCTTGTGGTCCACCGAGGTGGCCCACTCCTTCACATGCTTGAAGAACGACTTCGGCTTGCCGTAGTTGTGGTGGTCGTCCTTCGAGTCCTCGATGAGGTAGTGGAAGCGCGGCTCGTGGCCGGGGGGATACTTTCCGTCCGCGTGCTCCGCGGGCTGGTGCGTCTGGGGCCGTAGAGACGGCGGGGTCTTGACTGCCGTGGCCATCGTGGTGCTGGGCTAGGTGGTCGGGGTGCTTACAGTCGGTGTGTTCAGTCGTTCGGGGCGGGCGTCACTCCGCAGCGGGCGCGTCGGCCCCGGCATCGTCAGCGGCATCAGCGTCGCCGCCGTCGCCCTCGGCGCTGAAGCCAGCTTCAGCCAGCGTCGCCGGAACGTCTTCGCCATTGAGACTCTTGATGTATTGTGTCAGTGCATACACCTCAAGGTCGGTGAGCTGCCCCTGGTAGCTTGGCATGACGGGCTGATAGCCCTCGGCGATGTGCGCGGCAGGGTAAAGAATCGACTCGCGAATGTAATCTTCGTCTACCAGCGCGCTGCCGCCATCTACAAAGTTGCGCGTCGTACCCCAGGGGCCCAGGAAGCTAGGGCCTACCTTCGATGAGCCATCGATGGAGTGACAGGTGTTGCAAACATTCTGGGTGTAAAGCGCTTCACCCAACTGTACAGGCGGAGTGCTGAGGTCAACCACATCGAATTTGCCTGATACCCAGTCATTCCAATCCTGATTGCCGAGCGCGATCACCTTCGCACCCATGACCGAGTGGCCCGTGCCGCAGTACTCCGTGCAGAGAATCTGGAACGTGTCGGCACGGACGGCCTCGAACCAGACGGTCGAGTAGCGGTTGGGCAACACGTCGTGCTTGATGCG
>JBCDFO010000090.1:0-13537 GCA_039177895.1 Bacteroidota bacterium
CGGCCAACTCGTCGGGCAAGACGCCGTCACGCATACGAACGGCGACGTGACGAGCGTAGTAGTCGCCCTGGACACCACGCTCACGGACGACCTCCGCGCGGAGGGCCTCGCCCGCGAGTTCATCAACCGCATCCAGACGCTCCGCAAGCGCGCCGACTTCGACGTGACCGACCGCATCGCTATTGCTGTGGCCGCCGAGGGAGCAGTCGCCGACGCGCTCGCGGCCCACGCCACGACCATCCGCAACGAAACCCTCGCCCTCACGCTCGATGCAACCGACGCCCCTACCGGCGAGGTCGTCGAGACGTTCGCCGACCGCGAAGCCATCGGTGGCCAGGTCGTCACCGTTGGCCTGCGCCGCGTCGCCGAGCCCGCAGCGGCCTAGCTAGGAGGCCGCGACCCAGGGTAGACTACAGCCCGGCTGGCTCCTCCCTGTCCTCCAAACGACGTCTTTCAAACGACGACACCCAGATCCTTCCACCCATGGCAGAAGCCCCCGACTTCAAAACGGGTCGTCCGACCCCATTCTCAGACGACGAACTCGCCGAGTTTCGCCAACTCATCCTCGACAAGCGCGCCGCTGCGATGGAGGAAATCGACGCCATGCGCGCGCAGATCGCCGAGGAGCGTGAGGCCGAGTCTGACTCCGCCTACTCGTTCCACATGGCCGATGCTGGCACCGATGCGATGGAGCAGGAGAAGCGCTACATGATGATCGCGCGCCAGCAGAAGTACGTCGGCTACTTGGACCGCGCGCTCACGCGGATCGACAACAAGACCTACGGCGTGTGCAAGGTCACCGGCGAGCCCATCGCGAAGGAGCGCCTCCGTGCCGTGCCGCACACCGAGATTAGCATCGCCGCGAAGCGCAAGCAGCAGAAGGGGCGATAGTCGTCGTTTGTTTTTGGTTCTTGGTTTTTGGTCGTGAAGCATCCAGTGAGTCCTACCGCGCCTGTCGCGCCGCATCCGCAGTTTGATTACGTCCGCGAGGTAGGCGGGATCGAAGAGGTGCGGCACCGCGAGAACGGGCTGACCGTGCTGCTCCTGCAGCAGGCCGCCGCGCCCGTCGTGACGTTCATGGTGACGTACGGCGTCGGCAGCCGCAACGAGCACGCGGGGCTGACAGGCGCGACGCACCTGCTCGAACACCTCATGTTCAAGGGCACCGAGCGGTTCAACAAGGCCGCCGGGCAGACCATCTTCAACGTGCTCCAGCGTGTCGGCGCGCAGGTCAATGCCACGACGTGGTACGACCGCACGAACTACTACGCGCTCCTCCCGAAGGAGCACCTCGGCCTCGCCGTCGAGATCGAAGCGGACCGGATGCGCGGGGCGCTCGTACGCGACGAAGACCTGGCCAGCGAGCGGACCGTTGTGCTCAACGAGCTCGACCGCGGCGAGAATGAGCCGCTGCGCAAGCTCCTTCACGCGGTCTGGAGCGTTGCCTATGTGGCGCATCCCTATGGCCACCCGACCATCGGCTGGCGCTCCGACGTGGAGACCGTCGAGGCGGCCGACCTGCGGCACTTCTACGACACGTACTACTGGCCCTCGAACGCGACCGTCTCCGTGATAGGCGACTTCGATCGCGCCGAGGCGCTCGCGCTCGTCCACCAGCACTTCGGTTGCATTCCGGCCGGGCCGTCGGGCGATGGGGCTCCAGGTGCGGAGCCGTTGGTAAGTCCGCAGTCGGTCACGCGCGAGCCGCCGCAGATCGGCGAGCGCCGGCTCGTAATCCGGCAGGCCGGGCAGCTCGGAGCCGTCCTCTGCGCCTACAAGGCCCCCGCCGGCCTCGACGCCGACGCCGATGCGCTCGACGTACTCGCGACGGCGCTCACCTCGGGCAAGTCGAGCCGCCTCTACCGCCGCCTCACCGACGAGGGGCTGACCACCTCCACCTTCGCCTTCTTCCCGCGCCTCCGCGACCCTGGCCTCTTCATGGTCTACGGGGCCTTGGCCCCCGACGCGACCCACGCGACCGTCGAGTCGACGCTGCGCGACCTGCTTGCCGAGATCGCCGCAGAGGGACTCACTGATGCGGAATTGGAGCGGGCGCGGCGGCAGACCGTCGCTCAGGACGCCTTCGGGCGCGACGGGCCCTACGCTATCGCGAGCCAACTCAACGAGGCCATCGCCGTGGGCGACTGGACGCTCTACGCGACCTACCGGGACCGTATCGCCTCCGTGACGGCCGCCGATGTACAGCGCGTCGCCGCCCAGGTGTTTCGTGCGGACCGGCTCACCGTGGGGCACTACGTCCCCGAGCCAGGCGACAGCTAGCTCGTCCGTTCAGTTCAGGTGGACGTCCCACGTCGTGCCCGCGATGAGCGACGACGGGACGCGGACGTGCGGATCGTCTACGGGTGGCGAGGCCGGGGCAGCGTAGGCGGGCAGCGCCATGTGGTCATAATGGACGATCAGCGGCTCGTTGCCCGTGGGCGGGCGCATGGCGATCAGTAGCAGGCCGGTGATGAGCACGACGGGAACCACCACGGCGGCGAAGAAGAGGATGAAGGCAAGCATGAGACGGCCGGGACGGGAGAAAGGAGAAAGGTAAAACATCCAAAACGTCCAACTTGTTGCCGGGGGAGGCTCCGGAAATTTGTGTCGGAGAATCCCTGACGTGACGAGCACGCCGAACCGTGCCGGGCGTCGCCCGTCGAACTGCTCTCCCTATCGCACATCAGCCCATCCGATCCATGGCCGACGCTCCGAACCAGCCGCCTCGACAGACGCCCGAACAGATCGACGACACCATCGACACAGCGAGCCACGTCGACGAGGCGCTGCTCGAAACCTTTCCCGCCAGTGACCCGCCCGGCTACACCGGTGGCGGGGCAACGCCGAGCCAAGACGCCGAGAACACGCTCAGGCCCGACGATGCCTAGCGTCGGTGCATCCGCTAGTGCTCCTTCCTCACAATTCTGGCGGTTTCGGCGTCACAGCAGGTGTTACGTGTTGCGTATTCCGTATCGGATCGCTCACCACCGGACACTTTTTCTTGACGGTGCCCAATACGGCTCCTTCTGCACCTGAAGCCCCGTTTGTGTCATCCCGGACTTGATTACTGGCGTGAACCTGCGGTTTCGGGATCTCTGACGACTCGGGTGATCTGCTACATCGCTGAGATGCTGAATCAAGTTCAGCATGACAAGACCTTGGCTATGGTGGTCAACCGGCGTGTTTGGCATCGTGCGATGGGGGGCTTGAAAAAATGTGTCCGGTAGTGAGATCGGATCGAGGCCAACACGCAATACGCAACACATTCGAGTAGACCCGTCATACCATTTCCGAAGAACACCCGTGCAAACTCACCCCAGAGTCATTCCCGCGAATGCGGAAAGCGAAACTTCACGCAGTAAATCCATGCGTTGCACCCTATAGATCCCGGATCGAGTCCGGGATGACAAAGGTGGAAGAAGCAGGCAATGTACACGGCTTACTCGTATCTGGTATCAGACACCCTTTGAAGGAGCACTGGTGGGTAGCTGAACCGGAGACCGCCCCATCAGGCGTGTGGCGTCAGGCATGTGGCCTCCCCATCCTGTCAACCGTGATCCGCGTTTGCGTTCGGCTGCGCTGCGTGCTAGTGTAGGACATTGCTCTCCCTCACCAGCCTCCGCGCGCCATGTCGCTCTGGAAAAAAATGACGGGCCAGTTCATCGACATCATCGGGTGGCTCGATGACTCCCACGACACGCTCGTGCACCGCTTCGAGCGGGCCGACAACGAGATCAAGAACGGCGCAAAGCTGGTCGTGCGCGAGGGGCAGATCGCCGTCCTCGTCAACGAAGGCCAACTCGCCGACGTCTACGAGCCGGGCACGGTCACGCTCGAGACGCAGAACATGCCTATCCTCTCGACGCTGAAGGGGTGGAAGTACGGCTTCGAGAGCCCGTTCAAGGCCGAGGTCTACTTCGTCTCGACGCGGCAGTTCACCGACCTCAAGTGGGGGACGAAGAACCCGATCATGCTGCGCGACCCCGAGTTCGGCCCGACGCGGCTGCGGGCGTTCGGCACCTACGCCATGCGCGTCGGCGACCCGGTCGAGTTCCTGCGCGAGGTCGTCGGCACGAACGCGCGCTTCCGCACGGACGGCATCACGGACCAGCTGCGCAACCTCGTCGTGTCGCGCTTTACCGATGCCTTGGGGGAGAGCAAGCTGGCCGTCCTCGACCTCGCCGCCAACACGACCGAACTCGGCGACTTTCTCCACGACAAGATCGCGCCTGACTTTGGGCAGTACGGCCTCGAGCTCGTCACGCTGCTCGTCGAGAACGTGTCGCTGCCGCCAGCCGTCGAGAAGGCGCTGGACGAGCGGACGAGCATGGGCGTGATCGGCAATCTGGGCGCGTATACGCAGTTCCAGGCTGCACAGGCGATGGGTAAGGCGGCTGAGAACCCCGGGGGCGGCGCGTCTGAGGGCATCGGCATGGGCATGGGCTTCGCGATGGCGCAGCAGATGGCCAATCAGATGGGGCAGGGCCAGATGGGACAGGGTCAGCAAGGTGCCGTGCCTCCACCACCTCCGCCGCCCGCGTCACCGACGTTCCATGTCGCCGTGGACGGCCAGACAACCGGCCCCTTCGACATGGCTGCGCTCCAGCAGCAGGCCGCAAGCGGCACGCTCACCGCCGCGACGCACGTGTGGGCTCCGAGCCTCGGCGCGTGGACGCCCGCCGGGCAGGTCGAGGCGCTGCGCGGCCTTTTCCCGCCGCCTCCACCGCCTGCGGCGTAGCTCAATGGGGTACCGAGAAGTTCTCCCTCCCCGCCTGCGCGGGGACAGGTTCTGGATAGGGGGAGTCAGAGGGGGTTGTCCTGCCGGGCACCGCGCAGGATTATGCCGAGACGGTCGACCACCCCTGTCCCCTCCTGACCAGGAGGGGAACTCCTGAAGCGGGTTCGAAGCATGGCGTACAGAGAATTCCCCTGCACCTCGTGCGGCGCGGAACTGCGCTTCGCGCCGGGCACCGACGCGTTGCAGTGCCCCTACTGCGGGACGCTGAACCAGATCGAGGCGGCCCCCGTGGAGGGCGCCGTGGACGTGCACGAGGAGCGCGACTACGAGCGCACCCGTCGGTGGCTCGCAGCGCAGGGCGAGTCGCTCGAAGCCGAAGACCGCCCAGCCGTGCAGTGCTCCGACTGCGGCGCAGAGACGGCGCTGCCCAACCCCGAGGTCGCGGGCACGTGCAGCTTCTGCGGCTCGCCCGTCGTGTATCGGGGCGCGTCCACCCGACTCATCCAGCCGCAGGCGGTGTTGCCGTTCAAGGTCACGCAGCGCGAGGCGAACGCCGCGTTCAGGCAGTGGGTCGGGAGCCGCTGGTTCGCGCCGTCCGCGCTCAAAAAGGACGCCCGCCGCGAGGTCAAGCCCGACGGGATGTACCTGCCCTACTGGACCTACGACGCGCAGACGCACACGCGCTACCGGGGCCAGCGCGGCGAGTGGTACTACGTCAACGAGTCGTACACGACCACGGTCAACGGCAAGCGCGTGCAGCGCACCCGGCGTGTCCGCAAGACCCGGTGGTATCCCGCCGGCGGTCACGTCCGCAACACCTTCGACGACGTCACGGTGGCGGCCAGCGAGACGCTCCCACGTGGCTTCCTCCACACGCTCGAACCGTGGGACCTAGGCGCGCTCGACGCCTACGACGACCGCTTCCTCGCAGGCTTCCGCGCCGAGCACTACACCGTCGCATTGGACGACGGCTTCGGCATCGCCACTGACCGGATGCAGCCCGCCATCGACGCCACCATCCGCCGCGATATCGGCGGGGACGAGCAGCGCATCCTCTCGAAGGACACGCGCTATCACGACGTCACCTTCAAGCACGTCCTGCTCCCGCTCTGGATCAGCGCCTACCAGTTCGACGGCAAGACCTTCCGCTTCCTCGTCAACGCGCGCACAGGCGAGGTCACGGGCGACCGGCCCTACAGCAAGGTCAAGATCGCCTTCGCCGTGCTGTTCGCGGTGCTCGTGATCGCGCTCATCGTCTGGCTCAACAGCGCGAGCTAGCGACGGCACCGCGCCGCGTCACACCGCGACGCCGAGGGCGGCTTCGAGGTCAGCGCGCGTGATCGGGCGGCACAGCACCGCGTCGACGCCGAGCGCCGCGTAGGAGGCGGTTTCGCCGGGGCGGTCGTCGGTGAGGACGACGAGGCGGGGCGGCGCGGGGAGCGCGCGGGTCGCCTCGACCACAGGCCGGATCGCGTCGCGATGGGGCGGAGCGAACAGCACCACGTGCGGCGTGGGCTCTGCCGCGAGCGTGTCGATCAGCGCAGAAGGATGTGTCACCGTGTACTCGAACTCCGACGGGAGCAGGTGACGGACGAGGGCCGCCGTGGTGGGCTCCCCATCGGCGAGCAGCAGGCGGGTAGGCTCGGCGTGATGCTGAAGCTCGTCGTGAAGTTGGGGCTCGGAAGCCACCGCGTCCAGAGAGACCCAGTTGAGTGAGGCGGCAGCCGGCTGGGAAGCTGCGTGTGGCTGGGTGGGATCGCGACGGGCACCCAGGTCGCGTGGCAGGACGATATGGAAGCGCGTGCCCTGGCCGACGTTGCTCTCGACGGTGATGGTGCCGTGCATCAGCTCGACCAGCCGCCGCGTGATCGCGAGGCCGAGTCCCGAGCCCTCGTGCCGCCGCGAGAGCCCCCCCGACTCCTGGACGAACTCGTCAAACACGCGCGCCAGGAACGCAGGGGCCATCCCGATGCCGGTGTCCGTCACGACGATCTCCACCTCGTGCGCGCTGGCCCGGGTTTCGACGGCGATCTCGCCGCGCTCGGTGAACTTGATCGCGTTCGAGACGAGGTTGGTAAGGATGCGGTCGAAGGCGTGGGGGTCGAGGACGACGGGGCAGGGGGTGGTGGCGTCGAAGCGGAGGACGACGCCTTTGTTCTCCGCCTGCTGGGCGAAGAACTGGAGCGTGTCGTAGATCCGCGTGTGGAGGTCAAATGCCTCAGGCTCGACGGGGAGGCGGTCCGCTTCGAGGCGCGCGAAGTCGAGGACGGAGTTGAGCGTGTTGAGCAGCCGCTCGCCGCCCTGGCGCACCAACTCGGCATAGCTCGCCATCTCATCCTCGTTGACCTCCAGCAACGCTTCGAGGAGAACATCGGCGAAGCCAATGATGGCCGTCAGCGGCGTGCGCAGCTCGTGGCTCATGTTGGCCAGGAAGCTGCTCTTGAGTCGGCTCTCCGCCTCGGCGGCCTCGCGGGCCTCGACGAGCATCGCCTCGTGGCGCTGGCGCTCGGTGGCATCGCGGAGGATGCCCTGGACGAGGTGCTGCCCGTCCACCTCCGTGATCGTGCTGGTCACGTCCACGGGGATCTGGTGGCCGGCCTTGTGCAGCATCCAGACCTCTCCGCTGCGCCGTCCCGGGTCCTCCAGCATGTCCAGGCGCCCCTCGACAAATGCGTCGTGGTATTCGGCCGGGTGGAGCTCGACGTGGTTCATCCCCTGCAACTCGGCGAGGGAGTACCCGGTCAGCTCTTGGGTCGCTTCGTTAGCATCAAGGATGTCGCCCGTAATGCCGTCGATGACGATGATAGCGTCGCTGGCGGAGTGCATGAGCATCCGCAGCCGAGCTTCGCGCGAGCGCAGCAGCCGCTCGATCGTGATGCGTCGCTCCACCTGCTCCGCGAGGAGGTCCGCGATGGCGACGAGGTCGTCGAGGTGCGGCCGCGGTGATGCGACGGGGTCAGCGGCCTCCCGCGACGCCCCATCGCCCCCAGCGTGCAGCCCGAGGGATTCGACGGCGCTGCGCAGCGTGTGGAGGGCGCGGTCGTGCGCCTCTGCGCGGGCGCGCAGCGCCGCGTTGGTTGCGAGCAGTTCGTTGGACGATAGGTCCATCGAGCGCTGCAGTGCTGTCTGGTTCTCATCATGCTGCGCGTAGGTCGCCCCGACGGCCTCGACGAACGGTGCCAACTCAGGCGGGACGGTGCCGCCAAAGTGGTCGCGAATCTGTCGGGCGAGGAGCGGATGCATGCGGGGCGCAGGGGCGTCAGGCTAGGCGCAGGAAGGTAAGCGAGGCAGAGGTTTCGAGGCGTTCAGCTACAGGCAATATGGTGCAGGTAGGATCCCGACGTCGGCACGTTACGCCTTAACAAGGTCCAAAATGAAACCGGCGGGGGCGAAAACATCGCGGACGCGAAGTAACGCCTGCTCTGCGCCAAAAACTATACCCGATGCACGTTTGTCCGCTAGGGATTTCTGGGCGGAGAGCAGCCGACCTTAGTGGGTCAGTCGAGGCCGACTTTCAGCGAGATGTCCAGCGCCCGTACCGAGTGCGTGAGCGCGCCGCTCGAGATGTGCGTTACGCCCGTCGCCGCGATCTGCGCCACGGAGGCGAGCGTGACGTTGCCCGAGGCTTCCGTCGCCGTCCGCCCCGCGATGCGCTCTACGGCTTCCGCCAACATCGTGGTGTCGAAGGCGTCCTCGGCGTACCGCACGACCATGTTGTCGAGCAGCGCGCGGTCCACCCGCAGACCGCCGTCGATCAGCGCGACGAGCCGGTCTACCTCGTCGAGCGTGCGCACCTCGACCTCGATCTCTAGCGCCAGGTCGTGCGCATCGAGGTAGGCGTGCGCCGCGCGGAGTGCCGCCTCCAGGCCGCCCGCCGCCTCGATGTGGTTGTCTTTGATGAGCACCATGTCGTAGAGCCCAACGCGATGGTTGGTGCCGCCGCCGAGCCGTACGGCCTCTTTGTCGAGCAGCCGCAGCCCCGGCACCGTCTTGCGTGTGTCGAGGATCTCGGTGGCTAGGCTGGTGGTCCGCGCTGCGTCTACCATCCGCCGCGTCGCCGTTGCGATGCCGCTCATGCGCTGCATCAGGTTGAGTGCCAGCCGCTCCCCCGTCAGCACCGACCGCGCCGCGCCGGTCACCGTCCCCACGCGCATCCCTGCAGCCACGCGGTCTCCGTCTGCCGCTGTCCACGTCACAGCGAGGCTAGCATCGACCTTCTCGAACACGCGCTCGGCGACGCGGCACCCTGCGAGCACGCCGTCCTCCTTCACGAGAAACGTTGCCGTGGCGGCCCGCTCCGCTGGGATCGTGGCGAGCGTCGTCACGTCACCCGTGGCCACGTCCTCCGCAAGCGCACGGGCAATCAGGCTGTCGAGGTCGGTCGAGGCGTCAAAGGGCATAAGGGATTTTGGATTTTGGATTTTGGATTTTGGATTTTGGATTTTGGATTTTGGATTTTGGATTTTGGATAGGGTAAATCGCGCCTGAAAAAAGTTCCGATTTGCCTTGCCCTGTGAACGGCTGACGAGAAGCTTCTGATCACTGATCACTGATCACTGGTCACTGGTCACGCGCTCAAACGCCTCGCGGATCAGCGGCGGTGCTGAGATGGGGCGGTGCCGCTTCGGGTCGACGAAGCAGAGCGTGACGCGCCCGCTCACGAGGGGTTTCGGCTCGACCTCCCCGTCCTCTCCCTCGCGGCGCACGACGTAGTCGATGGGCACGCGCACGCCAGGCGGCTCGGAGAAGATCGTCTCGATCACGAGGAGGTCGTCGTAGCGGCCGGGGCGGTGGTACTGCAGCCGCACGTCCACCACGGGCATGATGACGCCCGTCTCTTCGAGCCGCCGGTAGGGGACGCCCCACGCCCGCAGCGCCTCGGTGCGCGCCGCCTCGAAGTAGTCGAGGTAGTGCGCGTGGTAGACGACGCCCATTGGGTCGCACTCCCGGTAGCGGACGCGGTGGCGGTAGAGGTAAGTCAAGAGCGAAGCGTGAAGAGTAAAGAGGAGGTAGCCGAAACCGCGCAGGTCGAGTTGCTTCTTCGCCGACAGCCGACAGCCGACAGCCGACAGCCGACAGCCGACAGCCGCCTCCTAAAATCCATAAATCACCTGCGCAAATACGAGGTCGTTAGCGTCGTAGGTGGCGAAGGAGAGGCGCTGGGCGCGGCGGAGGCCCGCGAGCACGGTCGTGTCGTCGGGCTGGGGGCCGCCGAAGACCTGGCCGCCGAGGCGGACGGTGAGCGCGTCGCGGAGGGCATAGTCGAGCTGCGGGTTGAGCCAGTAGCTGCCGGTCGTCTCGACGGTGGCGAAGAGGCGCAGCGTGAGCACCTCGCGGCGGAAGCGGCCGACCCAGATCGCTGTGGCAGCTCCCTCCCAGGGCTCGACGACGAGCCGGTCGTCGTGGTCGAACACGTGGCGGACGAGGCCCTGCAGGCGAAGCGTCTGGTTGCCGAAGCTGCGCTCGGCGGCAAGCGCTGCCTGGAAGCCGGAGCCCGTCGTGAGGAAGCCGCGGTCGATGGAGGCCTGCAGCGTTTCGTCCTGAAAACCCTGCACGAGCGCCGCCGAGTCCGCAGGCAGCGCCTCGTCGATGAGCGCGTCGAACTCGAACGCGACCTCGCCGCGCAGCACAACGGGGTCGGCGAGCGTCGTCTCGAACGTGGCTCCGAGGAGCGCGCGGCGCTCGTAGACGGGCGTGGCCGTGAAGGCGAGCCCGAGGGGCGCGTCGTCCGGGTCGTTGGGGAGGCCGAGCGTCAGCGCCTTGCGGAACGTCGGGAGGCGGTTGGCGGCGTAGACGCCGAGCAGCGCCACGTCGGTGAGCGGGAGGCCCTGCCACGTCACCCGCACGGCCCCCTCGCTGCCCGCGAGCGTCGGCGCGGCGCGGACGGCCTCGCCGAACACGACGGGGATCCCGAGCACGGCGTCCGGCAGCACGTTCCACGGCGAGTCTGTGTCCGGCAGCACGCTCACGGGTGTGCGCGGCATCCAGACGCCGTCGAGTTCGAAGTCGCCGAGGAACGCCGTCGCGCGAGCGGCGACCACGCCGAGGCGGAGGTCCTCCGGGTCCTGCGCGAGGAATTCCGAGAGGTCGAGCGGCATCAGCACGTCCGTCACGAACGCGCCGTCGGCCTGGCCCCAGACGAGCGGCTGCCGCCCGATCCGCAGGTCGAGCGCGTCGAAGAAGACATCGATCCAGGCGAAGCGGAGGTCCACGGCGACGGCCTCGCCGAGCGGGTCCGCATCGCGAAGCCCGTTGTAGGTCCACTGGCTCTCGGCGTAGAGCTCGCCGCCGTCGTAGCTCGCCGTCAGGCCGAGGCGGGCGCGGGCCCGCAGCGCGAGGTAGTCCGCGTCGCCACCGGCGCGGGCGGCCGTGTAGAGCTCGACGCGGCCCTCAGGCCGGAGGTCGGCGAGTTGGGCCAACCCGGGCAGGGGGGCAAGCAGGACGAGGAGCAGAAGAGCGCGCACGAGCAGGCAGGGCGGAGCGCCTCCAAGCTACGCCGATCTCCACGGTACGGGATCTGCACGAGGCCGATGGATCTCCACCATGCCGAATCGCTGGGTGCAGCATCCACGGGGCACCTATCTCGTACCGTTTACAGGTAATGCCAGCGCAAACCTACTTCAGCGTCATCCCCGCTAAGGCGGAAAGCGAAGCTTCACGCAGTAAATCCATGCGATGCCCCGTATAGATCCCCGATCAAGTCGGGGATGACGAGAATGCGGGGTGGAGGCACTGCACTTCCCTTTCTCGTATCTGATGTCAGGGCGCTGCGCCGGTCTGAGCGTCGGGGGCCACGCTCCACTGCCGCGAGCGTACCGGTTCGTAGACGAACACGGAGGTGGGCGCTGGCGGCGGTGAGGACGCGGGCGCGCTCGCGGCGGCGAGGGGCCAGATCGGGGCGGTCAGCGAGGGAGAGGGGGCCTGCGCGTCGACCGTTGGGTTCGCGCCGTTGATGTTGAGCGTGCCGCGCGTGACGAGGCTGCCGATGACGCGGCTGCTGCCGCCGAAGTTGAGGTTGCCGTTGGCGAAGAGTTGCGCCTGCAGCGTCGCCGACGCGTTCACGGACAGGTCGCCGGTCGTGTAGATGGCGAGATGGCTCTCCGTCGCTCCGGCGGTGAGGTTCGTGACCGGGTGGTTGAAGTTGGCGTTGCCCTCCACCAGGAAGATGCCATAGCCCGAGAAGGTCGTCGCCGCGTGCGTGTTGAGGTCGCCGTCGATGAACCAGATGGCGGGTGCAGTCGGGGTACCGAGCAGATACGTGCCGCTCAGGTGCACGTCGGTGGCGAACGAGTCCGTGGCGGCGGTGCGGTGGTCGGCGGCGCGGAACTCCGGAATAACGACGGGCGGAACTTCGAGCAGAAGGGGGAGGCCGTCAGGGTTGACGGGTGGGGCGAGGATGCCCTCCAGCCCTGCGCGGATTGCCGGATCGATGACGGGCTCGGCGTGCAGGAGGAAGCCTTCGACGGAGGCGGTGCTGCTCTGCGCGTCGCCGTTGGTGCGGATGTTGGCGTTGTGGCCGCCGCCGCGCACCGCGAAGCCGTTGTGGAGGCTGAACATCTGCTCGGCGGTCACCACGGCCCCCTCCATGAATTCGGGTAGGCTCCCCGGAGGCGTCGCACTCCCCGCGGCGGCAGTCGGTGGCGTCGGCGGCGCTCCGCCCAGCCCGAGCGCGCTCTGCCCTCGAAGCGCCAACTCCTTGACGTGGCGTCCCCGCTCGCCGTTGGGCAACGTATAGCTCCCCTCCGACCGGATCGTAACCCATCGGCTGCCGGGCACCACGGTCACGTCGGTTGCATACTGCCCACCGTTGAAGGCTCCCTGAAAGCTCGACGAGGTTGCGTTCGCCCCAGTCGTGCGGAGGTACTGCTGCGCCTCGACGAGGCCCGCCTGCGCGGCTTCGGCGGCGAGCGTCGTCACCTGGTGTTCCGAGAGGCGCTCGCCCGACGCTTGGCCTACCGCCTTGGCCCCGCGCTGGAACATCAGGTTCGCGCTCAACGCCGTGGCGAGAAACAGGAGAAGCAGGAGGCGTCCCATGGGCGGAGGGCGGCAAAAACGACGAGCGTCACGGAATCGACGAGCCTCACGATGTCAAGAATGATGCCGTCGCGTGTGGCGTTAGCGGTAGGCGAGGTTGGGTGGGCTGAGCAGGCGGTCCCACGTGATCGGCGTGTCGGTGTTGGGGGCCTCCATGTGCAGCTTGACGGCGAGCGTGCGGATGTCGTCTAGGTCGCCCGTGAGCGGCGTCGGGCTGAGGGTCAGCCCCGTGATCGACGGGGGCGAAACGTAGTCGGGCCGGTAGGCTGTCCCGTCGTGTACCGAGCGGACGAAGCGGTAGCACGGGTCGGCGTCGCCCAGGCAGTCGGCGGCGCTGACGGTCTCCAGCGCATAGCGCACCTGCGCCGACGGGGCGGCGGCGGTCGTGTCGCCGAGGGTGACAAACTCGAACGTCGGCGTGGCGGCAGCCCAGTCGAAGGCGAGGATAGCGGGCTGCGCCGGGCCGTCGACGCCGATGTTCATCAGGTCGCGCTCGATGAGCTCAACGAGGCCGTACGACTTCTGGCTCGCGTCGTAGCGCAGCGCGGTGTCGACGTTGGCCTCCTGTGTGCGCGTCACCACGCCGAGGAGCAGCACGAGCACGCCGCCGCCGATCAGCAGCGAGAGCGCGTGGTCTTGAAATACACGAGAGCCCATGGCGGCGGTGGAATCAGTAGGTGTACCCGTAGACGCGGCTGATCTCGGTGCGCACATCGAGCGGGCCGCGGACGACGAGGGTGACCTGCTTGGTGAACGTCGGGCTAG
>JBCDFO010000091.1:0-13372 GCA_039177895.1 Bacteroidota bacterium
ACTAGGTCTGAAATGTCATCCCCGTCGACATCGCCGACCTCTGACACTGCATAACCAAAGGCCCCTCCTTGCTCTTCATTGGGCGAGGTGAGCGTGTAGAGCGTCGCCCCCGTCGCACCACTGTAGACGTAGGCGCGGCCCGCACTATCCGGACTCATACCGGGGCTCTCGTTCCATGCCCCCACGATCACGTCGGCAAAGCCATCATCGTTCACATCCCCAGCGCTCGACACCGACCAGCCGAAGGCTCCCTGTAGTTGCTCGTTGGGCGAGGTAAAGGCGTAGATCAGTTCTCCACCGTCTCCGCTATAGATGTAGGCACGACCTGCGCCGTCAGGCGCACTACCAGGGTCCTCATTGGGAGCACCAACGATGATGTCGGCGAACCCGTCCCCGTTCACATCTCCAGCACCAGAAACGGATTGGCCAAAGTGCCCCTCCACCTCTGCGTCAGGGGAAGTGAGCCCGATTGAGACCGGTAGTATCTGAGCGGTAGCATTGCTGACCCCAAGAGCAACGCAGAAAAAAATAGTACTCGAGTAGCGAAGGAGAAGCATGCTTTAGGTTCCGGAAAGACTACGGCCACGGAAGCCAAGCTAATTAATCCAGAGTTTTCTACAAAGCTTCGAGGTATTGTCGAATTTTTACCAGAGACAGGGATAGACGCGCCACCCTCATCCCCAGCCTGGTTGCCTACCGTGTGACTAACGCTGGGCTTTCCAGCAAAGGAGCTCCGACCTCCACCCCTTTGCGACCATGGCATCTTTCCCTTGCAACACTGGGTCAGCCTTCAGAGCAAACGGGCGCTACTGGTCGCCGAGTGGCTCGTAGGTGCACGCCACGCGGAGCCAGCGCGCCGCGGTCCCCGGCGCCGTCGATGCGGTTGGTGAAGGTGACACTGCTCGGCAGCCACATTCCGGTGCTGTCGGGCGCAAGCGTGAAAGCGAGGTCGGCGGTCGTCAACGCGGACGGCGATGGGTTTGGGGCGCTGCCCGGCGAGGGTCTGGACGCGACGGGCACGGCGATGCGAATCCTGGCCGCCGGGGGATCCCGTCGCGACCTCCGGCCGTGCACGCGGCATACTTATTTCCAGACGAATTCCTCGCTATGACCCGCCTATTTGCCACCGTCTGCGCCCTCGCGCTGTGCGCTGCCGTTCCCGCCGCTGCGCAGGACTTCTCCATCGAGCGCATTGACCAGCACATCCGCACGCTGTCGGACGATTGGTTCGAGGGCCGCGCACCGGGCACGGCGGGCGAGGACAAGACCGTCGCCTACCTGGCAGGCGCCTTCGCCAGCGTCGGGCTGCAGCCGGGCGGCGACCTGCGCCCTGACGGCTCGCGGACCTGGACGCAGGACGTGATCCTCACCCGCTCGATCATGGACGACCCGCCGGAGCTGTTCCTCACCATCGGCGGCGAGCGCGTCGCGATGGTGCAGGACCAGGACCTCGCCGTGCGCGCTCCCGTCAACGGCATGGCGGAGGTCCGGCTCGACGACGTGCCCTTGCTCTTCGTCGGCTACGGCACCCACGCCCCCGAACGCGACTGGTCCGACTTCAAGGACGTGGACGTCGGCGGCAAGGTGATCGTGGCGCTCGTCAACGACCCCGACTTCGAGGTCGGTGAGGGCGTGTTCGGCGGCGAGGCGATGACCTACTACGGGCGCTGGACCTACAAGTACGAGGAGGCTGCCCGGCGCGGCGCAGCGGGCATCCTGGTCATCCACGAGACCGAACCGGCCAGCTACCCCTGGGGCGTCATCTCCAATGGCAACGACGTGACGCTGGACATCGTCCGCGAGGACCCTGCTGCGGCGCACTCGGCGCTGCAAGGCTGGATGCACGTCGACATCGCCAGCCGCCTCTTCGAGGCCGCAGGCACGACCTACGCCGACGCCAAGGCAATGGCGCAGCGTTCCGACTTCCAGCCGATGGAGCTAGGCGCCACCATCGACGCGACCCTGATCACCCGTAGCGAGCAGATCGCCGCCAAGAACGTCGTCGGCATCCTGCCCGGAACGGAGCGCCCCGACGAGCACATCCTCTTCACCGGCCACCACGATCACCTCGGCGTCGGCCAGCCCGACGAGACGGGCGACACGATCTACAACGGCGCGATCGACAACGCGACGGGGCTGGCATTCATGATCGAGATGGGCCGCGCGTTCGCGGAGGCCGGCGGGACTGAGCGCAGCCTTGTCTTCCTCGCCGTTGGGGCGGAGGAGAGCGGGCTGCTGGGCGCGAAATACTATGCCGCCAACCCGCTCTATCCGCTGGCGACGACGGTCGGCGTGCTCAACGTCGACGCGCCCGGCGTGCACGGTCCGACCCGAGACTTCTCGATCTCGGGCAGCGCTCAACTCGGCCTGCTCGACCTCATGACCGAAGAGGCGGCCAAGCTGGACCGGAGCTATTCGCCCGACCCCAACCCGGCGGCGGGCAGCTTCTTCCGCTCCGACCACTTCGCCTTCGCGCAGGCCGGCGTCCCAGCCGTCAGCTTCCGCTCCGGCAGCGACCTCGTCGATGGCGGTACCGAGCGGGCCGCGGAGATCGCGGCGGATTGGGCCGCCAACTACTACCACCAGCAGAGCGACGAGTGGTCGCCCGACTGGGACCTGCGCGGCATCGTCCGCGACGCCCAGTTGATCTACGCGGTCGCAGAGCGGCTCGGTAACAGCGCGACGTGGCCCAACTGGGGCGAGGGCAGCGAGTTCAAAGCCCTGCGCGACGCCACCGCGGAGGCGCGCGACTAACGCCCAGACCCACTCGCTTCGCTCTCCCTTCCTCCGTTGCTGAGCGGCTCGTAGGTCCGCGTCACGCGGAACCAGCGCGCTTCGGTACCCGGCGCGTCGATGCGGTTGGTGAAGGTGACGGTGCTGGGCAGCCACGCCCCCGTGCTGTCTGGCGCGAGTGCGAAGTCGAGGGTGAGGTCGGCGTCGAAGAGGACGGAGCGGTCGGTGCGCACGAGATGCGCGGTGCGGATCAGCGCGCCGCTGTCTTCGTCGGCCCTAGCCTCGTTGTCCACAGCGAAGCGTACGCGGCGGAGGCGGCGGTCGTCGAAGCCGGGGCGGACGGCCACGTCTACGAGCGTGAGGCGCTGTCCGGCGACGGTCGTGTCGCGGAGGGCGTAGGCGTAGGACTCCTGGCCGCGCGGGGTGAGGTAGGACGGCTCGTCGGGGAGGATGCGCCCGAGCGGGCTTGCGAGCCGCGCGACTACCGCGTCAGCCTCGGCAAAGCGGGCGAAGCCGCCGAACTCGAACGCCCCCACTGAGTCTACGCGGACGACCTCCGGCGCGGCACCCGGCGCGATGCGCAGCACCTCGGTGCGCTGCCCGAGCACGGCGCCGAGGCTGTCGAGTTGCGCCGTCACGGTCGTGAGGACGTACGGGCGGCGGGCGAGGGCCGCGAACGTGCTGTCGAGCGCGGTGCGGTCGAGGCGGTCAAGCAGCGGCAGCGCTTCGGCCCGGTCGTCGGGCGGCGGTGGCGCGACCTCGTCGCGGCACCCGGCAGCGAGGAGCAGGAGAACGAGCAGCGGGGCGGTCAGGCGCACAGGCGAGCGGGGTGTGAGAGTCGAGAGTATGAGGGAAGGTGGGCGGCGGCGCAGTGCCACGCAAGCACCTCGCTAACAATGCCCTCATTCTTCCGATCCGCCTCCACTGGCCCGACCCTGTCTGCTCTTCACGCTTTACCCTTCACTCTTCACTACCTGCGCCCCCAACTTCCTCCTTCGAACTTCCGACCTCACACTTTCGATCGCATGCTCGAACTCTCTCGCGATGTCGCGGTCGCGGCGGCGCTCCGTGCCGGGGCGTTCATCCGGCAGCACGCCGGGCAGCTCTCCGCCGACCAGATCCGCGCCAAAGACACGCACGACCTCGTGACGGTCGTGGACGAGGGGGCTGAGCGGCGCATCCTCGACACGCTCCGCCGCGCCTTCCCCGGCGACGCCTTCCTCGCCGAGGAGAGCACGAGCCTGGAGCACGCCGCCGCGTTCGACGGCCGGCGCTGGATCATCGACCCGCTCGACGGGACGACCAACTTCACGCACGGCGTCCCGCCCTACGCCGTCTCGATCGCGTTGCAGGAAGGCGACCAGGTCACTGTCGCCGTTGTCTACGAGGTCACGACGGGGGAGCTGTTCACCGCGGTGCGCGGCGGCGGGGCCGAGTTGAACGGTGCGCCGATCCGCGTCTCCGAGGCCGCCACGCTTGACGACAGCCTCATCGGCACGGGCTTCCCCTTCCGCGACTTCCGCTACGTCGATGGCTACCTCGCGACCATGCGCCAGTTCATGCAGGCGACACGCGGGCTACGCCGCCCTGGAGCCGCCGCCATCGACCTCGCGTGGGTGGCGTGCGGGCGCTACGACGGCTTCTTCGAGAGCGGCCTCAAGCCGTGGGACATCGCCGCTGGGCTGCTGCTCGTGGAGGAGGCAGGCGGGCAGATCTCCGCGCTGCCGGGCCTCGCCGCGCCGCTCGTGAGCGGGAGCGTGATCGCGAGCAACGGCGCGATCCACGATGCGATGGCGTCGCTCTGCCGCCCCCTCGCTGAGGCCTACGGTCCCGTTGCTCAGAAGCCGTAGGGGCAGGCACATCGAAACGACCCATGCGGCGGTACTTCTTTCCTCGTCGCAACGGCGAAGACCGTCCATATCGCCGATCTGGCGCGTTTCGGCGTACGTGCGCCTGAGCCTGGCGACTTTGGACCGAGAATTGAGCCCGTACCTTACCGAGAACCACAGAACCCGCCACCACGGCCTCCGCCCGCATGACTACTGAGTCCCCCTCCACGTCGCCCGCGCCCGCTGCCAGCGAGGACGCCCGGCCCACGGTGCTCGTGGCCGACGACTACCCGGAGAACCGCCGCCTGCTCTACTTCTACCTCCGCGACGCCTACCGCATCCTCGAAGCCGAAAGCGCCGAGGAAGCCCTGGAGACGATGCGCAGCGAGCACGTCGATGTGGTCATTATGGACCTCAACTTCCGCGACGGCATGAACGGCATGGAGGCCGCGCGCCTCGTCCGCGAGGACACCGACATCGCGCACCTACCGCTGCTCGCGCTCACGGCCTACGCCTACCCCGACGACCGCCGCCGCTGCCTCGAAGCGGGCTTCACCGACTACCTCTCGAAGCCGGTCTTCAAGCAGGCCATGCGCGATAAGGTCGCCGCGCTCCTCGAAGCCGCCCCCGGCGACGGTGCCTCCGACGGCGACCCGACGCTCTGGATCAGCAAGAAGTAGGACCGCTTCATACCAAGCCCCTCCCGGGCATCTCGTCGTCATGGCGGGGTGCCCGTTTTCTTTGGGCTGACGGCTGACGGCTGACGGCTGACGGCTGACGGCTGACGGCTGAGAAGCGAACTAGCTTCAGCGGCGGGGTCAAACGAATTCGGCGGCTGCCACCTCCCTGCTCTTCACTCTTTCCTCCTCACTCTTCACCAGGGGCCGCGCGCCATGCACGACCGAGGACACCGTGCCTACCTTCATGCATCCACACGTTCCCACCTGCACCCGTCTCCCTCGACCCATGGCTGACACCCCCGCTCACGGCCTCCTGACCAACAAAGTCGGCCTCGTCTTCGGCGCGCTCGACGAGAACTCCATCGCGTGGCACATCGCCGAGGCGATCCACCGCGAGGGCGGGCGCTTCGTGCTCTCCAACGCACCCGTCACCAAGCGCTTCGGCTCCCTCGAGGGGCTCGCCGAGAAGACGGACAGCCCCATCGTCTACGCCGACGCGACGAGCATGGACGACATCACCGCGGTCTACGCGAAGGCCCAGGAGGACTTCGGTCGGCCGTGCGACTTCGTCGTGCACTCCATCGGGATGGGCCTCAACGTGCGCAAGAACCGGGCGTACACGGACCTGCACTACGACTGGTACCACAAGACGCTCGACATCTCGGCGATGTCGCTCCACCGCATCATCAAGGCCGGCATCGACGCCGAGGCGATTGCGAACGGCGCGTCGATCCTGAGCCTGAGCTACATCGCGGCGCAGCGCGTCTTCTCGAAGTACAGCGAGATGGCCGACGCGAAGGCGCTGCTGGAGAGCATCACGCGCAACTTCGGCTACTGGCTCGGCGAGCGCCGCGTGCGCATCAACACGGTCAGCCAGAGCCCGACCCGCACGACCGCCGGGCAAGGCATCAAGGGCTTCGACGCGATGTTCGAGTTCGCGGACCGCATCGCGCCGCTGGGCAACGCCGACGCCGCCTCCTGCGCCGACTACTGCGTGACGCTGCTCTCCGACCTCACGCGTATGGTGACGATGCAGACGCTCTACCACGACGGCGGCTTCTCGTCGATGGGCATCTCGGACGCCTTCGTGGAGGTCTTCGCGCAAGCCCTCGACGGCGAGGAGTAGTGGAGTATGCCGCGTGGTGGCGATTGACGACAGCTCCCCTCCTGGACAGGAGGGGATGGGGGTGGTTGAACGTCTCGGCAGGAAGTAGCCTCGTGCTCAGCAGGTCTACCCCCTCCACCTCCCCCTGTCCAGGGGGAGAGCTTTTTCGGACAGCCCTCCTCCTCACGCTCGCCCTCCTGTTCGCCGCGTGCGACCGCGACCCGCAGGCGGTGCGCCCGCAGGACGGCGTGGACGTGCTCGCCTACGACGTGAGCCTCACCGTAGCCCCCGATGCCCCTGCAGGCGGCGGATCAGGACGGATGGCGCTCGCGGGGACAGCGCGGCTGCACGTCCGGCACACGCCCAACACCGAAGCGCTCGTGCTGCGCTTCGAGGAGCCGGACCAACTCAAGGCGCTGCGTGTCAACGACGTGCCCGTCGAGGCGGTGCGCGAGGGCGATCTGCTGCGCGTGCCGCTGACCCCGTCTTCCGATGTCGGCGACACGCTCTCGACCGTCGAGGTTGGCTACGTGGTGCAGGACCGGCGGAACGATGGGCTCTACGTCGAGGAGGCGTTTGGGCAGACGGTCACGCTTACCGACTCGCAGTTTCTGCGCGGGGCGTCCTGGCTGCCCGCCGTCCACCACCCCGCCGACCCCGCTGCGCTGCGGCTCTCGATCACCGCACCGGACTCGCTGGAGGTTGTGGCTTCGGGCGCACTCGTGGCGGACACGCTCGTGGCCGATGCCAGCGACGGCGTGCCGCGCGGGTGGCGGCGCTGGACCTACACCGTGGACGCCGCCGTGCCGGTCTACACCTTCGCCTTCGCCGTGGCCGACTTCGCCACGACCGAGCAGGCCGTCACACTGCCCTCGGGCGCGACGATCCCGATCCGGCATCACCTGCTCGCGGCCGACTCCGCCGCCGCGCGCTGGCTCGTCCGCACCCCCGAGACGCTGGCGTATTTCGACTCCACGCTCGGGCCGTACGCGTTCGATACCTATGCGACCGCCCAGGTCCCTATCCCGTTCGCGGGCATGGAGAACGCCGCCACGTCGTTCCTGCGGCACGACCTCTATGGCGAGAGCTATCGCGGCCAGAATATCGTCGAGGAGGTCAACGTCCATGAGATCGCGCACATGTGGTTCGGCAACCGCGTCACGATCCGGGACTACGCCGACCTCTGGCTCTCCGAGGGCATCGTGAGCTACCTCACGACGCTCTTCTACGAGGCCGCCGACGGACCCGACGTGGCCCGCCGCCTGTGGGTCCGCATGGCCGAGTTCGACACCGGCAACGACCTCTTCGACGCGCGCCAAGCGCTCGTGCCCGACGCGCTGGAGGACCCGATGGACCTCATCGGCGCGACCGTCTACCTGAAGGGCGGCTGCGTGAACCACCTCCTGCGCCTCACCCTCGGCGACGATGCGTACTTCCGCGCGCTCCGCCGCGCCTACGCCGCGTATGGCATCGACCAACGCCCCCTCTCGACCGTCGCGTTCCAGACGCTGCTGGAGGACGAGTCGGGGCACGACCTGGATGCCTTCTTCGCGTATTGGGTCTACGGCACCGAGATCCCCACGCTGCGCGCGCGCTGGGACGATTCCACCGGCCTGCTCGCATGGACCGTGGAGGACGACAACGGCCTGCTCGCAGGCTTCCCCATCGAGCTCGAAGTCACGCAGGAGGGGGAGACTTCGTATGTGTCGCTCGCCGCCGGGCAGACCACGCTGCCAGGGACGCGGCTGCCCTCGATCCGCCCCGTCGGTGTCCCGATGCGTGTACGGTAGAAGCTGACGAGGCGAGGAGACGAAGGCACGAGGAATCGGTGAGACGAAAAGCCGGGGAGGAATGCAGCGAGGCTTGACCCACGCTCGAAGTGCCAACACCTTTTCGACCCTCGACCCTCGACCCTCGACCGCTTCGCCGTGATCCGCCTCTTCCTCTCCGACATCGACGGCTGCCTCTCGGTGCCGTACCAGCCCTGGGACCTCGCCCGGCTCGCTGAGTTGGACGCGCTCATCCGCGACCCGCTAGCCCCCCGGTTCGGCCTTTGCACGGGCCGCCCCTACAGCTACGCCGAGGCCGTCGCGCAGGCGCTCGACGTGCGAGGCCCCGTGCTCTTCGAGAGCGGCGCGGGCTGGTTCGACCTTACCTCCGGGACCACGCGTTGGCATCCAGCGCTCGATTCTGCGAAGCGGGAGGCGCTCGCGGAGGTACGCGCGTTCTACGAGGACACCCTCGTCCCCGCGCACGACGGCCTGTCTATCGACTACGGCAAGCGCGCCCAGGCAGGCTTCGTCGCGCCGACCGAGGCGATCATCCAGGCGGCACTGCCTGAAGTCGAAGCGTTCGTTGCGGAGCGCTGCGCCGGGTTTCATGTCTTCCATACTGAGGTGTCGGTGGATGTCGTTCCACCCGGCCTGACCAAAGCGGACGCGATGCGGTGGGTGGCCGACGAGGAGGGCCTGTCGCTCGACGCGCTCGCGTTCATCGGCGACACCGGCGGCGACATCGGGGCACTCCAGACGGTCGGGCACGGCTTCGCGCCCGCCAACGCGACGCCGGAGGTGCGCGAAAGCGGCGTCCGCGTGCTCGATGGTGCGGTTCTTGAAGGAACACTTGAAGCCTTCCGCTGGAGTATGTCGTATAATGCGTCAACCTCTACCCACATCGCGGGTTAGCCCGTCCCCTCCTAGCGCCTCGGTCCTCATGCGACGCTGTCCCGTCGTCGGCGGCCTGCCGGTTTGCGTGGCCCTCCTCTGCGCCCTTTTCGTACTCAGCACGCCGTCTTCCGCCCAAGAGCTGGCAGCCGGGCCTGCACCGTCGAGCGGGGTGTATGCGTTCCCCGTCCCGCTGCTCGGCGGCGGCACCAGCGCCTCGCTCCCGGCGAACGTCCATCCCAACGACATGGTCGAGGGGCTGAACATCAACCTGCCGGTGTACTATCCCACCCAACGGGGGGTCGTTGTGTACGACGCACCGGGCGGGCAGCGCATCGGCCAGCTTGAGTACCGCTATGCCGTGCAGGGCCTCCGTCGCTCGGGCGGCTTCCACTACGTTCGGCAGGGCTTCGTGGAAGGGTGGGTGCGCACGAATGAGCTCTCGAACCTCTGGCTCAAGGTGTCGAAGGAGCAGCGGCTGCTCTTCGTCTACGAAGGCCATGACCTCGTCCGCACGATGGAGATCGACGTGTCGATGAACCCGGTGGACGACAAGGTGCGGCGCTCGCGCCTCGGCGAGCACGAGCACTACCGCATCCCCGAGGGCACCTACTTCGTGACACGCCTCAACGGCCGCTCGCAGTACTACCGGGCGTTCGTCATCAACTACCCCAACTCGGAGGACGCCCAGCGTGGCCTCCGCGACGGCCTCATCACGGCCCAGCAGTACGCGACCATCGTGCGTGCGGAGGAGGAGTTTCGCGAGCCGCCGCAGAACACGGCGCTCGGCGGGCTGATCGAGCTGCACGGCAACGGCTCCGGCAACCAGCGGGCCTGGACGCGCGGGTGCGTAGCGCTCCGCAACGTCCACATGGACATCCTCTGGGACCAAGTCATGCCCGGCACGCCGGTCGTGATCGAGAAGTAAACGTGCGAAAGCGTGGCGGAGCGCGAGGGCCGCGTGACCTCGGCGGACGAACCGGCGGCTTGGTGCGCGGTTGAACCCCGACACCTTCCGACTTCCCCCGATGCTCCGTTCTGCCTTCCGCTTCGTCACCCTCGCGGCTCTCGCCGTTGCTGTCGCGCTGCCTGCCCTCGCGCAGGACGGCTCCGCCATCGAGCAGATGCTCCGCGAGCGCGACCGTGAGATCAAGACCATCCTCGGCACGTCGTCGTCCTACACCGACGCGCAGCGCACGCGGCTCCAGACACTCATCAACGATGTGATCGACTTCCGCGCGATGAGCGCCTACGCCCTCGGCGACACCTGGGGCACGCTCGACGCGGCGCAGAAAGACCGGTTCGTGGAGGTCTTCTCGGGCATCGTCCGCAGCCAGTCGCTGGCCGACCTCGATCTCTACCGCGCCTCGGTCGCCTACGACGGCGTCGCGGTGGACGGCAGCACGGCCACGGCGACCACGACGACGACCTATCGGGACACGCAGGCGCAGGTCGTCTACGACCTCGCGAAAATGGGCGACGGCTGGGCCGTCACCGACATCACCATCGATGAGGTGAGCACGGCAGAGAACTACCGCCGCTCGTTCCAGCGCGTCCTCGCCCGGCGCGGCTACGATGCCCTTCTGCAGAGCCTCGAACGCCGCCTCGCACGCGGGTAGCACCCCTCAGTTGCGAGCGCCCCTCAACTGCGCGTCACGACGTGCCACAGAAACAGCAGTTCCGGCCGTGCCGCCGCTGCGACGAAGCCGAGCGTCAGCACGGTGAGCGCGAACGGCACGAGGAAGCCGACGCCGAGTACACGCCCCAGCCCCATCCGCGCGACGCCCGCCAGGTCGATGAGCGAGCGCACCTGCGCGACCAGTTCGAGGACCAGCCAGGCCGCGAGCAGCCCCAGGGCCACGAGGGCAAGGCCGAGGCTCGGCGGCTGCGACGCCACCACCATGGCGACTCCTAAGGGGAGGAGCATCAGCGACCGCGCCCAGACGGCCAACGTGAGCGCCTGGGCGGGTAGCAGCCTGTTCGGCGGAGCCAGCACGGCCATCAGGATGACGTTGAGCAGCAGGCCGAGCGCGTAGAGGCTGGCGAGCAGCACCACGAGCAGCGCAGGCTGTCGCAGCAACAGGTTCAGGCCGCGCAGGATGTGTTCGGGGAGACCAGAAGCGAGGAGGGTCAGCCCCTCCGTGTGCCCGAGCGTGCGCAGCGCGATGCCCCACACCACCCCGAAGCTGAGCGCGAGCACCCCGGCCAGCGCGGCCGTCGGCCAGCTCTCGACGCCGCGCGCCCGGCGTACCGCGTCCTGGTACATCGTCGGACGCACGAGGTGCTCGGTGGCGAGCAGCTGGAAGGTGGGCGTGTTCCAGTGGAGGAAGGCCAGCGAGAGCACCAGCAGCCACCCTACCATCACGAGCAGCGTCGGTCGCCGCCCCTGCGGTGGGTAGCCCGCGTCCAAGGCGAAGAGGGTCTGCTGGCCCGTGTAGAGCCCACGCACCACGTCGAGGGCCGGGCGCGGCTGGCCGTCGGCATCGTGCAGGCCGTACTCCGTCGTCGTGGCATCGGTGGCGAGGAGCGCGGCGTCGGCGTCGCTGTCGCGCCAGCGGTAGACGAACAGGGCGTACGGGTCGAGCGCGAGCGCCTCGGGCATGGCCTCTTCCAGCGCCCGCGCCTGCCGCGCCGTCGATCCTAGGACCCGATGCCCCTCGGTCGCGCCCGGCTCCACGGCCCACCCGACAGCGCCCAGCCCGAGCGCCGTGCCCGTGAGCGCCCGCCGCCCGCGCGCCAGCACACCTGCAGGGTCTTCGTCGCGCGCATCGAGCAGCACCAGGTCCACCGCGCTGCGGCACACGTCGGCCTCCACGAAGCGGGAGACGTAGTACGCCGTGCTGCCCGGCGGTCCGTTTTCGTCGATGACGCGGTGCAGCCGCTCGAAGTAGCCGCAGGCGGCGGGATCGCTCGTGTCGCTGCCCACGGCGAGTCCGAAATGCCGCGCCGAGCGATAGGGCCGGCTGCGGGCGAGGGCCTCGCGCAGCATGCGATCCGCGAACGCGAGCGTGTCGCGCAGGCGCTCGGCAGGCAGGTTAGCGACAGGCAGGTTCTGGTAGAGCGCGATACCTCGTTGGTCGGCGGCAGCCAGCACCGCGTCGTTCTCCACGAGGTCGGTTTGCACCGCGCGCACCCCAGCCTCCTCCATCGCGGCCAAGTCGGCGAGGGCCTGCACGGAGTCCTCGGGGATCGTCCAGACGACCCCCACAGGCACGGTGGGCTGCGCCGCAGCAGCGACGGCGCACAGGGCGAGGACAACGACCGAGAGGCGAGGCATGACGCAAGCTACGCCCGGCCCAAGGAAGCCACGGCCACGCTGAGGTCATGCGCAGTCAAGCGCGCACAGGGAGCGTCATTACGAACGTCGCGCCGCCCCCAGGCGTGGGCTCGACGGCCAGCGTGCCACCGTGGCCCTGCGTCACAATATCGTAGCTCAGGCTCAGACCGAGCCCGATGCCCCGGCCCGCTGGCTTCGTCGTGAAGAAGGGCTCGAACACCTTGGCGCGCACGTCCTCCGGCACACCCGGTCCCCGATCCGCGACGCGCACCTCGATGTGGTCCTTCCGACGCCGCGTCGCCACCGTCACATGCGGCTTCTCAGGCGTTCCCGATGTACGGTCTGCCTCATCCTCACTCAGCGCATCGAACGCATTGCCGAGCAGGTTGAGGAGTACCCGTCCGATCTCCTGCGGCGCGAGCTCCACCGTGCCAACCCCATCGCCGAGATCGGTCCCCACGCGGAGGCTGAAGCCCGGGTCGCGCGCGCGGGCTCCGTGCCACGCCAGATCGATGTGCTCGGTCACGAGCGCGTTGAGATCGACGGACCGCCGCTCACCACCACCGCTGCGGGCATGATCGAGCATCGCGCGTACGATGCTGTCAGCGCGGCGCGCGTGTGCCTCGATGCGCTCGGCGTGGACACGGAGGTCTTCGCGCAGGGCCTTGGCTTCCTCAGGGGCGACCTCGTCCTCCAGTTCCTCCAGCAGTTCGCGCGAGAGCGATGCGAAGTTGGTGACGAAGTTGAGCGGGTTCTTGATCTCGTGGGCCACGCCTGCAGTCAGCATCCCGAGCGAGGCCATCTTCTCCTGCTGCACGAGCCGCGCCTGCGCCGCCTTCAGGTCCGCAAGCGATTGGTTCAATTCCGCCGTGCGCCGCTCGACCAACCGTTCCAGGTCGCGGTTGCGCCGTTCAAGGGCGCTCGCGAGCGTCGCCCCGGGATCAAGGATGGGGTCTTCGACGGAGAAGTGGGCGTGGGCGAGGAGCCAGCGCCCGTCGAGTCGCTCCAGCACGAAGGTGTAGCGCGGTTCGATGGTATGCTCCTCCGGCTCGGCATGGATGAGCAGGCGCAACTGCCCGGTCACG
>JBCDFO010000092.1:0-13217 GCA_039177895.1 Bacteroidota bacterium
CAGCTTCGGCTTCAACGCCCGCACGGAAGAGTACGGCGACCTCATCGAGCAGGGCGTCATCGACCCGACCAAGGTGACGCGCACCGCGCTCCAGAACGCGGCCAGCGTCTCGGCGCTGCTGCTGACGACGGAGTCGGTGATCGCCGACAAGCCGGAGCCGGAGCCCGCCATGCCGGCTGGCGCGCCGGGCATGGGCGGCATGGGTGGCATGGACTTCTAAGCGAAGGCCCGACCCTGACGCTTTAGCGTTTGCGAGGCGGCTTCCCATAGCGGGAGGCCGCCTTGTTTTGTTTGTGAGGCCGCCCGGCTCCCCCCGCGCGTGGCGCTCACGCCGCCGTCACGTGCGGCTCGGCGCGGTGGTAGGTACCGCCGGCCGCCTCCTCGAGCATGAAGGTGGCCACGTCCGCGCGGGCGATCTGGTCGCCGAAGCCGAGTTGCAGAATGCCATGGCGGTAGCGGCCCGCGTGCGGACCGTTGGTGAGGCGCGGAGCACGGACGACCACATAGTCGAGGTCGCTCCGACGGAGCACATCGGCGTGCCCCTCAGCGTCGGCGAGAATCTGTGCCGCGACGACCTTCATGATGCCGCGGATCACCTTACCTGCGAAGGCACGCGGCGGATCACCGGGGGCGTCGACGCCCGCCCCTGTCATGCTGACGATGCGCTGGACGCCGTGCTCAGCCATCGCGCGGGCGATGTGGCGGGTGCTCTCGGTCTGCACCATGCCCTCCTTGGGGACGGGCGCGAGACACGAGACAACGGCGTCGGCCCCGGCGACGGCCTGGGCGACAGCAGTGTAATCGCGGACATCGCCTAGGACGACGTGAAGGCGGTCACTTGAAAGGTCCTGTTGCTGCGCGAGCTTATCGCGGCTGCGTGCGAAGGCGACGACCTCGTGGCCAACGGCTAGGGCTTGGGTGACGACGTGGCGGCCGGTGCGGCCGGTGGCTCCGAAGACGGCGAGACGCATGAGCGTGAGAGGCTGTGGGGATGGGAACGGTCGGGAAGGCTCACGCGTGGCCCTGTCCTCTCCGTTCCCTCAGCTACGCACCCCGAGGTAAGCATGCCTGCTCCCTCCGCCAGCGTCCCCGCCTGCCCCGTCACAGCCGTCGTGGCGCTCGTCGGCGGCAAGTGGAAAATCCCGATCCTGTGGCAGCTCGGGCAGGGCACGCTGCGGTTCGGCGAGCTACGCCGCGCACTACCAGGCATATCCGAGAAGATGCTCGCCCAGCAACTCGGCCAGCTGACGGAAGACGAGTTGGTCGCCCGCACGGCCTACGCCGAGATCCCACCGCGCGTGGAATACGCGCTGACACCGCTAGGCCATTCCCTCGTGCCAGCACTCGACGCGCTGGCGGCCTGGGGCGCGGCGCACCTCGACGGTGCGTGGCACGTACCCAGCGCCGAACGTCTGCGCGCGTCCGCGTGAGAGCAACCAAAGCAACGAGGCGACCTCTCCGACGTGGGAGGTCGCCTCATTGGGTCGCGGGCATGCGGACGGGTTACCGCCAAGTGCCGCCCGGTGCCGCGAGTGTGGAGAGCGCTAGCGCTGCCGGTCGAGCTTGATAGCGGTCCCGTTGACGGTACCCTGGAGCACAGAGCCCGACGCGTCGGTGGTGAGGTCGAAGGTGAAGCTGTCCTCCCCGTCGCCGAGCGCGGGCGACTTCGCATTGACCGTGACGCTCGGGTAGACGAACTCGCCCGAGCCACTCAGCGCGAACGTCTCCCCGTTGCGGAGGATGGAACCGCTGACGCTGAGCTGGCCGACCGCGCTAGCGGCCACCCCCTCGGGAGCGGCGGCGGGCACGTCCATGGTCATCGTGAAGCGACTAGCAGGCTGCGCACCGAGTTCAGCCGTGCCGATGTAGGTCCCCGCCACGAGGCCCGGGTCAAGGTTGTCGCGGTCGTTGGGCACGCTGGTCGCATCGCAGGCCGCGAGGGTGAAGGCCGCCGCGAGCAAGAGCGCGGGCGCAACCACAGCGAGGGTGCGCGCAAGAGAGAAGCGCATGACGAGAGAGCAGAAATGGATGAAAGGCGAGCACGCGTTCGACAGCGAGTTGCACGCCAACCACCGGACACGCCGGTACACCCTCCCCGTTTTGTCGCTCCGTGTTGCCCAAGCGGCCGATGTATTTCCAGCGTGATACCCGCAGGCTTGGTCTACCCGCGAAGTCCGGTTGAACGAGGAACAGCGGCTAGCCTTCGGCTTATGGAGCCCACACCTATCCGCACGCCGATGCTCCGCTCTCCCACCACGTTCCGCCGCCTCGCCTGGGCGACGCTCGCCGTGACGATTCTCGTCGTGCTGTGGGGTGCGTTTGTGCGAGCCTCGGGCTCGGGCGCTGGCTGCGGCGATCACTGGCCGCTGTGCAACGGCGAGGTCATCCCGCGCGCGCCCTCCGTGGAGACGGTGATCGAGATGACACACCGCATCACGAGCGGCGTAGTGATGCTGATGGCGCTGGCGCTGTTCATCGCTAGCCGCCGGGCGTTCCCGAAGGCGGCACATCCGCGCGGCACCTCGGGCGCGGCCGTGCGGCGCTACGCGGGCTGGGCGCTCTTTTTCATGGGTACCGAGGCCGCCCTCGGCGCCGCGCTCGTGCTGCTGGAGTTCGTCGCCTACAACGTCTCCGTCGCGCGTGGCTACTGGATGGCGGGGCACCTCGTCAACACGTTCCTGCTGCTCGGCGCGCAGGGGCTCACCCTGTACGCGGCGTACGGCGGCCACCGCCCGCGCATCCGCTCGGCGATGGACGTAGGCCTCGTCGGCACGCTTGCAGCCACGACGGTGCTGTGTGCCTCGGGCGCCGTGGCCGCCCTCGGCGACACGCTCACCATCGGCGGCGGCATCGACCCGGCCGACGACCCCATCGTGGCCACGCTCGTGGGCCTGCGGATCGTCCATCCGACGCTGGCCTGCTTCGTCGTGCTGGTCGTCCTCTGGGCCGTCTGGAAGGTACACGGACAGCTCGAACGCAACGCATCCCGGAGCACGCACATCCAGACGACGCAGTTGCTCGGCGGCGTGGTAGTCGGGCTCTACTTGGTGCAGATGGGCATCGGCGTGGTGAACGTCGCGCTCAAGGCTCCCGTGTGGATCCAGATCGTCCACCTCGCGGGGTCGGACGCGGTCTGGCTGGCGCAGGTGTGGTTCGTCGCCCGCTTGCTCGACCCGGCATCGCCCAGCTCGCTCCAGTCGCCCCCGCCGCCCGCTGACCAGAGCGCTGAGGAAACCGACGCGCCTCAGGAAGCCGTGGCGGCACCTTCCCGCTCCCTGGAAGTAGCCTGACGCACCGCCTCCCTGGTTCGGTTGTCACAGGGACGCCACGGGCATACCATCGACGGGCGGTTTGCGAACCGCCTCGACAGATCTGGGGTTGACTTCACCGCTCCGCTGTCTCCCCGCTTCGCCGTTCCCGCCCGTGTGCTTCATCGTCTTCGACTGGCAGCCGGGTGCGCGGCGGCTGACGCTCGCCTCGAACCGCGACGAGTTCTACGAACGCCCTACGGCTCGAGCGGACTTCTGGGCGACTGAGGGACACCCCGACCTCCTCGCAGGCCGCGACCTGCGCGGCGGCGGCACGTGGATGGGCATCACGCGGGCGGGGCGCTGGGCGGCGCTCACGAACGTCCGCGAGATGCATCGCCACCTGGAAGACGCCCCCTCGCGCGGGGACCTCGTGGCGGACTACCTCCGGGGTGACGCTACGCCGGAGACCTATGCCCGGACGGTTCAGGAGCGCGGCGCCTCCTACAACGGCTTCAACCTGCTCCTCGGTGAGGTCAACCCGCAGCGGTCGGCGTTGTGGTATGTCTCCAACCGTACCGACGAGCCACGCCAGCTGGACGCAGGACGCTACGGGCTGAGCAACGCGGCGCTCGACACGCCCTGGCCGAAGGTCGTCCGTGGCCGCGCCCACCTCGACCGCGTGCTGGACACGGTCCCGCCTGCGCAGGTCTCCGACCGCCTCCTCAGCGCCCTCGCCGACGACGCCCGGGCCCCCGACGACGCGCTGCCGGACACCGGCATCGGCCTCGACTGGGAGCGCATTCTCTCGCCTATCCACATCGCGTCGCCGACGTACGGCACCCGCGCGGCGACAGTCCTTCAGGTGGCAGGCTCGTGCGTCGCCCTGACCGAGCAGGCGTACGGCCCAACAGGACGACTCGGCGACCCGCGCCGCTTCGCGTTTATGTCCACAGAGGACATGTCAGCGTAGGGCACGGCCGCTTTAGATACCTCCGCATCGGGCACGCCAGCACGAGGACCCGCGACGCGGCTCGGACTCCGCCTTCACCAAATCGCAACGATTTGTTCGAGCCTCCGTAGGGTGACGGTCTGCTCTCTCAGAACGTCGCCTCTCTCATGCTTGCCAACTACCTCCGCGTCGCGTTCCGGGCGCTGCGCAAACATCCCGGCTACACTGCGATCAACGTACTCGGACTCGCGGTCGGCATCGCGGCAAGCGTGCTCATCCTCCAGTACGTCACCTACGAGCGCAGCTACGACGCCTTCCACGCGGACGCCGACCGGATCTACCGCGTGCAGTACGATTTCGTGCGCGAGGGCGAGACGGTCTTCCAGTCGGCCACGGCCTTCCCGAAGGTCGGCCCAGCGATGCTGGAGGACTTCCCCGAGGTCGAGGAGTACACCCGGCTGTTCTTGCACTACGGCGGCGGCGTCGTGCGCGTCCCCGACCTGAGCGGCGGTGCGATGCCGGGCGCGGAGCAGTCCTTCTCCGAGGATCAGGTCTTCACCGCCGATGCGTCCGTGCTGACGCTCTTCGACTACCCGTGGGTGGCCGGCGATCGCACCACGGCCCTCGTCGGGCCCGGCAAGGCGGTGCTCTCGGCGGAGACAGCGCGGAAGTACTTCGGTGACGCCGATCCGCTCGGCCAGCGCCTCCGCTTCGGCAACAACCTGGAGTATGAGATCACCGGCATCATCGAGTCGCCCGAGACGTCGCACCTGACGTTCAGCCTGTTGCTCTCCTACGAGACGCTCGTGCAAGCCTGGGGCGACGGCGTTGAGGACGCGTGGGGGTGGTACGACTTCTACAACTACATCCGGTTCGCGCCAGGCACCGACCCGGCCGCCGTCGAGGCCAAGTTTCCTGCCTTCATCGAGCAGCACGGGGGCGAGGGCAGTTCCGAGCGGACCGTCTTCACGCTCCAGCCGCTCAGCGACATCTACCTCACGTCCGACCTCCTGCAGGAGGCGCGCGTGAACGGCGACGGCACGGCGGTCACGTTCCTGGCACTCATCGCCGCGCTCATCCTGCTCATCGCCTGGGTCAACTACGTCAACCTGGCCACGGCCCGCGCGGTGGAGCGCGCCAAGGAGATCGGGGTGCGCAAGACGCTCGGTGCGCGGCGCGGCCAGCTGATGCGCCAGTTCCTGCTCGAATCGCTGCTGGTGAACGTCCTGGCGGCGCTGCTGGCCCTGGCGCTGACGGCTGCTGCGTGGCCCCTCTTCGAGCGCCTGGTCGGCAAGCCCATCCCGCTCGACCCGGCGTCGAACGCGCCGCTGTGGCTTGGGATGCTGGGGCTGTTGGCCCTCGGCGCGGCGGTGTCGGGGTTGTACCCCGCCCTCGTCCTCGCATCGTACCGGCCGTCGAAGGTGCTCAAGGGGACGTTCGCCCGCTCTGCGCAGGGCCTGACGCTGCGGCGCGGGCTGGTGGTGGCGCAGTTCGCGGCGTCGGTCGGACTCGTAGCGGGGACGGTGCTGATCGCGCAGCAGTTGCACTTCATGCGGAGCCAGGACCTCGGCGTCGAGATCGACCAGACGCTCGTCGTTGAAGGACCCGGCGTGCAGGACTCGACCTATGCCGAGCGCTACGACGCCTTCAGGCAGGAGATGGAGCGCACCGCTGGCGTGCGGGGCGTTGCGGCGTCGAGCGAGATCCCGGGCAACCTCATCTACTGGACCAACGGCGCGGTTCAGATCGGGCAGGACCAGCGCACCAACACCATCATGTACCAGATGGGCGTCGGCGACGGCTTCTTCGAGGGCTACGGACTGGACCTCGTGGCGGGCCAGCTCTACGAGGCCAGCAGCGCGTCGTTCGACGACGACGTGCTCCTCAACCAGACCGCCGTGCGCGTCCTCGGCTTCGAGGCACCAGAGGCAGCCATCGGCGCGCCGGTCCGCGTCGGCGGCGACACGCTCAGCGTCGTGGGCGTCGTCGCAGACCACCACCAGCAGGGACTCCGGCAGGCCTACTATCCCATCGCCTACCGCCCGACGCCCTACACGAGCAGCTACTACTCGGTGCGCTTGGCCTCGGACGAGGCCGACCTGCCCACCACGCTCGCTACGTTGGAGGCGACCTACCGCGACTTCTTCCCCGGCAACCCGTTCGAGTACGTTTTCCTCGATCAGCACTTCGACCGGCAGTACCGCACGGATCAGCAGTTCGGGCAGGTGTTCACCTTCTTCGCGCTGCTCGCCATCGGCGTGGCGTGCCTGGGGCTGTTCGGGCTGGCGAGCTTCACGGCAGCGCAGCGGACGAAGGAGATCGGCGTGCGCAAGGTGCTCGGCGCGTCCGTGGGCGGCATCGTGCTGCTCTTGACGAAGGACTTCGTGCGGCTCGTCGTAGTCGGGGCCGTGGTTGCCACGCCGGTCGTGTGGTGGCTGATGGAGCGCTGGCTCGACGGCTACGCCTTCCGTATCGACGTGCGGCCGTGGGCGTTCCTGCTGGCGACGGCGCTGACGCTGGGCGTCGCGCTGACGACGGTGAGCGTGCAGTCGATCCGCGCCGCCCGCGCCGACCCGATCCGCTCGCTGCGCTACGAGTAGGCCCCGCTGCCCGGCGATCACCACCGCGACCAGCATGACTGTAGGGCGTTTTGCAAACTGCCCCGGCCGAGCTACCCAGCAGGGTCAGGTTTTCAACAGACCAGCGAGCCAGCGGTACGTCTCCGCCTGCGCGTCGAGCGGAGGCGCGCTGTCGGCCTCGACGTAGCGGTTGCGCTGCTCGGCATCCAGGATGCGCGCGCGCTGGGTGTCGCGGCGCTGAACGTCGAGCAGCGTGCGAATCTCGGCCTGGCAGGCCGGGTCCAGAATGGGAAACGCGACCTCGACGCGGCGGCTGAGGTTGCGGTGCATCCAGTCGGCAGAGGCGAGGTAGAGCTTGCGCTGGCCGCCGTGGTGGAAGTCGTAGACGCGGGCGTGTTCGAGGTAGCGTCCTAGGATGCTGCGCGCACGGAAATGCTCGCTCAGGCCCGGAACGCCCGGCCGCGCCACGCAGATACCTCGGCAGATCAGTTCGACCTCGACGCCCGCCTGGCTGGCTGCGTAGAGCTTCTCGACCATCGCCGGGTCTTCGAGCGCGTTCATCTTCAGCACGATGTGCGCGCGCCGTCCGGCCTGGGCCTCCGCGATCTCCGCGTCGATGAGCGCCTCGAAGCCGCTGCGCAGCGTGGTCGGCGCGACGAGCAGGTGGTCATAGGTCGGCGCCTCATAGCCCGGCTCGTGCATGACGCCCTGCTGGTCGATGAGGAAGGCGAACACCTTCCGCACCTCCCTCGTCAGCCGCTCGTCGGCGGTGAGGAGCCCGTGGTCGGCGTAGATGCGGGCCGTCTTCTCGTTGAGGTTGCCGGTACCGAGGTAGGCGTAATGTCGGAGGCCGCCCTCGGCGCCGCCTCCTTCCATGTCAGCCTCGCGGCGCGCGACGAGCATCAGCTTGGCGTGGACTTTCAGGCCGGGATACGAGTAGCGCACCGTCGCGCCGACCTTTTTGAGCGCCTCGGCCCAGCGGAGGTTCGGGGCCTCGTCGAAGCGCGCCATGATCTCGACGCAGGCGTGCACGCGCTTGCCACGCTCGGCGGCCCGCATGAGCGCCTGGATCACGGCGGAGTCGTCGGCGGCGCGGTAGAGCGTGATCCAGAGGTCGGTCACGTCGGGGTCGGCGGCGGCCTCTTCGAGAAAGCGCACCACGGGCTGAAACGACTGGTACGGCGGATGGACGACGTGGTCGCGCTCGCGGACGGCCTCCAGGATCGACGGCGCGGCGGTGAGCGTGGGGTGGTCGAGCGGCGGCTGTTTGGGAAAGCGGAGGTCGTCGCGGCCGAAGCGTGGGAAGCTGGCGAAGTCGGACAGGTTGTGCGTGCGCCCGCCCGGCACGAGGTCCTCGTCTGCCAGGGCGAAGCGTTGCTTCAGGAACGCGAGCAGCCCGAACGGGGCCTGGGCATCGTAGAGGAAGCGCGACGGCACGCCCTCGTCCCGCTTGGCGAGGGCCGCCTCAATCTGCCGCTTGAAGACCACGTCGTATTCGTCGTCGCCGTACTTCTCGTGGTCGGGCCCGAGGATTAGCTCGGCGTCACGCGAGAGCTTGACGGCGTACGCCGCACCGACCTCATAATCGGGAAACAGGCTCGGCAGCCCAACGCGCACGACATCGTCGAGGAAGAGCACCGGATGCGGCAATCGAGCGAGCGCGCTGTCCGCCTCCGCGTCCGACGGTAGCGCGAGGAAGCGGTCGAGCGGCGGCGCGGGGATGTGGACCAGACCGTAGGCGGGACCGCCTTCCCCGCCGCGCGGCCACAGCTCAGCAACGAGGTAGAGCCGGTTGTTCACGAGGAACGGCGTCTCGTCCGGGGCTCCGTCGCCTCCAGCCTCGGTCGCGGTGAGCACGACCGGATCCAGATGCGAGCGTACGTGCGCGGCGAAGTGGTCGCGCACAAACGCACGCTGCGTCGGCGACAGGTGGCGGTCGGCCAACAGCGCGATGCCCTCGCGTTCGAGGGCAGGCAGCAGCGTGCCGCGCAGGATCCGACCGAAGCGCTCCTGCTGCGCGGTCACCCGCGCGTAGATGTCGCGCAGCAGCCGTGCGGGGTCCTCGCCCGTCCGTTCGACCTCCTCGCCGAGCCGCTGACGCGTCCGCAGCGACGCCACCCGCACGCGGAAGAACTCGTCCAGGTTGGACGACCAGACCGAGAGGAAGAAGAGACGGTCGAAGAGCGGCGTCCGGTCGTCCTCCGCCTCCTGCAAGACCCGCGCGTTGAACTGGAGCCACGACAGGTCGCGGTCGAAGTGGGAGGCGAGGGCAACGGGCATAGAGGAGGAGCACAGATGGGGGAACGCGCTGACGAATGCCGCAGGGCTGCGCCGGGTTTTGCCGCGCGTGTTACGGTACGATGAGCGATGAAGCGGAACGGTGTTTGTGAGCCCGTGCAGAAGACCCCCGACCCCGCCCCGGTTTCTCCCTGTGTCAGCGACCCACCCCTTCGACCGCGCGCTCCTCGACAGCCTCTTTTTCCACAGCACCGTCGCCATCTTTCTCGTCGACGTGGACGAAGAGGCCCCGCTCAGCCAGCGGTTCACTTACCGCGAAGTCAACCCGATGCTAGAGCGGTTGACCGGGCTCACATCGGAATGGATGCGCGGACGGACCCCGCGCGACCTGAGCGCACGCACGTCTGAGGAGGCTGCGCATGCCATCGAGGCACGCTACCAGTCCTGCCTGGAGGCGCGTGCCGACATCACCTACGAGGAGATGGTCCCCGTGGAGGGACGAGACGCGTGGTGGCTGACGACGCTCAGCCCGCTGAAAGACGAGCACGGTCGGATCATTCGACTCACGGGCTTTACCAACGAGATCACCGAGCGGAAGCGGCTCGAATTGGAACTCGAATCCGAGCGGCGTGCCCAAATTCGCTTCGGTGAGCAACTGCGACATCTCCACCGTCTCGGGACCTCGACCTACGCCGACATCACCGCGCTCTGCGATGCGCACCTCGGCGCCGGGTCGGCGATGTTCGACCTCCCGCTCGGCATCGTGAGCACCTTCGGCGAGGTACCTCAGCCTGCTGGCAGCGCGTTGCCACCGGAAACGCCCTACATCGTCGCGGCCGTGGTCTCGCCCGACGGAGCGCTGCAGCGCGGCACCCGCTTCGCACTGGACGACATGCTCTGCACCGCCGTCGCAGAGCAGCGTGCGACGGTGGCCTACCATAACCTCGCCGCCGAGCCGCACCTGCACGACCACCCCTGCCATACCGACCTCGGCATCGCGGCCTACATCAGCACGCCGATCTGGGTGCGCGGCGCGCTCCACGGTACGCTCAACTTCTCCAGCACCACGCCCCGGTCCGCTCCGTTCAGCAAGCACGATGTCGAGCTCATCGAGCTGATGGCCGACAGCATCGGGCACGCGCTCGAGCTGGCCGAGGCCGAAGCCTCGCTGATGGAGGCCAAACAGAGCGCCCTCCTCGCCCGCGACGCCGCCGAGGCGGCGAACCACGCCAAGACGGCGTTCCTGAGCACGATGAGCCACGAGGTCCGCACGCCGCTCAACGGCGTCCTCGGCTTCGCAGAGCTGTTGCGCATGGACCCCGCGCTGTCCGACGAGCACCGCAGCCACGCCGACGTCATCATCAGCTCGGGCGAACGGCTCGTTGCCCTCATCAATGACGTGCTCGACCTCGCGAGCGTCGAGGCCAAGCGGCTGCATCTGGAGCGTGCGCCTGTGGACGTGCACGATCTCGTCGCGGAGCACCTGCAGGTGCACGCCGCGCGTGCCGGGGCGAAGGGGCTGGAGCTGAGCTATGAGATCGCCCCGGAGGTCCCCGCCGTCCTGCTCGGCGACGAGCGCCGCCTTGGCCAGGTGCTGAGCAACCTCGTCGCCAACGCGATCAAGTTCACGCAGCGAGGCTACGTCCGCGTGTGCGTGGACACCGTTCCCGCGCCTGAGGCGGCTCGCCTGCTGCGCGTCTGCGTCGAGGACACCGGCATCGGCATTGGTGCAGGCTCCCTCGCACAGGTGTTCGAGCCGTTCTTCCAAGCGGACAGCTCGATCTCGCGCCACTACGAGGGCAGCGGGCTGGGCCTCTCGATCTGCCACGAGTTCATCCAGGCGATGGGCGGCGAGATCCGTGCCGAGAGCACGGTGGGCGTCGGCTCGCGCTTCACCTTCACGATCCCGCTAGCCACGCCGCCGCGCCGCCGCGAGATCATCACCGTGACCTCGCAGGCCTCGCTGGCAGGCCGCCGTGCCCTCGTCGTGGACGACAACGGGACGAACCGTGACCTGCTGAGCGCGCTCCTGTCTCGCTGGGCGATGGATGTCACAACCGTCTGTGAGCCCGACGAGGCCCGTGCCCTGTTCGCCGCCCAGGCATTCGATGTCGGCTTGCTGGACTACGGCCTCGCTGCCTCGTCAGGCTCCGACCTGGCACGAGCGCTACGCGCCGACGGCATCGCGACCCCGCTGATGCTGCTCACGTCCTACGACCTCCCGCAGGTGGAGGACACCGAGGTGTTCGAGGCGGTCCTGGCCAAGCCGCTCGACACGGCTGCGCTGGAGCGCGCCCTGCAGCGGGTCCTCCAGCGCGTTCCACCGGCGCCCAGTCCGCAGCCTGCCGCCCCCGCCCCGGCGCTCTGGATCTCGAAGGGACGGGCTGCTGGTAACCATCGCGCTCCGGATGCCTACGAAGGTCTGCGCGTCATCGTCGCGGAGGACGACCCGGCCAACCGCACGCTGGCGCACGCCATGCTCGCCGAACTCGGCGTCGGGGCGGTCTTCGTGGAGGACGGCCAGGCCCTCCTCGACCGCTTGGCCGTCGAGCCATTCGACGTGGTCTTCCTCGACATCATGATGCCGGTGCTGGACGGGCTCGCCGCCGCGGAGCAGATCCACATCCGCTTCGGCGAGGCCCGGCCCTACCTGATCGCCCTCACGGCGAAGGCCATGCGTGCCGACCGCGCCGCCATCGCCGCTGCCGGGATCGACGGGTTCGTGGCGAAGCCGTTCTCGCTACGCGCTCTAGCGGACGCGTTGGACGCTGCCCTGCAGGCGCGGCCGTCCGCGTGCTGACGCCGGAGTAGATCCGCGGTGACGCGCCGTTCCTACTGGGGCTTACGGCGTTGCACGGCCCGCTCTCGCTCTGCGCCTCAACCTTCTATGAAAAGCGCTTCCAGGGCGTGTTGAATCACGTGCGCCATTCCCGACGTTCGTAGATTTAAGAGTTTTCCCCAGAAACGTCTCCGATTACCTCATGCTAACGCTCATCACCGCGCTTCTGCTGAGCTACCTGCTCGGCTCCATCCCGTCGAGCATCATCGCGGGCAAGCTGTACGGCATCGACATCCGGCAGCACGGCAGCGGCAACGCGGGGGCGACGAACACCTTCCGCGTGCTCGGCTCGAAGGTCGGCGCGGCGGTGATGCTCTTCGACATGTTCAAGGGGTTCGCCGCGACGCGGTTCGTGTCACAGATCCGGATTGACGGGATGCTGACGGTGGGCGAGGCGACGATGAGCGCGCCGTTCCTGATGGTGCTCTGCGGCCTGATGGCGATGTTCGGCCACATCTGGACCGTGTTCGCGGGCTTCAAGGGCGGCAAGGGCGTCGCGACGGGTGGCGGCATGCTGCTGGGCCTCGTCCCGACGGCGGTGCTGATCGCGATGGCGCTCTTCAGCCTTGTGGTCTACGCCACGCGCTACGTCTCGCTCGGCTCGATCCTAGCGACGGCCTCGATCCCGATCGTGCTCCTGGTGCAGCACTTCATCGTAGGCAACCACGTGGCGCTGCCGATCTTCATCTTCTGCGCGCTCGTGCCGTTCTTCATCGCCTACACCCACCGCGCCAACATCCAGCGCCTGCTCGCGGGCACCGAGAGCCGCATCGGCAGCCCGAAGACGGCGTAGTCTGTGGTTCGGTGCTTCAGTTGTTCGGTGTCTCAGTGGGGCCTCTACGCTTGGAGGAACGCTGACCCACCAATCACCGGAGCACAGCCTCCAACACGGGCCAGACGTCAGCGGCGAGACTGCTGTGCCGCGAACTCGTGAATGGCCAGCAGGTGATTCATAGCGGTCGTCGTCCAGAAGACCTTCATGCGTCGAGTTCGAACCGCGCGCGCACCTCTGCTACCGAGACGGTCCGACCGGATTCGCTATCGGCCCACCCTGCTTCGATGGCCTGCCGGACATAAATCTGCTCCATGAGGTCGTCCCAGGTGGCATCCTCAGGCAACGCGTCCACGAGCCGGTGCGCTTCGCTCTTGAATCCGGTTGGTGCGTTCATGCTGCTGCCGTGTTTTCCGGAGAGTCAGGTCCGTTACGCAACGCTCTGATTCGGGTTCGTTCCCAGCCTAGTGACCTACCGGAGCACGCCTTCCAGCACGGGCCAAACGTTAGCGGCGAGGCGCTCCTGGCCTTCAGCGGTCGGATGGATGCCATCGGGCTGGTTCATCGCCGGAATGCCGCCGACGCCGTC
>JBCDFO010000093.1:0-13173 GCA_039177895.1 Bacteroidota bacterium
GAGCGCTATCTCGGCGAAGACCTCGACTGGCTCTGGACGCCGATGCTCTACGAGACGTGGACGGTCAACGTCGCTGTGGTGGACGTGACGCCGAACGCGGACGGCGTCGCCGTCACGGTGCGCGACCTCGGCCTCGCGCCGGTGCCGGTGCCGGTGCGGCTGACCTACGCGGATGGACAGACCGAGACCCGCGTCATCCCCGTGCAAACGTGGCTCGACGGCGCTGTCGAGGCCACGGTGCAGTTCTCCGCAGGCGAAGTAGCGCGCGTCGAGCTCGATCCGGAAGGCTACCTCCCAGACGTGAACCCGCGCGACAACGTCTTCGAGGTGCCGAGCGTGGCAGGCACGAACGGTCCGTGAAGATGAAACGCACCGGCAGGCCGTGATTGCGGAGCGGGAAAGGACTCCCTATCTTGGTCGTCTTCCCACTCCTCGGTAGCTCAATGGTAGAGCATGCGGCTGTTAACCGCAGGGTTGTAGGTTCGAGTCCTACCCGGGGAGCCTCCTGTGGCCGGTTACTGCCCGATGTAACCGGCCACAGCTGCGTTTTGGGGCTATGGGGGCCGATCTAGGGAAGCGGCCATCCGGTAGAATCCGGTAGGTACCGACACTGCTGGGGTACCCTTGAGGGCACCCCGCTTTATGCTACCTTTCTCTGTGAGTTGCCACAGTTTCAGCTTTGGGACATATGAAAATCTTTATCAGTTGGTCAGGTGAGAAGAGCAAAAGGGTTGCTGAAGCGCTGAAGCGCTTTTTGCCAAGAGTCATACAGACTATCCGTCCTTTTCTATCGCTAGAGATAGAGAAGGGTGCTAGGTGGTCGGCAGAGATAGCTCAACAGCTGGAATCGACCGACTTTGGAATAATCTGCCTGACACGAAGCAATATAGAAAGCCCGTGGATCCACTTCGAGGCAGGAGCGTTGTCTCGAAATATCGGCGCCGGAAGAGTAGTACCCCTTGTTCTAGATTTGTCTTTATCCGATCTGAACTATCCAATCGCGCAGTTTCAATCTGTAAGTTGCACAAAAGAAGATGTATACTTATTGATATCCCAGATTAATAATGGTCAAGAAACTCAGTTGCCAGCTGATGTGCTGGCCGATTCGTTTGAAAATAACTGGATAATACTGAGCAATACTCTTGATGGCATAACTAGTGATATAGAAAATGATGACGTACTAACTGATGTGAAGGATGAGCGTGATATATTAGAAGAGATATTAAATATAACCAGATCTATTTCTAGATCATTTGTTACCAAGGGTGAGATAGTCGGTTTATTTGAAGAAATTGTTGGGCAACATATACATGTGTCAAATAATATTTATAGACGGGTATCCGATTCGGCGCGTATGATTTCTGCGACTTCCTCTGAGGGAGCTAGACAAGCGATGAGGGACGCTCTTGTTAAATTGCGTGCAGATATCGAGTCAGGCAAAGTGCCTTTGGTTCCGCCAGCTTACTTGGGAGATGATTCCATTGAAGAAAAGGGAAACCCTAAGTCTGAAAAGTAGAGTTGGCAGAGAGGCGACTCCGTGTGGCTAAATGACATCCTCACCCTCGCGTGGCTGGCGAAAGCCCAAGCGCTGGGACATCTGCCCAGCAGGTAGCGCCACGCCCGTCTCCAGTGCCTCAAGCACGGCCCTGGTCTCCGCCCCGCCTCCCGCTCCTCAGCCATCACATCCTCATCCGTCGAGGTGACCACTCGGAAGGTCCACGGCACGGCTGATGCAGAGCGATCCACGTTGATCCGGTAGTCAAGGCCGCTTCTGTTGTGAGGGTAGTGGTCTCTTCACAGCGCCCGCTCTGGATGCTACACCAGATCCGCTCGGAATCTGGCTATGAAGGGGCAGACGTTCGAGCGGGTTAAGGTTCTCGTCTACAGGTCCGTACCTGCACCTGTCCACCCTAAAGCTGGCCTCAACCCTGACCGCGACGGCGCTTCCGGAACTAGCACTAGTTGGTCGCGTCCGGAGCGATAGGCGGCGTGTGAGCCGCCTGGAGGTAGCGGTCGAGCCAGCCGTAGAACTCGCGGTGCCAGGCGAGGCTGTTCTGCGGCGTGTTGATCCAGTGCCCCTCGTCTGGGAACGTGACCAGACGACCCTCCAGCCCCTGCATGCGGAGCGCCGTATACGCCTGCAGGCTTTGCTCCAGCGGTACCCGGAAGTCGAGGTCGCCGTGCGTGATGAGCATCGGGGCGGTCCAGCGGTCCACGTAGAGGTGGGGCGAAAACCGGTCGTAGCTCTTGGGGCGCGGGTCGGCCCAGAACGGCCCGCCGAGGTCCCAGTTGACGAAGAAGAGCTCCTCGGTCGCGCCATACATGCTCTCGAGGTGGAAGAGGCCCGCGTGGGCGACGAGCGTCTTGAAGCGCCCCTCGTGGTGACCGGCGAGCCAGAACGCCGAGTAGCCGCCGAACGAAGCGCCGACCGCCCCAATGCGCTCGTTGTCCACATACGGCTCAGCAGACACCGCGTCGATGGCGGTGAGGAGGTCGGTCATTGCCTGGCCGCCCCAATCCTGCGAGATCTGCTCGTTCCAGGCCACGCCGTGGCCCGGCATTCCGCGCCGGTTGGGCGCGACGACGACGTAGCCCTGAGCCGCGAGCGCGTGGAAGTTCCAGCGGTACGAGAAGAACTGCGTCAGCGCGCTCTGCGGGCCGCCCTGCATGTAGAGGATCGTCGGATACTGTCGGCTCGGGTCGAAGCCCGGCGGACGGATCTCCCAGACGAGCATCGACTGGCCGTCTGTTGTCGGCACATCGCGGCGGTGGACGGTCGGCACGTCGAGCCCTTCGATGCTTTCGATCCCCGCCGCCGTGAGCCGCGTCAGGGCACCTGTGCCGAGATCAACCCGGTGCAGGTCCGTCGGCTCGATCATCGACTGGCGGCCGACGACCACGACGGGCGCGGCGGCCGTCCCGCTGATGGCGACGGAGGTGATGTTGTGGACGCCCTCGGTCACGGGCGACCGGCTGCCGTCGGCCACCGCGACGCGGTAGAGTTGGGTCGTACCCTCAGTCGAGGTCGTGAAGAGCATCGTCTCCCCGTCGGGCAGCCACGCCGGGTGGTAGGCGTTGCCGTCGAAGCCCTCGGTGAGCTCGCGGCGGTCGCCCGTGGCGAGGTCCATCACGAAGATCCGGTTGCGGTCGGACTCGTAGCCATCGCGCGCCATCGACGACCAGGCGACCAGGCTACCGTCCGGCGAGAACGCGGGCTCCACGTCGTAGCCAGGATTGAAGTCGGTCAGGTTCGTCGTCTCCCCCGAGCGAACGTCGTAGAGAAACACGTCCGCGTTGGTGCTGGTCGCCGCTTCCAGGCCGTCGAACGGGCGCGCGGTGTAGGCGATGCGCCGGCCGTCCGGATGCCACGTGATCTGCTCAGCGCCGCCGAATGGTCGCAGCGGCGTGTGGATCTGCTGGCCCGGCATAGCGTCGGTAGCCTCGCCGACCGTCAGCGTGGCTGGGTCGAGCGGGGCCACGAAGAGGTGCGAGTAGGTGCCGTTGGTCCACTGCGTCCAGTGCCGCACGAGGAGGTCGTCGTGGATGCGCACGGTCGTCTCTGGGAGGTCTTCGTACGTCTCCGTCGGCGCTGGGACAAGGCGGACGTTGCGGGTAAACGACACGTAGTCGCCCGTGGGCGCGATCTCGACGTGGGCGGCGTCCTCCGGCAGACCGACGATAGCGATGGCACCATCGCCAGCGACCGTACGCTGCCCGCCGGGGGCGACGTGAACGAGACGACCCGAGGGGAGCCACATCGGACCGGTGCCCTCGGCGTGGCGCATCGGCGTAGCGCCCGGAGCTGTAGCGACCGTCCAGACGGCCGTCGTCATCCCGTTGGCGCTCACGTCGGGCGTCGAAACCGTATAAGCGAGCTGCGTACCGTCGGGCGAGAGTGTGGCTCCCCCGACGCGGTCGATGGCCCAGAGACGCTCGGGGGTCATCCGCTCCGTGGGCGACGGCGTTTGGGCCGTCGCTACCGCCGTCGCGGCAACGATAAGTGGCAGGACAGCGATAAGCCCAAGACGGGGCGCGAGAGGAATTGGCATGGGTTGTCAGGAGGCTAGAAGGCGGAACGCGAAGGTGCCGGGTGCTACTTCAAAGAGGGCCCGACCAGTTGGCTTCGATCCGATACGCAACACGCAATACGAACCAACTGCTGTGACGCCGAACCCGCCAGAATGGGAATAAAACAGCACTAGTCGAGGACGCGGACGCGGAGGCGCGATGGGTGCTCCGGCGAGACGAACACGCGGTGCGTCGCCTTCTGGTAGTCCTCAGCCGTCGCCTCGGCGATCGCCATGAACTGCTGCGGGTTGCGGTCGACCATGGGGAACCACGTGCTCTGGACCTGGACCATGATCCGGTGCCCGCGCTTGAACGTGTGCGCCACGTCCTGCATGTCGAACGTGACCTCGGTGATCTCGCCGGGCACGAACGGCGCGGGGTTGGAGAAACTGTCGCGGAACTTGCCGCGCATGACCTCGCCACGGACGAGTTGCTGGAACCCACCCATCGGGACGGAGCACGCCGCATCGGGCAGCCGGCATTCGTAGTCGCCGGGGTAGACGTCGATGAGCTTGACGACGAAGTCGGCGTCGGTCCCCGTTGTCGTGACGAAGAGCGAGGCGAAGAGTTCGCCCGCCAGCGTCACGTCCTCCTCCAGCACGGGCGACGCGAAGACGAGCACGTCGGGGCGGGTGCTCGCGAACCGCTGGTCCTGCACGACGAACGCGTCGTCGCGGCGGATCACGATCTGGTCGGTGTGCGGCACTGGCTTGGCCGGGTCGGAGACGTACTCCTCGAAGGCACCGGCTTCCGTGGGTGCCTCGAACCCGAGACTGCCGCCGGGTTGGAGGTAGAGGCTCGCTGCGCGGGCCGCGCGCGGGGGCCACGCATCGAAAAAGCGCCAGCGGTTCGCGCCGGTCACGAACACGGACGCCTTGGCGAGGTCGGGCTCGCCGTTGCCCTTGAGGTACGCGTGGAAGAACGGGGCCTGGACATTCTCGCGGTACCACACGGCTGTCTGCTGGCCAAAATGCAGGTCGCCGTAGCGCTCGCCGTCGGAGCGGGCCCACGCGCCATGCCACCACGGGCCCATCGCGAGATACGACGGCGTCACGCTGTGGTCCGCGACGGTCGCGTAGGTCTTGAGCGGGCCGTAGAGGTCCTGGGCGTCGAACCAGCCGCCGGTCACGAGGACGGCCGGCTGCACGTCGCGGAGGTGGGGCAGCGGCGTCCGCGCCTGCCAGTAGGCGTTGTACGTGTCGTTCTCGACGATCTCCTGCCAGAGGTCGTTTTGTCCGTCAAAGAAGCGCTCGTTGACCGTGACGAGCGGGCCGAGGTCGAGGTACCAGGCGTAGCCGTCGGGCGTGCCGTAGTCGCGGAAGCTGGAGGCCTGCTCGCTCGTCGGCTCGGTGCGGGGCGTGCCGTAGTACGAGAGGAAGCTGAACGTGGCCTGAAGCTGGAACGCCCCGTTGTGGCGGCGGTCGTCGCCGATCCACCAGTCGGTCACGGGGGCCTGCGGCGAGACGGCTACGACGGCCGGGTGCGCGTCAATGAGCGCGTGCGTGGCGTAGAACCCCGGGGCTGAAATCCCCCACACGCCGACGCGGCCGTTCGTCGGGACGTTCTCGAGCAGCCACGCGACGGTGTCGTAGGTGTCCGTGCTCTCGTCGATGTCGCCTGGCTCTTTGTTGGCGATGTGCGGGCGGACGGCCACGAACTCGCCTTCCGACATCAGCCGGCCTCGGACGTCCTGGTAGACGAACACGTAGCCATCGCGCATCAGCGACTCCGACGGGCCGAGCGACGGCTTGACCTCCTCGCCGTAGGGGCCGACGCCGTAGGGCGTCCGCTGGAGGAGAATGGGATAGGTCCGCGAGCTGTCCTTGGGGACGTAGATGGACGTGAAGAGCTGGGTGCCGTCGCGCATGGGCACCAGGTGCTCCGACTTCGTGTAGTGTTGACGGACCCAGTCGGCCTGGGCGTTGGCGGAGGGGGCCACAAGAATGAGAGCGAGGAGGACGAGGACGAGCGAGCGCAATTGGGCGGCGGGTTAGCAGCGGTACAGAACGACTAGCGAGCGCGTCGAGAATATCGGGATTCCACCGCTCGCCGCGTCGGGCCACTGCGTTGAACTCGATACATGGAGATGGCGCTGCTGATCCTGGAGCGCCACAGTGCTGAGGCGAGGATGCCCTTCCTGCTGGTCGCGGAGGTCGAGAGCGCAGACAACCTGCCCAACAACACCAACGGGATTGGCCTGCTGCGCGCCCTGCGGTACGCGGATCAGCTCATCGGCGTGGCCCGCGACTACGTGGCCAAGGACCCGAGGACACTCATTATCACCGCGGCGGACAGCGACGGCGGAAGCCCGCAGGTCTTCTCACCGGCACCGTCCGACGAAGACAGCAACGCGAGTGTTTCTGGAGGCAATCCGACCGGCAGCGAGGAGGATCGGGACTTCCCATTGGACGGCATTCGCGGCCAGGGCACGGCCCCATTCATCGCGGCCCCCGATGCGTTTGGCAACGCGCACGACTTCGCCATCGGCTACGCGGGCCCCAACGATGTGGCGGGGGGCATTCTATCGCGCGCCGAGGGCATGAACGCCAGCCTGTTGGGTGCCTTCTTCAACGGCCAGTTCGACAGCACCGATGTCTACCGCCTCATGTATCTCACGCTCTTTGGCTAGTTGCTCCCCTCGTCCCAAGGCATGATCGCCCCAGATCGTTAGGGATCGGCTGCCCTTGGTCCGGACGAGAGCGATGAGACGACGGAAGGTGGTGGCTGAGGAACGTCCTGCAGGCACGGCACCGAACTGCTTCGTAGCCAAGGTCCCCTTATGCATGCGGGATCGCTCCACCAGCCATACCTCGTGCGGCCAGGTAAGTTGAGGCGGTGAGCAGTGTAGGCGCAGAACGGCAATAGATGCCCGGGCTGACCCAGGCAAGAGGGGCTGATAGACGCCGTCACCGACGTGGTGCCCTCACTGCGTCGCCCACGTGACGAGTTCGGGGAACGCGAGCAGCAGGCCGAGGCCGATCAGCTGGATCACGATGAACGGCAGCGCCCCTCGGTAGATCGCCGTGGTGGGGACTTCCTCCGGGGCCACGCCGCGCAGGTAGAAGAGCGCGAAGCCGAAGGGCGGCGTGAGGAAGCTCGTCTGGAGGTTCATCCCCAGCATCACCCCGAACCAGACGAGGTCGATGCCGAGCAGCGCCGCCGCCGGGGCGAGCAGCGGGACGACGATGAAGGCGATCTCGAAGAAGTCGATGAAGAAGCCCAGCACGAACACGACCACGTTGGCGACGATCAGCAAGCCGATCACTCCGCCGGGCAGATTCGTGAGGAGTCCCTCGATCCAGACGTCGCCGTCTAGGCCGCGGAAGACGAGCGTGAAGGCCATCGAACCGAGTAGCAGGAAGACGACCATCGTGGTGAGGTGGCCCGTCTCGCGGAGCGCCTCCCAGAGGGCCCGCCGCGAGAGGCGTCGGTTGATGGCCGCCAGCACCAGCGCGCCGATCGCCCCGAGCGCGCCCGCCTCGGTCGGCGTGGCGATGCCTGCGAAGATGCTTCCGAGCACTACGAGGATGAGCACGAGCGGCGGGACGAGCACCCTCACGACCTGGCTGGCGAGCGCCGCACCCGACGCCGCGCGCTCCGATTCGGGCAGCGCCGGTGCCCACGCGGGCCGCAGGGCCGCCACCAGGCCGACGTACCCGGCATAGAGCGTCACGAGGAGCAGCCCCGGCACGAGCGCGCCGAGGAACAGGTCGCCCACCGACACGCCGAGCTGGTCGGCGAGCACGATCAGCACCACGCTCGGCGGGATGAGTTGTCCCAGCGTACCGCTCGCCGTGATGACGCCCGAGGCAAAGCTCTGGTCGTAGCCGTGCCGCAGCATCACCGGCAGCGAGATCATCCCCATCGCCACCACGCTCGCGCCGACCACGCCCGTCGCCGCCGCCAGCAGCGCGCCTACGAACACGACCGCGAAGGCGAGCCCGCCCCGCAGCGGCCCGAAGAGCGCGCCGATGGTCGTGAGCAGGTCCTCGGCGAGGCGGCTCTTTTCGAGGAGCGTCCCCATGAGGATGAAGAACGGGACCGCCAGCAGGATGGTGTTGGTCGTCACCCCGAACGTCCGGTCGCCGAGCGCGAGGAGGTAGGGCCAGTCGAAGAACCCCGTCTCGACGCCGATGAACGCGAAGACGAGGGCCGTCCCGCCGAGCGAGAACGCGACCGGGTAGCCGCTGAAGATCAGCAGCAGCGCCACGGCGGCCATGAGCGGGGCCAGGGTGTCCATGCCGGTCAGGACCCCTCCTCGGTCCGCAGACGGTGCGCCGCCTTGACCGCCTCGCTCACCCCTTGCAGCGCGAGCAGCACGAAGCCGAGCGGGATGAGCACCTTGATGGGCCAGCGCGGTAAGCCGCCCGGGTCGAGCGCGCCCTCGCGGGTCGCCCAGGCGTTCTCTACCATCGGCCAGGTCGCCCAGAGCATCAGTCCACAGAATGGGAGGAGAAACGCGAGCGCCCCCAGCAGGTCGATCCAGGCGCGGACGCGCGGGCTGAGGCGGCTCAGCAGCACGTCCACGCGCACGTGCCGGTCTTGCTGGAGCGTCCACGCCGCGCCCAGCAGAAAGACGAGGCCGAACGCCATCCACTGCGCGTCGAAGAGGGCGTTGGACGATAGGCTAAGCCCGAGCGGGCGCCCAGCGTAGCGCAGGACGGCGTTGAGCGCGCCCAGCAGCGTCATCACGGCCAGCAGCGCGAAGGCGACGCGACCGAGCGCCGCAGTCAGGCGGTCGATGCCGTGAGCGAGGCGGAGCAGGGGCGTGGGAGAAGCCATGAGCGAGCGTGCTAGCCGAAGCTATGCACGCCGCTCGTTTCGATGCCACCGCGTTGGGTTACCCGACGCGGCGCAAAGGGGCTGGCATCCGTACGCGCCGCTGGCCCCCGGACGGTCCGCGGCGGGGCGGGCGGGGGGCCGCTGGCGGGCGCGGGTCCGAGCCGCTCGTGCCGCGACCACCGCGGTTCTGGTTCGTCGGTGGGTGCGCGAGCAGCACCAAGGGAATCCCGAACGGGCCGAGGACGGCCCCCATGACGGCCCAAGGCCCCGGGTCAAGGCCGCGATGGCGGGCGAGGTTGTGGCAGAAGCAGGCGCAGGTGGCGAGGACGAGCGCCACGCGGAACAGGAAAAGAAGGACAGGCAGCATGCGGACGGCCGACGCTGAACAGCCGGTAGAGATGAGAAGGCGGACAGGAGCCGCAGAGAAGTGCAAAGGGCGCGCCGAGGAGATAGGGTGAAGCAGCGCGCCATTTTCGGACGCCATGCGCTACGAAAGGTTGCACCGGGGCGCAGGTTTACCCGGCCAAAACGTTCACCCAGGCCAAACGCCTTAACGCGTCGGGTCTGGCCCACGACGGACTAGGTGAGGGAGCGGGTGCCAGTACAGCCTCAAACCGGGGGCGGCGTTACGGTTTGTACCGCTTCATTGCGGCGACGGCAAGGGCGTCCGCGCGGTTGTTCAATGCGTCGTCGGCGTGCCCCTTCACCTTGGCAAACTCAACGGTGTGGCGCTCCATCTCGGCGAGCAGCGCCTGCCAGAGGTCCTGATTCTTGACCGGCTTCTTGCCCGCCGTCTTCCAGCCTCGCCGCTGCCAGCCGTCGATCCACCGCTGCGCGAACGCGTTGACGATGTAGGCGCTGTCCGTGTGGACGTGGGCGTGGACCGGCTCCGTCAGCGCCCGGAGCGCTTCCACGACCGCCTGAAGCTCCATGCGGTTGTTCGTCGTCAGCGGCTCGCCGCCGTCGAGCGTGCGCTCGTGGGCTCCGTAGAGCAGGATGGCCGCCCAGCCGCCGGGTCCGGGGTTGCCGCTGCACGAGCCGTCGGTGTAGATCGTGACGGTTTTCAGGGGAGGCGGTGCGGGCACGAGACGGAGTGCTGCCGAAGAATGAGCGAGCGACAAACCTACGCGGTCTCGTCCCCGTTGAGGAGCGTCGAAGCTATCCCGTCCGAGGACAACGGACGAAAAACAACGGCTCCACGCCCACAACGGACTCGCCTCCATGAAATTCGTCGACTACGTCACTATCTCCGTTCGCAGCGGCAACGGCGGGGCAGGGTCCGCGCACCTCCGCCGGGCGAAGTACGAGCCGCGTGGCGGCCCCGACGGCGGCGACGGCGGGGCTGGCGGCTCGGTCCTCCTCGAAGCGGACGCCAACCTCTACACGCTCCTCGACCTGCGGTACAACCGGCACCACTTTGCCGACCACGGCCAGCCGGGGCAGGGGTCCGGGAAGACCGGCAAGAGCGGGCAGGACATCGTGCTGCGGGTGCCCCTCGGCACCGTCGCGCGGGACACGGAGACAGGCGCGGTGCTCGGCGAACTGACCGACGGCGGCGACCGCCTCGTCCTAGCACAGGGCGGCATGGGCGGGCTCGGCAACACCCACTTCAAGAGCAGCACCAACCAGACGCCGCGCTACGCCCAGCCGGGCACGAAGGGCGTCGAACGGGACGTCACGCTCGAACTCAAGCTGCTCGCGGACGTGGGCCTCGTGGGCTTCCCGAACGCGGGCAAGAGCACGCTCGTGAGCGCGTTGTCGGCGGCCAAGCCGAAGGTCGCCGATTACCCCTTCACGACGCTGGAGCCGAGCCTTGGCATGGTCTACCTCGGCGACTACCGCTCGTTCGTCATCGCCGACATTCCGGGCCTCATCGAGGGCGCGAGCGAGGGCAAGGGCCTCGGCATCCGCTTCCTGAAGCACATCGAGCGCAATGCGGTGCTACTCTTCATCATCCCCGTCAACGACGAGGCCCCCGGCGAGACCTACGCGACCTTGCTTGGCGAGCTGGAGGCGTTCAACCCGCACCTGCTCGCCAAGCCGCGTCTCGTCGGGCTCTCGAAGACCGACCTGCTGCCGCCAGACATGTACGACGCGTTCGTGGCTGACGCCCGCACCCAACTTCCCGACGATGTGCCCGTGATCGCGTTCTCAGCCGTGGCGCGCAAGAACCTCGATCCGCTCAGGCAGGTGCTCATGAGCGCCGTGGAGCAGAGCCGGGAAGCGGAGGGGATAGGGGATAGGGGATAGGGGATAGGGGATAGGGGATAGGGGATAGGGGATAGGGTCAGAAATGCGGTGCGAAAAAGGTTCCGATGCGGCGAGTTCGTTTGACAGCGCTGCCGGAAAGGGCTTGCTTCTTCGCCGACCGCCGACCGCCGACCGCCGACCGCCGACCGCCGACCGCCGACCGCCGACCGCCGACCGCCGACCGCCGACCGCCGACCGCCGACCGCCGACGAGGTTACATCGCGGGCATTGGGGTGTCTGAGGGGGCCAAACCCCACCGCGCTCCTTCATGCCCCACACTACTGCCCGCCCCGATGCTGCCTTGGACGTGGCAGGAGACGGGACCTCCGACGACGCCCGTGCCCTGCTTACGCTCGCCTCCGTGCCCGGGGTAGGCCCAGCGCGCGTCCGGGCGCTGCTCGCGCGGCTGGGCGATGCCGCCTCGGTGCTGAACGCTCATCCGCGTACACTCGCGCAGGTCGAGGGGATCGGGATGAAGACGGCCCGCGCCATCGTCGCCTTCGACGGCGCGGAGGCTATCGAGGCGCAACTGCGGCAGGCTGAGCAGGTCGGCGCGCGGCTGCTTACGCTGACCGATCCAGCATTCCCTCGTGCGCTCCTCGAACTCTACGATCCGCCGCCCTACCTATGGGTGCGCGGCGCGCTTCGCCCCGAGGACGCACGCGCGGTCGCCATCGTGGGGACGCGCAAGGCGAGCGCCTACGGCAAGCGGGTCGCGGCGCACTTTGCCGCTGGGCTCGTAGAGCGCGGCTATACCATCGTGAGCGGCCTCGCCTATGGCATCGACATCGCAGCGCACCGGGCGGCCCTCGACGCTGGCGGGCGGACGCTCGCGGTGCTGGGCTCGGGCGTGGACCGGATCTACCCGCAGGCACACACCGCTGTCGTGCGACGCATCATCGAGCACGAGCAGGGCGCAGTACTCTCGGAGTTCCCACTCGGCACCAAGCCCGACGCGCCCAACTTCCCGCGTCGCAACCGCATCATCGCAGGCCTCACGCTAGGGACGCTCGTCGCTGAGGCGCGCGTGAAGGGCGGCGCGCTACTGACGGCCTACGCCGCGCTCGAACAGAACCGGGAGGTCTTCGCTGCCCCAATCCCGCTCTTCCACAACGGGGGCGAGGGCAACGCGCGCCTCGTCCAGCGCGGCCACGCCAAGCTTGTCGCGAGCGTGGACGACCTCGTGGCGGAGATCGAAAGCCAGCAGATCCCATCCCAGCCAGCGACGGCCCAGCAGTTAGCACCGGCGTTCCAGACGAACCGTGCGGACAGCCTAGCTCCCAGCAAGCCACCGCCGACGGATCTCAACCGCGTCGAGCAGCAGCTCTACGACGCGCTTTCCGCAGAGCCGATCCACCTCGACGTGCTGTGCGAGCGCTCCGGCGTGGATGTGTCGAACGCGCTCGTCTACCTCCTCGGCCTCGAACTCAAAGGGCATGTCGGGCAGTTGGCTGGGCGTCAGTTCTTTCGCCGCTGACTTCGATCCGAGGTAGGCGACGACCGGGCTCGGAAGCGGGGGCACTGAGCCCGCCGCACGCCGTTGAACCCAGGGTCTCGCCTCTTTGCACACCCCGGGTCATGAAAACAGCCGCCCTGCTACTCGCCGCGTTTTGGATCGGGGCAACGCTAGTTCCTGTGCTGCGCTCGCCCGCGTGGTGGGTCCGCGTCTTCGATTTCCCCCGGCTCCAGATCGCGGCAGGCAGCGTCCTCACGCTGGGGCTGCTCACGGCCACGACCTTCAGCGCGGCGGAACAGTCCCTGCTCGACGGTGCCGTAGGCGCGGCGCTCGCGGGCTGCGCGCTCTACCAGGCGGTGCGCATGTGGCCGTATACCCCGCTAGCACCGAAGGAGTCGGTCACGCTAGCCAAACCGGTCGAGGCGAGGCACAGCCTGCGCCTCGTGGTCTCGAACGTGCTGATGGGGAACCGCGAGAAAGAGCGCTGGCTCACTACCGTCCGGGCGGTGGACCCCGACGTGATCGCGACGCTGGAGTCGAACCAGTGGTGGCAGGACACGGTGTTTGCCGACCTGCGCGCCGCGTACCCGCACGCCGTCGAGGTGCCACAGGAGGAC
>JBCDFO010000094.1:0-13163 GCA_039177895.1 Bacteroidota bacterium
CTCTCGTTTATGCTCCCCACGCCTGAGCAGCAGGAGGATATGACGAACTGGAACTACCAGACCTACCTCGTGCTCGCTCCCGGTACGGAGGAAGCCGACGTAGAGGCGCGCATCCTAGACGTGTGGGAGACCCAGTTCGGCGAGGGGGAGTCCGTCAACGAGATCTATGCGGACCTCCAGCCGGTGACCTCGTTGCACTTCGCGACGAAGACCTACGGAATGTCGCCGGTCCGCGATCAGCGCTATGTGTGGGCGTTCTCGATCATTGCCGCGCTCATCCTCGCGATTGCCTGCATCAACTTTATGAACCTCGCCACGGCGCGGGCCACGAAGCGGGCGAAGGAAGTCGGCGTGCGGAAGTCGATCGGTGCCGGACGCGGGCAACTCATCGGGCAATTCCTGGGCGAGTCCGTACTGCAGTGCGTGCTGGCGCTTGGACTGGCACTGGCGCTAGCGAGCATCGCGCGGCCCCACTTCACCAACCTCGTTGGTGGCGACCTCGACCTCGCGTTCACGCCCAGCATCGTGGCGCTACTCGTGGGCATCGGGCTCCTCACCGGCGTCCTCGCGGGGAGCTATCCGGCGTTCTACCTCTCCGCGTTCCGCCCGGCGCGGGTGCTCAAGGGCGAAGTCGCACGCGGACGCTCGGCGACGGCACTCCGCAAGGGGCTCATCGTCGCGCAGTTCGCCGTGACCGTGTTCCTGCTCGTTGCGACGGGCACGGTGTGGATGCAACTCAACTACATGCAAGGGCAGTCGCTGGGCTTCGATCAGGAGCAGGTCGTCTTCGCCTTCGGTGCCCCGCCGATCTGGGAGCAGTACGAGGCATTTGAACAGGCCGCCCTGGGCGACTCGCGCGTCCAGACGATGACGCGAGCAGGCGGCATCCCGGGTCGCGTCTGGACCTCGCGCGGCTACCGCTGGGCGACCGACGTGCCGGAGGAAACGGACGGCAGCGGCCTCGCAACCGTCTTCGGCGACCCGACCTACCTCGAGACGTTCGGCCTCACGCTCATTGATGGCCGCGACTTCTCCGCGGAGATCGCCTCCGACGAAACCGATGCCTACATCATCAACGAGAAGGCGGCCGAGGTGATGGGCTATGACCTCGCAGCAGGCGAGTCTCCCGTCGGGACGATGTTCCGCGCGTGGGACCGCGAGCCGGGGGCCGTCATCGGCGTGGTGGAGGACTTCCACTACGCCTCGCTGCACCACGCCATCGAGCCGGTCGTGATCAACCTCTCGCCAGACTGGTACGGCCAACTCGCCTTCCGCCTTGCGCCGGGCGACGTGTCTGGTGCGGTCGCACACCTCGCAGAGACCTGGGCCACGTTCGCGCCGGGCTACGAGTTCGACTACGTCTTCCTCGACGATGACTTCGGGCGGCACTACGCCGACGAAGCCCGCCTCGGAACGCTCTTCGCGGTGTTCGCGGGCCTTGCCGTCTTCGTAGCCTGCCTCGGGTTGCTCGGGCTTGCGGCCTACGCGTCGGCGCAGCGGACGAAGGAGATCGGCGTGCGCAAAGTGCTCGGCGCGTCCGTGCCAGGGCTGGTCGCGCTCCTCAGCCGCGAATTCGTTACGCTCGTTGCCGTCGCGTTCGCTGTGGCGGTCCCGGTTGCCTGGTGGTTCATGCAGCGTTGGCTCGCCGAGTTCGCCTACCGCATCGAACTGGGTCCGCTCGTCTTCCTGGGTGCCGGGGCAGCTGCGCTGACGCTCGCGCTCGTGACCGTCGCGACGCAGGCGTACCGCACGGCTGCCGCCGATCCGATCAAGGCGCTGCGCTACGAGTAGGCGGCGTCCACGTGGAACATCAGCAGTCAGGTTGATGTCACCGTGACATCGATCTGACTGCTGTGCCATGCCTACGCTGACCGTCCGCGACATCCCGGAGTCTGTCTACCGCCGCCTAAAGGAGCGGGCGAGCACGAACCGGCGTTCCATGAGCGGCGAGATCGTCACGCTGCTCGAAGCGGCCCTGCTGCCGAAGCCTACTGGGTCCGATCCATTCCTCAAGGAAGCGGAGGCGTTTCATCAACGCTTTCCAGTGGCCCTGCCGGACCTCACGGCGGAGGGGAAGCGAGCAGGGCGGCTCCACGATGACGACGCTCCCCGCGATCCATGATCGTCGTCGACGCAGACATTATCGCAGCGTTCTGGCTCAAGACCGAGCGTACGGCGGCGGCGCTGCACGCGCGGCGGCGGGACGCCGACTGGATCGTGCCGCTCCTCTGGCGCGCGGAGTTCCGGAGTGTCCTCCGGCAGCACCTCCTGCATGGCTCGCTCGGCCTCGCCGATGCCCTATGGATTGCCGAGAAAGCAGAGGCGATGCTGCAAGGTTGCGAGTACGCGGTCGTCAGCCAGGACGTGCTCAAGCTCGTGGAGCAGACGGGCCACAGCAGTTACGACTGCGAGTACGTGGCCCTCGCGCAAGCGCAGGCCGTGCGGCTCGTCACGGGCGACCGGCGTCTCGCCGAGCGCTTTCCGAACACAGCCGTGCTCCTCGAAGACTTCGTGGCGTGATCCGGCTAGGGCGTGACTTGCTCTTTCGCCAGCCAGCCGTAGCGGTCCTCGAAGAGCTGCTGCGCGAAGAAGTAGAGCTCGTAGTCGAGGTCGTGGCTTTCGCGGAGCTTAGGCAGCACCTTCGGGTTGAGCGTGTCGATGTCTTGGAGCGTGCGGCGCTTGTCGGCGGCGGCCCACCGCTTCTCCTGCTTCACGAACGTCCAGCCGAGCGTGTGCTCGAAGGCGCGGACGGTGTCGCCGAAGCGGTCCTGCACGCCGAAGACGGCGCATGCTTCGAGGTTGCGCTTGGCCGCGTCGAGGAGCCGACGGCGGAAGGCCTCGCTGCGGCGGAGGGTGGGGTAGAGGCGGTCGTAGTGGAGCCCGGCGAGGAAGCGCGCCTGGCGGTTCTCGAAGCGCTCGTCGCGGTAGAACTGCACGAGCGTGACCCGGTCGACGAAGCTGCGCAGCGGGTGGCGCTCCCACAGGTCGATGCTCTCCTGGCCGCGGATGTAGTAGTACCAGCTCACGGCGCGCTCCAGCGGCTCGCGCAGGACCGTGGCATAGCGCACCGGGCGGCGGGTGAAGCGGTGCAGCCCGTGCGGGATATGGCCGATGAAGACGGGGGCCTTCCAGCCGTGGCGGGCGTAGCGGGTGACGCTCGCCGAGCGCTGGTAGCCCGGCGCGTTGGGCTCGATGAGCGCCTTGATGAGCGCGGTCCCCGCCGTCTTCTCGACGTGGACGACGACGAGTTGGGGGTCGTGGGTCGTGGGTCGCAGGTCCTGGGTCATGAGGTCGGGTGCGGGGTGCGGAGGGACGAGCAAGCTACGGGCGCACACGACGCACCGGTTCGAGAAATCGCGCAATAGCCGCGCGTCCCGTCATGCTACCGCGACACTGCCGCACCGCAACACCGCCCCACTGCCCTACATCCCCACCACTCGCAGCCGGGCGAACTTGAGGCGCAGCTTCTTCTGCCCGACGCGCTGGAAGTAGACCGTTGCCGAGGCGCGGTCACCACGTCCTTCCACGCCGAGCACTTTGCCGACGCCGAACTTTGGGTGCTCGACCTGCACGCCGGGGACGAGTTCGCCGCCCTCGCCCTCGTCGTAGACGATGCGGCGGCCCTGCGGCTCAGGTTCGGCAGCTGGCATGCGGCGGGTCTTGCGCGGCTTCTTTTGGCCCGCATCGCCGCGCAGGTTGCGGCGGTAGTAGTGCGGGTCCACGTCGCCGTAGCCCCCCGTCCCACCATTGCCGAGCTCGAAGCGGCCCTTCTTCGGGCGGAAGGCGCGGCCCGTGTCGGTGCGCAGCACGTCGTCGAGGCCGTCAAGTTCGTCGAGGAAGCGGCTGCGGACGGCCTGCTGCGACTCGCCGTAGCGGTAGCGGCTGCGCGCGTAGCTGAGCTGCAGCAGCTCCTCCGCACGCGTCACGCCGACGTAGAACAGCCGCCGCTCCTCTTCGAGCTCTTTCGGGTCCTGCGCGGCCTTCGCGAGCGGGAAGAGGCCCTCTTCGAGACCGACGAGGAAGACGACCTTGAACTCGAGTCCCTTCGAGGCGTGGAGCGTCATCAGCGTGACGCGGTTGTCGTCGTCCGAAACGCTGTCGAGGTCGGTCACGAGGGAGACTTCCTGGAGGAACTCCGAGAGCGTGCGTGCTGGAGCGTCTTCTCCAGTGGGCGTATCCGCGAACTCGGCGATAGCGTTGAGCAGCTCGTGGACGTTCTCCAGGCGCGCGAGGCTCTCCGGCGTGTTCTGGTTGCGGAGGTCGGTCATCAGCTTCGACTCCTGCAGGAGGCTCTGCGCGAGTTCGTGCGCGGGCGTCGTCTCCGCTTTGGAGGCGTGGTGCCCGACGAGGAAGCCGAACTGCTCGATGGCGTTCGACGCACGGGAGCTCAGTCCCGTCTCCTGCACCCGCTCGATGGCCTGCCAGAGCGTGAGGCCCTCGGTGGCGGCGTACTGCTCCAGCCGCTGCATCGTCTTGGCCCCGATGCCGCGCGTGGGCGTGTTGATGACGCGGCGGATGGAGGCAACATCGTTGGGGTTGACCGCGAGGCGGAGGTAGGCGAGCGCGTCCTTGATCTCGGCGCGCTGATAGAACGAGATCCCACCCACCAAGCGATACGGGATACCGCCCCGCCGCAGCGCCTCCTCGATGGAGCGACTCTGCGCGTTGGTCCGGTAGAGCACGGCCACGTCGCGCGGCAGGATGCCCGCCCGCGCGTTGAGGTCGCGGATCGTCCGCTCGATGCGCTGCGCCTCGTCACGCTCCGAGAGCGCCTCCGTGACGCGGATATGGTCGCCCTCGCGGTTGTCGGTCCAGAGCGTCTTGTCGAGCTGGTCGCGGTTCTGCTTGATGATCGCGTCGGCGAGCTTCAGGATGCGCTGCGTGGAGCGGTAGTTCTGCTCCAGCCGCACGACGGTCGCGTCGGGGTAGTCCTTCTGGAACGAGAGGATGTTCTGGATATCGGCCCCGCGAAAGGCGTAGATCGACTGCGCATCGTCGCCCACGACGCAGATGTTTTTGTGCTTCGCGGCGAGCAGCTTCGCGAGCTGGTACTGCGCCTGGTTGGTGTCCTGGTACTCGTCGATGTGGAGGTAGCGCCACTTGGCCTGGTACTTCGCCAGCACCTCGGGGTTGTTTTCGAAGAGGCGGATTGGCCAGATGAGGAGGTCGTCGAAGTCCATCGCGTTGGCGCGGCGGAGGGCCTCCTGGTAGGGGCGGTAGAGCTTCGCGACGGCCTCCTCGAACGGGTCGGCGGCGAGGCGGGCGTAGTCGTCTGGGCTGACCATCTGGTTCTTCGCGCCCGAGAGGCGGCCCCGGACGGCGCGTGGCTTGAACTTCTTCGAGTCGATGCCATAGCGCCCCATGAGCTCCTTGAGCGTCTTCTCGGAGTCGTCGGAGTCGTAGATCGTGAAGTCCTTCGTGAAGCCGATGTGCTCGGCCTCCATGCGCAGGATGCGCGCGAACGTGCTGTGGAACGTCCCCATCCACAGCCCCTTGCCCGCGCCCTCGCCGACGAGTGCCACGGCCCGCGCCTTCATCTCACGGGCGGCCTTGTTGGTGAACGTGAGCGCAAGCACCTCCCAGGGCTTCGCCCGCTTGGTCGCGAGCAGGTAGGCGATGCGGTGCGTCAGCGTGCGCGTCTTGCCCGAACCCGGCCCGGCGATGATCATGACCGGCCCGTCGAGCGCAGCGGCGGCTTCCTGCTGCGCAGGGTTCAGCCCGGCGAGGATGGCGTCGGGATCGGACGGAGCCCCGTCGGTTTGCGAGGGGGCAGGCTGGTCGTCGAAGGAGATGGCGAACTGGCGCATCGAGGCGGGGGACCGGTGGGAGGAGGCAGAGGGAAAGTTACCGGGCTCCCACGCCGTCCTCAACAATCGTGGATAACCACGCCGCGCCGTGGATAACGCGCGCGTTGGCCGTCAGCCTGGCCGCACCTGAAGCGGCTCGTCCACCTCGGCGCGGAGCGTGGCTTTCTCGTTGGCGCTGAGGCTGCGCCAGTCGCGGTCGTGGAGCGCGCCCCAGAGCGCCCAGAGCAGGTTGAGGCTCACGCCCGGCCTCTGGTGCCGCACGATCTTGTACGCCAGTACCGCGCCCAGCCGCTCCAACTCGGCCCGGTTGTCGATCCCGGCCTCACGCAGCATCCGCGCGCTCGCCGGCCCGAGGTTGCGTAGCGTAGTCAGGTCGCTCATCGGACCACACGGCGTCACAGCAGAACGGCGTCACGGCTGCACACCGTAGAGAAAGCGCAGCATGTCGGGCACGATCTGGCTCCACGACGCCTCGTTGTGGCCGCCCGCGTTCTCCACGTAGACAAAGTCGCTGTCGTCCTCCCAGCCTTCGGTACGCAGCAGCACGCCCAGCTTCCGCGCGCCCTGGCGCATGCCCTCGCTCTCCTCCACGCCCATGCTCAGCCAGATGCGTTGGTCCGTCGGCGCGTCGAGCGCCTGGACCTGCTCCAGCAGCACCTCGCGGTCCCACCACACCGACGGCGCGACGACGAGTAGGCCGCCAAACACCTCAGGGTAGGCGAGACCCAAGGACAACGTGATGAGGCCGCCGAGCGATGCGCCGCCGAGCGACGCCCGGCTGGGGTCGGTACGGTACTGCGCGTCGATGGCGGGCTTCAACTCCTCCACGAGAAAGCGCCCGTAGTCGAGCCCGCGTCCGCCTGAGGGTGGACGGGTAGCCTGGATGCCGATGATGCGGCCCGTGCTGTCCGTCTCGAATTGCATCGTGATGCCGACCGACGGCACGTCGAACACGAGCGGGTCAACGGGCTCGAATCCTGTCCAGGTGGTGTCGTACGGCAGCTGCCCCCGAAGTCCATCCTCGTGCTCGGCGACCACCAAGCCTGCCTCCGGGTCCGTGTCGATCTGGTACCGACCCGTGAACCGCGCTAGCCCGGCGGCCTCGGCAGGCGGCTCGCCGGTCCGCGTGAGGCGGTAGTCCCAGATCTGGCGCGTGGGCGTGTACTCCTCCATCCGCGCGCTCGTGTTCGCCACCCCCACGATGATGACGGGCTCGATCTCCCCGGCGTCGATCAGCGCTTCGGCCGCCTCGTCGAAGCCCCATTCGTCCCGTTCGCTCCCATCGAAGACGAGTTGGCCGTCGTGGAGGTAGAGCACCGGATAGCGCTGGTCGAGGTCGCCGCCGTAGCCGGGCGGGAGGTAGACGAACACGTCGCGCGTATGGTCGAGGTGCTGCGAGGGCACGTCCTCGATGGCCTCGATGGTGCCGGTGAACGTCGGGGCGAGGTAAGGCAGCGGCTCGTCGAAGCGGCGCGTAATGGTGACCGCACCGCCTGGGCGGAGCGTGACAGTGCGGTTGCGGCCCGACTCCCAGCCGCCGTTCGGCTCGTTGCCATCGCCCGACGCGTGGAATTTGTAGGCGACCACGAGGCTGTCGGCTATGACCTCGACGGGCAGCGTGACCGTGAAGATGCCGTCGCCGTCGGGGTCGTCGGCCATCGCGGAGCGGTCCCACGCGAGCGGCCCACCCTCACCCCGCACACCGACTTGCTCCGTCGCTGGGTCGAACCAGCCCGCCTGTGAGGCCTCGGTCATGTCGATGGCGAACGTGAGCGTGGCTGGCTGCGCCGACGCAGGCAGTACGAGTAGGCAAAGAGCGGTGAGAATCAGAGATCGCATCGAGTTGGGGGGGAGGTCAGAGGGAACGGAGCGAAGATCCGCAGGGGTGGCCGAAGTTGCTCGGGTTCTCGGGAGGGTAGGCCACAAAAAAAACCGGGCGCGGCTTCGAAGCCGCGCCCGGTTCACTCGCAAAGATTCCCACCACCACATAGGCTTTGCGAGGGCTTCCCGAGGGAAGTGCTTCCATCCCCACGTGTCCCCACACGGGAGGAGGGACCTCGTTTCGAGGTGTCACAGGGGTATGCGCAAAACACGCCTCCAAGGGTTCACGATTCGTCTGCTTCATGTCGGCTTCATACGTTGCCACAGGCAATTTGGGACCGTAGCACCAGGCTGCCCGTTGTGGCTCTCTCGCTTCCTAGTTCCCCCGATGCCCGCTGCTTCCTCGTTGTCTGATGCCGACGCCGTCGTGGTGGGCGCGGGGCCTGCGGGGGCGCTGCTGGCGCTGCTGCTCGCGCGGCAGGACGTGCGCGTGACGCTGCTGGAGAAGCACACCGACTTCGACCGTGCCTTCCGAGGCAACACGCTCAACCCCGCCACGCTTCGGCTCCTCGACCGCCTCGGGCTGCTCGACGCCGTGCGCCGCCTCCCGCACGTTTCGACCACGCACTTCACCGCCGTCGCGCCCGACGGCCAGGGAGACCCGACCGCGCTCCGGTTCGCCGACTTCGCCGAGTGGGCCGCCCACGCGGGCTCCCCGTACGGCGAGGTCGTCATGACGCCGCAGCGCGACTTCCTCCCGCTCGTCCTCGACGCGGCGGCGCAGTACGACGGCTTCACGCTCGTCACCGGCGCGGACGTGCAGGGGCTGATTCGGGACGAAAACGCAGCGGACGGCGCAATCCGAGGTGTCCGCTACGAGCGCAACGGTGCGATGCACGAGGTCCGCGCGCCGCTCACGGTGGCCTGCGACGGACGGCACTCGCGCGTGCGCACGATGGCGGGACTCACCGTGGACCGCCGCCCTGCGCCCATCGACGTGCTGTGGTTTCACCTACCGAAGCGCGCCAGTGATGTCGATGCCGGGGTGGGCGATGCGGATGCCGGAGCGGATGACCCGGCGGGCGCCTACTTCCGGTTCGGTCCCGGAACGATGGTCGCGCTCATGGACGCGGGCGAGCGTTGGCAGGTCGGGCTCATCCTCGCCAAGGATGCCCTGCCCGACCTCAAGGCGCAGGGCCTCGACGCCTTCCGCGCGCGCATCGCCGCGACGGTGCCCGACGTGGCCGACCGGCTCGACACGCTGCGGTCGTGGGACGAGACGGCGCTGCTCTCCATCGAGACGGGTCGCCTGAGGCGCTGGCACTGCCCCGGCCTGCTCTGCATCGGCGACGCCGCCCACGCGATGAGCCCGGTCGGGATGGTGGGCATCAACCTCGCCATCCAGGACGCCGAGGCTACGGCCGCCCTCGTCGGTCCAACGCTCCGCTCGGGACCCGTCACCGACGCCGACCTCGCGGCGCTGCTCTCCAGCGTCCAGCGCAAGCGCCAGGGCCCGATCCGTCTCGCGCAGACGGTGCAGGACCTCGTCCACCGCCTCGTGATACGCCCGGCGCTGCGCGGCCCCGACGCCTACCGCTTCCCCGCGCCTGTCCGCGCGCTCCTCACGTGGGGGCCGTTTCGCCGCCGCGCCACGCACCTCATCGCCGAGGGACGCTGGGGGCGTGCCCGAAGCGCTGATCTACCTCCATCAGCCATGCCTGCGTCCGAGACGACCGCGCCCGAACCGGCTCCGGTGGGTCGCTGACCGTTCGACGCCATGCGCACCCGCAACCGCTCGCATCAGAAGCAGACCCGGCAACACCTCCGCTCGCACGGTACGTCCGCCGAGGCCGTGCTGTGGGTCTTCCTCCAGCGCCGCCAACTGCGCGGGCGCAAGTTCCGCCGCCAGCACGGCATCGGGCCCTACATCGTCGACTTCTACTGCCGCGCCGAGTCGCTCGTCATCGAACTCGACGGCGGCGTCCACGACACGCCTGAGCGCACCGCCTACGACGCCGAGCGCCAGCGCCACCTCGAAGCGGAGGGCCTGCGCGTGCTTCGCTTCCGCAACGAGGCGGTTTTCGCGGACGTGCACGCCGTGTTGGATATCATCGCTGCGACGTTCACCCCCTGATCTCACTGCGTTCGATCTGTCCCCCTCGCGGGCGAGGGGGACAGTTTTCGTTCGTCTGGGAGCGGAGCGACTGCGAACGGAAACGGGGGGTGTGCCCCGCCCCGCCGCCGTCCCCACGACGACCGCACGCGGCGCGCTGGCACGTACGGCTGCCCGGCGTTATGTTCGCGCAGCCACCTCGCCCGCTGCGCATGGACCCGCACGACGCCCCTACGCCCGATCTGCCCGACGACGCCTTCCCCGAGGCGCTGCAAGAGAAACTGCGGAAGCTGGAGCAGCGCAACGCTGAGTTGGAAGCTCAGGTACTGCACTACGAGCGGCAGGCGAAGGCTCAGCGCAAAGCGGCTACGCTTGCAGGCGAGGTAGCGGTGAAGTCCGTGGCCGGATCGGGGCTGACGCGGGCAACCGAGCGCGGCTGGGATGCCTGGGAAACCTACCTCAGCGATCCGCTACACCAGCTTCCTCCGAAGCAGGAGACGCGCGACTTCGCCGTGGCGCTGCTGGCGCGACTGACCCGCGTGCGGATGCTCTACGTGCTGGCCGCAGCCATCCCGTCGGTCTTCGTGCTCACACAGGCTCTGCTGCTCTGGCAGCAGAACCAGCGCATCGACCGGCAGAATAGCCTTATCGCGTTCGAGCAGACGTCACGGCTACGAGATCTTTTTCTCAATGCTCCTCTCGATAGCACCTACTCTCCTTCACCCGAAGCTATAGTTAATCCCACGGAAAGTGTAGTTCGTCAAGTGTTGAGTTTTGCACAGGATGAGCCAATTATTGTGTCTCGTGCATTAAGGCCTCTTCTTCTAGATCCAGAGCCTGTGGTTTCTATAGGTGCGCTTAAGGTTTTGTCAGATAAATCAATAAGAGAATTACTCAGAAGACATAATAGATCTGGAGATTATAGTCCAATATATATAGGCCTAGATACTTTAGTGAATAATATAATTGTATCTACATTGTATGAATATGAAGTATATAAAAATTATGCAAACTATAGTCATATATATCTAAGGGGCTCTGATTTGAGTTTCTCAGATTTAAGTTATTCAACATTTGATAACTCGATCATATTAGAATCTGATATGAGTAATTCAAATCTGAAAGGATCTTCATTTAGGGAAGCATTTATTAATCGAGTTGACATGAGTTTTTCAGATTTGTCAAATGTATCATTTAGTAATTCTCATATACATGTTGTTTCTATGGTAGGATCTAATGTATTTAATGTTAATGTAGATAACGTATTTGCAAGAATTGATGTTACATGTACAGAATATTATGAGGTATATGAGGAGTATAGTGGGGAAAATTTTTGGGGGTCTAGGGTGGTGGTGCGGAAAGATGAGTACGAAGAGCTAGAAAGGTTTCGTCGTAGTGCTTTGGAAAGCGGGGGAGTATATGACCTTAGTCTTGCGGATTCACTTCGGGCAGCAGGTCACAAATGTCCTGAAACCCCCGCAGACACCATCGGGGCGGCCTCGCGTGAAGCCGCCCCGACAGGTCGCTGATCGGACCGTCCGTCGCTACGCCTGCGCCGTCGGCGCGTTCGGGCGCACCTCGGGCTCGCCGGTCGCGCCGTCGCCGTTGGGCAGTGGTGTGCTCTCAACGACTGTTCCGGCGGGCACGGTCTCCAGCGTCACGCCCGCGCCGTCGACCGAGGCGTCGACCTTCACGGTGTCGCCCTCGCGGACGAACCCGGCGAGGGTCTGCTCGGCAAGCCCACGCCGAACGAAGCGTTGCGTGTGCCGTACACGCAATCCATTCCTCCCACACGGCCCATGGAAATCACGCTCGCGCTTCCCGACGACCTCGCCCAACGGCTCCGCGCTGAGTCAGGCGATCTCTCCCGGCGTGCCCTCGAAGCGCTCGCCGTAGACGCGTACCGAACGGGCACGTTCACGCTCGCAGAGGTGCAGGCGCTGCTTGGCTTCTCGTCTCGGTGGGACACGGAGTCCTTTCTGGCTAGCCGAGGCGCATCGCTGGCGTACAATGCGGCCGCCCTCGATGCTGACCGCGCAACCCTTCGAGATGTGCTCGGCGAATGACCGTCGTCTCGAACACGACGCCGCTGCACTACCTCGTGCTGATCGACGCGGCTACGGTGCTTCCCGCCCTGTTCGGTACCGTGACGATCCCAGAGACCGTCCACGACGAGTTGGCGCATCCCCACGCTCCGGAGGCTGTGCGTAGCTGGATCGCCGCCGCCCCTGATTGGCTCCAGGTTGCTCCCGCTCCTGCGACGCAGGATAGCGATCTCCTCCGCCTCGATCCGGGCGAGCGGGATGCGATCCTGCTCGCGGAGGTCGAGGAAGCCAGCCTGCTGCTCATCGACGAGCGTATTGGTAGGGCGACGGCGCAAGCGCGGGGTCTGCGCATCGCGGGAACGCTCGGCGTGATCGAGCGCGCCGCCTCGCAGGATCTCCTTGATGGAGTCGCAGCTATCGAACGACTGCGGGCGACCAATGCACGGCTCGCGCCCTCGCTGCTCGATCAGGTGGTGGCGCGTCTGCAGTCGTGACCAAGCGCAAAACGGGGCGGCCTCGCGTGAAGCCGCCCCGGTAGATCGTTGATCGGATCGTCCGCCGCTATGCCTGCGCCGTCGGCGCGTTCGGACGCACCTCCGGCTCGCCGGTCGCGCCGTCGCCGTTGGGGAGCGGGGTGCTCTCGACCACCGTACCGGCAGGCACGGTCTCCAGTGTCACCCCCGAGCCATCCGCCGAGGCATCGACTTTCACGGTGTCGCCCTCGCGGACGAACCCGGCGAGGATCTGCTCGGCGAGCTGGTTGGCGAGCGCGCGCTGGATGACGCGCTTGAGCGGGCGCGCGCCGAACACGGGGTCGTAGCCCTGCTGCGCGAGCACGTCCTTCGCGGCGGCGGTGAGTACGAGGTCGAGCTTGTGGTTCTTCTGCGCGAGGCGGCGCAGGCCCTCGACCTGGATCTCCACGATGCGGTGGATCTGGTCGCGGCCCAGCGGGCGGAAGACCACCGTCTCGTCGATGCGGTTGAGGAACTCCGGGCGGAGCTGCTGCTTCAGCCGTGCCATCATGTCGGCCCCAAGCTGGTCGAGGTCGCGCTCCGTGAGCGGGCCATCAGCCACCTCCATGCGGCGCTGGATCAGGTCCGAGCCGAGGTTGGAGGTCATGATGACGAGCGTGTTCGTGAAGTCGACCGTGCGGCCCTTCGCGTCGGTCAGGCGGCCGTCGTCGAGGACTTGCAGGAGCACGTTGAACACCTCCGGGTGCGCCTTCTCGAACTCGTACAGGAGCACGACCGAGTAGGGGCGGCGACGGACGGCCTCGGTGAGTTGCCCGCCGTCGTCGAAGCCGACGTAGCCGGGAGGCGCGCCGATGAGCCGCGAGACGGCGTGGCGCTCCTGGTACTCGCTCATGTCGATGCGCAC
>JBCDFO010000095.1:0-13014 GCA_039177895.1 Bacteroidota bacterium
CTCGACGGCGCGCAGTCGGTCCCGACGCGGCCGGTGGACCTCGCCGACCTCCACTGCGACGCGCTCGCGTTCAGCGGCCACAAGATGCTCGGGCCGACCGGCATCGGCGCGCTGGTGGTGGACCTCGCCCGCCTCGGGCCGATGCAGCCCTACCAGACCGGCGGCGGCATGATCGAGCGCGTCTCGCTCTCCGCCCCCGTCTACCTCGACGGCGTCTCGCGCTTCGAGGCGGGGACGCCCCACGCGGCTGGGGCCGTCGGGCTGGCCGCGGCGTGCGACTACCTGTCGAGCCTCACGTACGACGGCCACACCGGCATGGCGGCCGTTGCGGCCTACGAGCACGCGTGGGGGCAGTATGCCCTGGAGCAGATCCGTGGCATCGACGGGCTGCGGCTCATTGGGCCGCCCGCTGGGCACGAGGCGGAGGGCGGCATCGTGGCGCTCCAGATGGAGGGCGTCCACCCGCACGACCTCGCGGTGCTGCTCGACGCGCAGGGCGTGATGTGCCGCGCTGGCCACCATTGCACGATGCCGCTGCATGCGCACCTCGCTTCGGAGCCGGACGCGCCGCAGGTCGAAACCTCGCTGCGGGCGTCGGCCTACGTCTACAACCCGCTCGCCGACGCCGACCGCCTCGCCGATGCGCTCCGCTTCGCCGCCCGCGCCCTCCGTGGCGAGCGCACAACCGTGCTGGCGTAGGTCTGGCTCGCCCGCAGTATCGATGGGGCCTCCGTGCCACTATGAGAGCGACAGCGTGAAATCGCCACCCCAGGCACGCATGGACCGGGGAATCCGCACGCCTATGTGACGCCACCGCCGTCTGTAGGCTGCACTGCGGGCTAGGCATGACTTCTGGAGTCGTGGCGCTGACGCTGTCACACCAAGTCCGTTTGATGGGTTGCGACCTGGGAAACCGAAAGCCGATAGCTGACAGCCGACAGCCCAAATCCGGCCTCGGTGCTCTGGATCGGTCGCACGTCTGCTCCCGGATTTGGTATCACTCGTGACCGCCGCGCTATCCAACCGACTTCTGATTCATGTTCGACCCCACTACCTTCGGCCGCCGCCAGCCTGACCCCAACGCGGCGGAGCGCGCCTACCGCAAGCCGTCCACCACGGTCTGGCTCGGCAGCATCGCGCTCTGCACCGACCGCTTCGAGGAGGCGCTCGCCTTCTACGTCGGGACGCTCGGCCTGCACCTGCGCGCCATCGCGCCGCACACGCAGGACAGCACGTTCATGCAGGCCTTCCTTGTGGACGCCGACGGCCAGGACGTGCTCGAACTGATCGAGGTGCCGCCGATGCCGCTCGGCGCGCGCTCGGTGACGCAGCTCGGCTTCCGCCTCCCGATGCGCACGTGGCACCTGCTGCGCGTCCGCCTGCTCTCGCAGGACTACCCCTACACCGAGGTCGGCGACGCCCTCTTCCTCGAAGACCCCGACGGCGTCATGGTCAAGATGGAAGCGATGGGGTAGAATAGTTAACCGCTCACCTGCGCAACTCGGCTCGGCAGTGACACAGGGCAAGGTCAGAGATGCGGGCCAGACGGTGCAAGGCCGTGAACCGATTCGGCTTGCCCGTACTCACGAGTTATGGTGCTCCGTCTTGGACTCCTTCTTGGCGAACCTGAAGTACCCTTCCGTCGAACCACTCTCTAAACAATGACACTATGTGCCTATCAACGACACGAATTCCAGTGTACGAATCTACTCCCGGCAAGCCAATTATGACTTCAGAATACGAGAGTCCCTGAACTCTAATTGCGTTATCCTCAGAACCAAAAACTTCTGCACTATTAATCGGATCAAATATTGACCTAAGCTGGCTAACAGATGGGGCCTTGTTGTTGACGATTATCTTGAAGCTGACCCCTTTACCAGCCGCTTCCAGAACTTTTGTCCTGACACGAGAGGAATAATTTCCACACCCAACACACTGAACCCATATTACATCACCATTTTTAGATCTATCATACATTGACAGCATTTCCTCTAACATCGCATCCCTGTCCAGGAACATAGAAACTTGCCTACCCACACCAACAACTCTACTCGCTACAGCTCTGTGCTCAGACAGCTTGAGCTTAAGCGTAATAAAAGAAAGGATTATAGTTGCAAGACCAAAAACAATCGCAACTATATTATCAATCATAAATTGATACATATCAACCCCTAATAGCTTCCAGCACCCACTCGACCCTGGATGCATCAACAGTTAGGCTAGCATCGCGCGGCTGTGCTGAGTCAGACCCCCCGTTGACCCACTCTGGATGCGCCAAATTTGGATCAATGACGACCCTACTGTCCAATACAGAAGGGCCTCGTACGATCAGGGACAAATGGTTGGGCAGAGGCCTTGTAGAGTGCAGGGAGCTGTGATGTATCGAATAGATAGAACCAGCTAGCTCATTTCTAAAAGATATAGGCTGCAGGTCTTTAGTCTCAATTTTTTGACCCTCATGTCTAATATTATATCCATAGATATAGTGTCCATATCCGGAATTTAATATCATGGTTGTAAAAGAAGCCCTGTGGTTATGCACGATGTTTCTATCATTCTGATTCATAGAAAGAAGGATCAACCTTGCACCAGAGCGTTTGCTTCTGGCTAGAATAAGCCTTGCGAAATGATCTGTTAGCTCCCATGCTGAATGGTCGTCGCCATTTTTCTGACTGACCTCAACAAGATCTGTTAACGCCGCCCTGTCTGAAGCCAAACGCTCAAGGATCGGACGAGTAACACGTTGCACCTCAGCAAGATCATCCCAGTCAAGTCTTTCCAGATCGTCTAGTTGGGTTGTGGTAAAAGCAGACATGTGCTCCAGAGTCAAAATAGAAGACAGCGCAACTACCGCCTCTATTGAACGCACGCAGCGTTCACTTAGATAGGCAACCGAATCGCTGGATTGCGCAGCATGATACGCACAGAGGAACCGTCTAGCGCATCCACTTTCTGAGCTTGCGGACGCTACCAACTCCCCGAGGCCCCGCCGCCGCCGGAAAAGCCTCCCCCGCCCGAGAAACCGCCGCTCGAAAACCCGCCACCGCCTGACGACGACGAGCCGCCGACGGTGATCGGAATGCCGCCGATGTAGATCTTCGTCGTCTGCCCTTTCTTCGCCTTCTCACGCGCCTCGCGCCCCCACTTGGTCGAGGCGATGTAGCGGTCAGCGATGAGGAACGCGAGGAGGTAGAGCCCTACGCAGATAACGCCGACCGTGGGCGAGGCAAACAGCACCATCGTGCCGATGCCGATGAACGGGATGAAGAAGAGCATCATGAAGTAGCGCATGCAGCCCGGCGTGAAGAGGCCCATGAGCGCCATGAAGAGCGGGATGCCGGAGAACATGCCCCCCCAGATGATGCGAAAGAAGAACGGCATGGTGTCGAAGCCATCGCTAGAAAAGGCGTCCTCCTCGACGTAGGTGCCCTCGATGCTCGCGAGGATGGCGTCGGCCCCAGCGAGCACGCCGCCGTCGTAGTCGCCGTTGCGGAAGCGCGGCACGATGTCGTCGCGGATGATGCGCCCGGCGCGGAGGTCGGTCAGCGCCCCTTCGAGGCCTCGGCCCACCTCGATGCGCAGCTCGCGGTCGTCGCGCGCCACGAGGAGCAGCACGCCGTTGTCGAGGTCGGCGTCGCCGAGGCCCCACGTGTTGAACGCCACGTTGGCGAGCTCCTCCACGGTCGTGCCGTCGAGCGCCTTCACGGTCCAGACAACGAATTGGTTGGACGTCGAGTCCTCGAACGCCGCGAGCCGCGTGCGCAATAGGTCCTCCGTCGAGAGCGTGAGGATGTCCGCGTCGTCCATGACGCGGTCGCGGAGGCGCGGGATGTCGGGCTGCGCGACCGCAGGCGGCACGAGACCGCTGAGCACAACGCAGGCGAGGAGGAGAAGCCAACTAATTCTCATTGCAATAACAGTTTTTGTGCTTCGACTAGTGTCAAGTGATCTACCACGTCCGTTTGATGAGTAGCGAGGGTGTGATCCTGCCCCCAACAGTCTACAGGGCGTTTCAGGATCTCTGACGACTGCAGTGCTCCGGGACATTGCTGAGATGCTAAATCAAGTTCAGCATGACAAGATCGAAAGTACCCAGCCGAATCTAGCATCAGGTTGCACGTTACAGGCAAAGTCAATCCTAGCACTGATTCACATTATTTTTGCTACTTGCCACAGTGGTAGTTACCACCCACCCGATGCGCCTCCGCCGGAGGAGAACCCGCCGCCGCCGGAGAAGCCACCGCCCGAGAACCCGCCGCCCGACGAGAAGCCCCCACCGGACGACCCACCGCCCGAGGCTGCCGCGCGCTTGCCGTCGTACACGATGGTCTTGCCCCAGGTGTGGATCGTGACCTTCCTCCTGCGCTTCCGGGCATCGGCCTTGAGGCGGGCGACGCGGCGCATCGCCTGCCGCCAGCGCTGCCAGACGGGGTGCCGCTCCAACCTCCACTCGCCGAGAGCCAGCAGCGCCAGCCAAGCGACCGGGAAGCCCAAGAGCCAGTGCCCACCTCGCAGCGAGCGGTCGTAGAGCGTGGCCGTGGTAAGCTCACCCAGAAAGATTACGACGCCAAGCAGGACCACGGTGCTCATCACGGCGACCCAGAACAGGACGAGCCAACGCTCCCCCTGCGCGAACGACGCAACGAGGAGCCAGTACGCAAGGCCGTAGAGCGCGAGCAGCCCGAGGGGCAGCAGCAGCAGGCCCAGCCAGCCGCTGTCGTCCACGATGAACCACCACGCCCGGCCCCACGGCGTCGCGGGGCGCTCGTAGACGTAGGCCGGACGCGCCCCCACCGGAGCATTCGGCCCCGCCTGCGCAGTCTGCCCGATGAGTTCGCTCTGGATCGCGAGGACGCCCGCCTGGATGCCGCCCGCGAAGTCGCCGCTGCGGAAGCGCGGGACGATGCGATTCCGGATGATGCGCCCCGCCTCGGCGTCGGTGAGCACGCCCTCCAAGCCGACGCCGACTTCGATACGCAGCTTGCGGTCGTCGCGCGCGACGAGGAGCAGCACGCCGTTGTTGAGGCCCTGCTGTCCGAGCCCCCACGCGTTGAAGATGCGCGTCGCCACCGGCTCGATGGCCTCGCCCTGCAGGTCCGGGAGCGTGAGCACGGCGACCTGGTGCGTGGTCGAGTCCTCCAGCGCCGCAAGCGTCGCCGTTAGCGCCGCCTCCATGTCGGCATCGAGCAAGTCGGCAAGATCGACCACGCGCCCCGTGAGCGTCGGTACCGCCACCTGCGCGTGCACGGGCATCAGAAGCGTGAACGCGGATAGAGCCAAGAACGCGGCCTGAACGCGCCCCCATCCCCTATCCCCTATCCCCTTCCGCTTACTCATCGCGGAGGCGGATGTTATCCGGCAGCTCGTCGGTGTCGTCGGGCCGGATCTCGACGCCACGGCGGTGCAGGAGTTCGCCGCAGAGCCCGATCGCGTCCACGAGCCCGTCGGCGAAGCGGTCTTCCACGATGCCCTTGCGAATGCGGAGGACGACCTCGGCCCACTCGGCCTGCTCCACCTTCGCGTTGATCCCGGCGTCGCCGTAGACCTCGATGCGGTGCTCCCGCATCGAGATAAAGAGCAGGATGCCGGTGCGGTCGCGGGTGTCGAAGACCTCCTCTTCCACAAACGCCTGCATGGCGCGGCGGTGGACGGCGAGGTCGAGGAGGTCGTCGCCCGCGAGGAGGCGCGTGAGCGCGGGGACATAGGCGGCGGCGAGCGCCCCAAGCGTGCCAGCGGTGAGCGCGACGAGGACCATGCCCCAGCCGGTGTAGAGCCAGCCTAGGCCCCAGCCGTCGTAGAGCAGCGCGACGACCATTGCCACGAGCATCGCCAAGACGGCGGCGAGCGCGGCCCCGCGCCACACGGCCACGTCGTAGGTGCCGGAGCGGCCGACGACGTAGGGCACGATCTCGCCAGCGGTCTGCGTCTCGGCGGCGGCGACGGCTTCCTTGATGCGCTGCTGGTCAGCGCCAGAGAGGGTCGGAGTCATGAGCGGGGCGCGTTGGGCTTGAGACGGAGGGTCCTCACGTTGAGAGCGCCATCGGCGACGCAGGCGGGTCACGCGGAGCGAGGAACAGGACGGGGTGAGCAACATACCGCGTGAGGTTCGTTCCAGTCCCTCTTCTCCCTCCGCTTCGTGCCGCCCGTCGTCCTGGTCCACGGCTTTCTTGACTACCCGGTCCTCCTGGGGCGGATGCGCGCCCACCTGGAAGCGCGAGGGCGCACCGTCTACGTCCCGGCGCTCGCTTCAAACACAGGACGCGGCGGCCTGGAACGACTCAGCACTCACCTGGCCACCTACCTCGACGCAACGCTCTCGCCCGGCGAGCCCTACGATCTCGTCGGCTTGTCGATGGGCGGCATCGTGAGCCGCTACGTCCTCCAACGCCTCGGCGGACGTGACCGGGCGCGACGATTCGTGTCGATTTCTGCGCCGCACGCCGGGACCGTGTGGGCTCGCGCGCCGCTGACGCACGGCACGGCACAGATGCGCCCCGGCAGCGCCTTCCTGCGCGACCTCGACCGCGACGTGAGCACGCTCGCACCGCTGCATCCCGTATCGATCTGGACGCCGTACGACCTGACGATCGTGCCCGGGCGCAGTGCCGTCCTACCGGTGGGCACGTCGGTGCCGATTCCGGTTCCGCTGCACGCCTTGATGGCACGCGACAGCCGTGTGCTCCGGCGCGTCGCGGAGGCCCTTACCTGACCGCGACATCCGTATCTTGTGGGCATGCGTGTTCTCCTTCTGTGTCTGCTTCTCGGCTGGGCTCTGCACGCGCAGGCTCAGCCTTCCCAACTCGACCGCACGGTGGCCGCCTACGCAGCGGCGGGTGCTACGGTGCTGCCGGTCCTGCTCTTCAGTGAGCTTGCGGATGCGGATGCGGTGCCCTTCGGGGTGGCCCTCGCTGGCATGAGCGGGGCGCTCATCTTCGGACCGGCGACGGGCTACGTGCTCCTCGGCGAGCCGCGCGAAGCGCTCCGCGGCCTGTGGCATCGGACCGCTGCCCTGAGCGGCGCCGTCGTGGTCACGAGTGTCGCAGCGCTGGCGCTGTTCGACGACAACCAGTTCGTCGTCGCAGACCTCTTCGACTCGATTGCGGTGGGCGTCGTCGCCTCGATTGCTACGCTCCCACTTCAAGTCCTGATCTACCGCGATTTCCAGCGCATCCGCCGTCCGCCCGCGTACCGGGCCGCGCTGGCACCAACCGCGCTACGCGTTGCTGGCGAGCCCACGGTCCCGGGCGTATCGCTGCAGCTGCGGTGGTAGCCTCTACTCCGTAGCCTCCGGCACCAGCACCACCTGCACCACCTGTGCAGGGTCGAGGAAGCGCTGGGCGGCCTCCTGGATGTCGTCGAGCGTCAGCGCGAGGGTGCGGTCCGTCGCGGCGAGCAGCGTTTCGGGGGCCTCGTCGTAGCGGTAGGCCGACTCTAGCACGCCGAGCCAGTAGCCGTTCTCACGCAGGTTCTCCTCGTGTGCGCGGCGCGTCTGCTCCTTCATGCGGTCCAGGTAGGTCGCCTCGGGTAGCGCGCTGCGGAGCGCGGCCACCTCCGCCTTCACGGCATTGACGAGTTCGTCCACGCGCGCCGGATCGCAGCCGAAGCCGATGCGCACGGCATACTCGCCCGTCTCGCGGTCGACGTTCGTGCCGACGCCGACGCCGTAGACGCCGCCGCGCTCCTCGCGCAGCTCTTCCCGGAGCCGCGTGTTGAGCACCTCGCCCATCGCGTTGAAGCGCAACACATCGGCACGGGCCGTCTCGCGGTCGGACAGATCCAGGAAGCCGGTGTAGACGAGCGCCACCTGGCTCTGCGGCTCCACGCCCGCCACGACGGTCTTCTCGACCACGCCCGGCGGCGGCGGCGTCTGGACGATCACGGTCGAGTCGGTGCGGGGAAGCGCGGGCAGGCTACCGAGGTATTGCTGGGCGAGCACCTGGACGGTGTCGAGCGGGACGCTGCCGACGACCACGAACGTGAAGTCGTCGAGGTCGGCGAAGCGGTCGCGGTAGAACGCGAACGCCGCCTGCGGGTCGATGGCGTCAAGCGTCGCTGTCGTGAAAGGCTGGCGGCGCGGGTGGTTCTGCTGGAGCGTCACCTGGAGCGTGTCCGAGAACGCGGCCTGTGGGCTCGCGGCGCGGTTCTGGAGGAAGGCGCGCACGCGCTGCTGGTAGGACGCGACCGCGTCGCCGTCGAGGCGTGGGGCAGTGACGTAGAGGTGGACGAGTTGGAAGAGCGTCTCCAGGTCCTCCGGACTCGCGCTGCCACGGAAGCCCTCCTCGCGCTCCCCGATGAACGGCTGCACGCCCACGACCTGCCCGGTGAGCTTCTTCTCCAGGTCCGTCAGCGAGAACGCCCCGACGCCGCTCTGGCTCACGAGGGTCGCGGCGGCCTGGACGGCGCCGTAGAGGCTGTCCGGCACGAGGCCGTCGCCGCCGGGCGAGAAGGCACGCACGAGCACCTCGTCGTTTTTGAAGTCGGTCTGCTTGTGGACGACGCGGACGCCGTTGTCGAGCGTGAACTCGGCGTAGTCGAGCGCCGGGTAGCGCGTCCGCGTGGCGATGGCTCCCGGCTCGGGCGGCGTCGGGAGGAGCGGGGCCGCCGCCGCCGCGTCCACATAGGAGACCACCTCCAGCATCGCGACGGCCTCGAAGACGGCGGCGAGCGCGGCCTCGTCGGGTACAGCGACGCCCTCCTTCTCCGGCGCGTTCACGAGCACGGTCCGGTTCGCGTCGGTCATCACGGTCGCCGCCTTCGCGTCCACGTCCGCGAGGCCGATGCCCGGCAGCAGCTCTGTCACCAGCGCAAGCTCGGTCGCGGCGTCGAGGACGGTTCCGCCTTCGAGCGCGTAGCTCACGAGCGCGCCCGCGAGCCGACCCGACGGCACGGTGTCCGCCTCGCGCGCAGCCTGTTCGTAGGCGCGGAGCAGGTTGGTCTTCGCGCGGTCGAGTTCGCCTTCGGTGAACCCGTGCTGCTGCACGCGCGCCGCCTCGGTCAGGAGCGCCCGCAACCCCCGCTCGACGCCGCCGTCGGGCACGATGGCCTGGAGGCCGTAGAGCTCGCGCGTCCGCACGAAGCCGCCCTCGAACGAGAACGCCCCCACGAACGGCGCGTCGGGCTGCCGCACGATCTCGCGGAAGCGATCGCTGAGCATCTGGTTGTAGAGCGCCGCCACGAGGTCGCGCCGATACGTGGCGTCGGTGCCGGTCAGCTGGACGGCCCGCCCGTAGTAGACCACCACGGACGAGTTCGTCGCCTCGGGGTCGGTGGCGATGGCGACCTGCAGCGCGTCGTTGTCGGGCACGCCGTAGTAGACCCGCTCCGGCGCGTCAGCGGGGTTGTCGAGCGGCGCAAACCGAGCGCGGATCTTCGCCTCGATCTTCGCCGCGTCGAAATCGCCTACGGCCACGATGGCCATGAGGTCGGGGCGGTACCAGTCCGTGTAGAACCGCGCGAACGCCTCAACCTGCGCCGTCTGGATCACTTCGGGCTCGCCGATAGGCAGCCGCTCGGCGTAGCGGGAGCGGTTGAAGAGGACGGGCAGTTGCTCGCGAAGCATCCGGTCCTGCGCGCCCTTGCCGAGCCGCTCCTCTTCGAGGATCACGCCGCGCTCCTTCTCGATCTCCTCGGGGTCGAGCGTGATGGCGCTGGCCCACTCGCGGAGGATGTCGAACGCCGTCTCCACGATGGCGGTCGAGTCGGTCGGGACCTGAAGGATGTAGACCGTCTCGTCGAACGACGTGTAGGCGTTGAGGTCGGGCCCGAACCGCATGCCGATGCCTTCGAGGTAGTCCACGAGCTCCTGCCGCTCGAACTGGGCCGTTCCGTTGAAGGCCATGTGTTCGAGGAAGTGCGCGAGGCCCCGCTGGTCGTTGGCTTCGAGGATGCTTCCCGCGTCCACGACCAGCCGCAGCTCGGCGCGGTCTTGCGGCTCGGGGTGCGGGAGGATGTAGTACGCCAGCCCGTTGTCCAGCGTGTCGGCGATGAGGTCGCTGCGCAGCGGCAGCGGCGTGCCCGCAGCCTCCGGCTTCGGGTCCGCCAGCGCCGGGGCCTCCTCCACCACCGGTTCCTCCACGGCAGGCGGTGTGACCACTGCGCGAGGCGTACAGCCCACTGCGACAGTCAGGGCGATCAGAAGCAGGGCGAGGCGCGAGACGAAAGGCATGAGAGACGTGAGTCAGCGGGTGGAGGCAGCGCCCAAGCTACCCGTCAGCCGCGCTGCCGGTTTGCGATTCCGTGCAAAAACGCCGCGCCCCAAGCCTGCCCCCTCTCCGTTCAAGTCATCCGATCCCCACTTCAAGTCATCCCCGCGCACGCGGGGACCCACCCGTGCGCGCTGCCGCATGGTTCAGCACGACTCGCGTCGCGCGCTTCGGTGATCGGTCCATCTCGACTGCGCCAAGCCAGGGATAAGCGTCCCAAGCTTCTGCGCGAAACGGGCGACGTGCCGCCCCCTCTCATCCCCCCGCCTGCCCGCGAAGCTGTGCTAGTTCCAGTTCTGCGCGCTGATGCACGGGGTTGTCGTGGTCCGTCACCGCCACCACCTTCTCCATCGACACGATGGCCTCGTCGATGCGGCCGATGCGGGCGCGCATGAGCCCCATGTTGAAGTTGGCCTCCGGATGATCGGGATAGCCACCCAACACCTGCTGGAGTTGCTCGACCGTGCCCATCGGCGTGGCGGGGTCGTACTGGTAGGCCAGCGCCAGGTTGACGCGCACGTCGGGGTCGTCGTCGATGGCGAGCGACTGCTGGTAGGCGTCGATGGCCTGGAGCGCGATGGGCGACTGCTCGTCGGGGCCGACCTGCGGGATGTGGTCGAGCCAGAGCGTGCCGACGGTGGCCCAGGCAGCAGCGGTCTGCGTGACCTCCGCCAGCGACGCCTGCGCCTCGGCGGCCCGCCCGTAGAGCCCCGCGCGGGCCAGCACCTCCACCAGCTCGATCCGCTTGCCGATCCGGGCGGCCTCGGTCCCGGCCGACTCGATCTCGGCCGCGATGGCGGCGGCGCGCGTCTCAACCTCGGGGTCGGCGGTCGGCGGAGCCACCGTTGGCGTCGCGGGCGTGACGGTGGCTGCAGCGGTCGCCGCTTCGGTCTGCACGGGCGGCTCAGGGGTCCCGCTCAGCCGGTCGATGACGAAGAGCGCCACCGCCGCGAGCGCCACCGCCGCGACGAGGACCCACGCCTTGCGCCCGAGCGACTTCGGCGGCGGCGTCCCAGCGAGCGACGTACCGGGTGGCACAGTCGCGGGGGCATCGCCCATGTCGGCAAACGGGGCTCCACACATCGTGCAGAAGCGCCCGGTGATGGGGTTCTGAGCGCCGCACTGGCCACAGTACTTCACCGAGCGCGGTAGCCCTGTCTCCACGGGAACGCCCGGCGCTGTGGGGGCCGGTAGCGATTGCGCCGTCGCACCGGAGTCAGTGACGACGACCCTTCCGGATACGGGCTCTACCGCCTCATTCTCTTCAAACGCGGAGGCGGTCGGCTTAGCGAGGACGTGTCCGCAGAGGTCGCAGCGGTCGGAGCCGAGGGCGAGGCGGGCCCCGCACTCGGGGCAGCTAGCAGAAGCAGTCATGGACGCAGAAGACGAGGGAGAGCGTGGACTGCCCAACCCGAAAGGCGAAGGCACGTTTCAGCCCGCGTGCTGCTTTGCGATGGCTTCAACCACCGGGAGCCTGCCCCGCTTCGCACTTCTGCCTTCCTACTTCCAACTTCGCCTCAGGCCCCGCCATAGACCCGGCTCCAGGCGGCGGCGTTCTCCCGCCAGTTGCGGAGCGTGACCACCTGCTCGTCCGTGAGCGCGCCTGACTCTACTGCTACCGCGATCAGCGTCTCGAAGTCGGTCAGCGTGACCAAAGGAATACCCGCGTCGTCGAAGGCCACCTGCGCTTCGTCGAAGCCGTAGGTGAAGATCGCGAGCACCGCCACGGGATCGGCTCCGGCTGCGCGCACGGCAGCGGCGGCAGCCAGGCTGGAACCGCCCGTCGAGATCAGGTCCTCGATCACGACCACGCGCTGGCCCGGCGCAATCCGGCCCTCGATGAGGTTCTCTTTGCCGTGCGCCTTCGGCTTGGCGCGGACGTAGGCCATCGGCAGCCCGAGGCGGTCCGCCACGAGCGCCGCGTGCGGGATCCCGGCCGTCGCCGTCCCTGCGATCACGTCCGCGCCGCGGCCCATCGCCGCAACGTGCGCCGTGAAGCCGTCCGCGATGCGCGTGCGGATGTCGGGATACCCGAGCGTGAGGCGGTTATCGCAGTAAACCGGCGAGCGTCGCCTCGAGGCCCACGTGAACGGGTCGTTCGGCCGCAGCGCCACCGCCCCAATCCGGAGCAAGTCCTGGGCAATTTTAGATTTCAGATGTTGGATTTCAGATGTTGGATTATCCATAGGTCTACACTGTAAGCCAATCGAAAATCACCAATCCCCAACCGTACATCCTATACGGTTTCTTGCTCACGGTGGATGAAGTAGAGCGCGCCCGTGTAGACGGTGATGCCTGCGGTGACGAGCAGGAAGACGAGCGAGAACGGGCTCTCCAGCACGGCACGGAAGAAGCCGGAGAACGCCGTCCAGAAGCTGCCTGGGGCGACGTCCTCCGCCTTCGAGAAGACGAGGAAGACCTGCAGCGAAATCAGGAACGTGAGTTGCCAGGCCGTCTTGGCCTTCGCCGACTTGAGCGTCTTGAGCGTCCGGCCGTGCTTCTCCTCGTAGCTCCGCAGCCACGTCACCGCCACGTCGCGCGCGGCGACGGCCCCGATGGCGAGCCATGGGAGCACCGGGCCAACGGCGTAGAGCCCCGTGCGGATCGGTTCGACGAACGGGAAGAGGAAAAACCCGCCGAGGACGAGGATCTTGTCCGCGAGCGGGTCAAGGAACTGGCCGAGCCGGGAGCGCACGCCAAGGTCGCGGGCGAGCTTGCCGTCGTAGTAGTCGGTGATCGCCGCGAGGATGAAGATCGTGGCGCCCGCGGCCTGGTTGGCGAAGCCGCCGCGCCAGAGCAGCCACAGCGCGAA
>JBCDFO010000096.1:0-12934 GCA_039177895.1 Bacteroidota bacterium
CAGGCGGTGCTCCTTCATACAGATCCCGACACGGGTTCGTCCCATCTCGATTGGCTCAACGCGGGGGAGCGCTGGGTGCTTTCGCCTTCGGTGAACGCTGAGGAGGCCTTTCGGTCAATCCTGCGCACGAGCCCAGACCAGGCGTGGCTCCGCACCGTGAACGGAGTTGTGGTCGTTCACCGCGACCAACGGGCGTTGTTGGTACCCGTTGACCCCGACCGACGCGGTGGGCTCGGCGGCTACGATGCCCGTGCCCTCGCCCGCGACCGGCAGGGCAACATGTGGATGGCCACCGAGGCCGGACTCTACTTCGCGCGCTTTGCGATGCCCGCCTTCACCCGTCTCCAGCACGAGCCGGGCGACGCCGCCACGCTAAGCGACGACCGCATCAACGGCCTCACGCAAGACGACGCCGGGACGGTCTGGGTCACCACCAACGCAGGCCTCAACAGGTTCGACGTGGAAACGGGCCGCGTCGAGCGGCTGGAGGCGACGGGACAGGCCTGGGTGGAGGGCCGGATGGCGCGTGCTTTCTGGCAGGTAAGCACCAGGCTGGACGGGAAGCTGTGGGTTGGCCTGAAGCGCGGCGGGCTGGCGGTGTGGGACGGCGCTCGGCTCGATGCAGTCGCGTCTCAAATCGGGCACATTACGGGCATCCGAACCTTGCGGGGTGACGGCGACGGGGGGCTTTGGGTCGGCAACGGCGCGGGGTTGTGGCATCGTGACCGCCAGGGCAACGAGACGCGGGTTGAGCTAGCCGGGAAAGTCCGGCGGGCTGTCAACGTCGTCTATCGCGATCGCTACGGGGTTCCGTGGGTGGGGACGGACAGCGGCATCTTCCGCCGTGCTGGTTCGCATGAGTGGGAGCAGGTGGCCGAGGGTACGCTGTGCGCTCCCATCGCGTGGTCGATGGTCGAATCGGAGACGGACCCCGGGGCGCTTTGGGTCGCTACGGTCGGTGGCGGTCTCGCGCGTCTCGACCTGGCGACTGAGGCGGTGACGTGCCTGACCGACCGGGACGGCCTGCCGACCAACTCTATCTATGGTGTCCTCGCCGACGACCACGGGGCGCTCTGGGCCAGTACGCCTTCAGGGCTGGCCCGCGTAGACCTTCAGTCCCGCCGCGTCCGCACGTTCTCGTCGGCGGACGGGCTCGCGGGCGACGCCTTCAACCTGATGGCGCAGCTCCGTCTCGCCGACGGGCGGCTGGCGTTCGGCGGGCACGATGGCCTCACGCTCATCGACCCCGGGGCGGTCGTGCAGCGAGAGGCACCGGAGGCCGTTATCACCGGCGTCGAGCGGCAGGGTCGGTTGCTTGCTGGCCTGCCCAGTGGCCCGTTCCAACTGCGCCACGACGGCAGCGCCTTCGGGGTCCGCTTCGCCGCCACCGACTTTCGCGCGCCGCGCAGCAATCGCTACCGCTACCGCCTCGTGGGCCTCGACGAGGACTGGCGGACGACCGACGGAGCTGCCCCCCGCGCGGCCTACGTCGGCGTGCCGCCCGGCCGCTACCGCTTCGAACTCCTTGCCGCCGCCGCGGACACGCCCTTTTCGGCGGAGCCTGCCGTGCTCGAGGTTGTAGTGGTGCCGGCGCTGTGGCAGCGTCGATCTTTCCAGTTAGCGCTGGCGCTCTTGGGTAGCGTCGTGGTTGGTGGGCTGGCCTGGAGCGTGCAGCGTCGCCGGCGGCAGCGGGAGGCGCGTGCCCGCGCCGAGGCCGTCGAGATCCGTCGCCGTCTCGCTGAGGCTCGGGAGCGCGAGCGCGTACGCCTGGCCCGCGACCTCCATGACGGCCCCGTGCAGACGCTCTACCGCGTCGGCCACGACCTTGACCGGCTTAGCAGCCAGGGCGGCGGGAGCGGTGACGGTGCGCCTCTCGTTCCCGATGCGGCCGTCGCGCCTATCCGTGACCGCGTCGGCGACGTGTCGGACGAACTGCGGCAGATGCTCGTCGAGCTACGTCCCACGCTCGCCGACCACCTCGGGCTGGGCACAGCGCTGCGGGCCATCGCCCGCCGTGCTGAGGAACGCTTTCCCGAGCTCGACATTGCCGTATACGATGAGGCCGACTCGGTCGCGACGCCCGTTGGACGCCTCGCGCTCTTTCGCATTGCGCAGGAAGCGCTCCAGAACGCGGGGCGTCACGCGGGACCAGCACGCGTAGAGGTACGGTTGTGCGAGGACAGTGTCGAGGGGGCGAGGCGACTCCATCTCACCGTGCGCGACGACGGAACTGGGTTCGCGGTCCCGGAGCGGATGGTCGAGTTGGCGCGGACGGAGCACTTCGGGCTCGTCGGGGCGCAGGAGCGAGCTGAGGCGGCAGGCGGCAGGTTCCTGGTCACGTCGGGGCCAGGGCGGGGCACGACCGTTGAGGCGTGGGTGCCCGTGAGCACGAGCAGTGCGTTGCGGTAGAGTGCGGGCGTGAGTTCGTCCCTCGTCGCTGGAAGGTGAAGCAAGGTTCATCACCATGTCCGAGGAGCAGTCCCACTGGCCGCGCGGAGGTCCCGCTCGTCGCACGTACTCGGCGGGCGGCGAACACGGCGACGCGTCCTGCGGTAGAGCGAGCGCGTCTGGAACCTCCGAGGCGCGTCCCTTCTACCCGCTCTTCTCATGCGTGCCCTTCTGTTCCTCTTTCTCTGTGCGAGTGCGGTCCTCTTCGTCCCGACCGCGCTCGCCCAGGACGATGCTGCCATGTCCACCCTGCGCCTGCTGACCGACTTCACCGAGGCCGACGTCGCCCAGCGCTGGGCCACCGTCAACGACAACGTGATGGGCGGACGCTCCGTCGGCGGCCCAACGTTCACCGACGAGACGGTCGTGTTCGCGGGCGCGACGAACACCAACGGCGGCGGCTTCTCGTCCATCCGCACCCGTCCCGGCGACTACGACCTCGGCGCGTACGAAGGCATCGAGCTCCGCTTCCGCGCCGACGGCCGCACGTACGAGTTCGAGATGTACACTGGCGAGCGGGCGGGCGGCATCCCCGTCGTCTACCGCGCGTCCTTCAGGGCTACCACCGAGGGGATGTGGGAGACGGTGCGCCTTCCGTTTACCGCCTTTCGCGCCTCACGCTTCGGGCGCCCCCTCCCCAGCTACCGCCTCGATCCGGCGCGAGGCCGCTACGTCGGGCTCTTCGTCTACGACGGCCAGGACGGCCCCTTCCGTCTCGAAGTGGACCAGATCTCGGCCTACCAGACCGAAAACACGGCGAGCTACTGAGCGGAGCCGAGGGTAGGCACGTTGGGTGGTAGCGGCCTGCACCGCCAACGGCTTGGTGCGGTCGGCACCTCACGCCTATGTTGGCCCGCGTTGCTTTCCCACACCCACCGCTGCAGCACGGATGGCCTATCAGGAACGCCTTCGCTTGGAAACGACCGGCCACGGGCACATGCAGGACCTCACCGAGGCCGTCGCAGCCGTCGTGGCGCGCTCCAGCGTGGCGACGGGCGTGGTCCACGTGTTCAACGTCGGCAGCACGGCGGCGGTGGTTACCATCGAGTTTGAGCCCGGGCTGGAGCAAGACCTGCCCGCGATCCTCGACCGGCTGATGCCGCCAGGACGGCACTACGGCCATGAGCAGGCGTGGGGCGACGGCAACGCCCACAGCCACCTCCAGGCGACCACGCTCGGCCCCGCGCTGAGCGCCCCCGTCGCGGACGGGCAGCCCGTGCTGGGGACGTGGCAGCAGATCGTGCACCTGGAGTGCGACGTGCGGCCTCGTCGCCGCGAGGTCGTGGTGACGGTGCTCGGGACATGACGACCCTCCGGGGATGACCGTGCTCCGGGCATGACGGTGCTGGCAGCGTAGCCGCGTCTGGCGAGGCGCGTGTCGTATCCTTGCCCGCTTTTTCCCTCGCCGCTCCCCCTGCCACATGGCTGCCTCCCCCGGCACTGTACGCCCGACTTCCGGTCGTCTGAAGAAAGAACTAGGCTTGTTCGACGTCTACGCCATCTGCACCGGTGCGATGTTCAGCAGCGGCTTCTTCCTCCTGCCGGGCCTCGCGGCGGCCAAGACGGGGCCCTCGGTGATGCTCGCCTACCTCTTCGCGGGCGTGCTCATCCTCCCGGCGATGTTCAGCCAGGCCGAGCTGAGCACGGCGCTCCCGCGCGCCGGCGGGGCCTACTACTTCCTCGACCGCGCCCTCGGGCCGATGGTCGGCACGATTGGCGGGCTCGGGACCTTCTTCGCGCTCACGCTCAAGACCGCGTTCGCGCTCGTCGGCATCGGGGCGTATGCGTCGCTCTACGTCGATGTCCCGGTTAAGACCGTCGCCATTGTGCTCACGATGTTGTTCATGGCGATCAACGTCGTCGGAGCGAAGGAGTCGAGCGGGGTGCAGCGGGTGCTGGTGGTGATCCTGATGGGCGTGCTGGCCTTCTTCATCGCCCAGGGGCTCGTGGAGGTCTTCTTCGACCAGACGCCGGAGCGGACGCGCGCGCAGCTGACGCCGTTCATGCCGTTCGGCGTCGCCGGGCTGCTTTCGACGATTGGTTTCGTGTTCGTGTCGTATGCCGGGCTCACGAAGGTGGCGAGCGTCGCGGAGGAGATCAAGAACCCGGACCGCAACATCCCGCTCGGGATGATGCTCGCGCTCGCGTCCACGTCGTTCGTCTACGTCGCGGGCGTGTTTATCCTCGTCGAGGTGCTCGATCCGGCAGAGCTGCGCGCCGATCTCACGCCGGTAGCGACGGCCGCCGCCGCCTTCTTCGACTGGCTGCCGAGCGGGGCGGGCGTGGTGCTGATCGTCGTCGCGGCGCTGGCGGCGTTCGCCTCGACGGGCAACGCGGGCGTGCTGGCGGCGTCGCGCTACCCCCTCGCGATGGCGCGCGACCGGCTCGTCCCGGCGTCGCTGGCCAACCTCGGTCGTTTCCAGACGCCCACCCGTGCGATCCTGCTTACGGGCGCGGTGATGGTCGTCTTCATCCTCGCCTTCGACGAGGAGGGCATCGCCAAGCTCGCGAGTGCCTTCCAACTCGCCATCTTCGCGCTCATCAACCTCGCGGTGATCGTGATGCGCGAGAGCCGGATCCGGTCCTACGACCCTGGCTACCGGAGCCCGCTCTACCCGGGGATGCAGCTCGCGGGCATCCTCATCTCGTTCGTCCTGATCGCGTACATGGGCTGGATGGCGGTGCTCTTCACGCTCGGCATCATCGCGTTCTGCATCGGGTGGTACGTCTGGTATGCCCGCGACCACGTCGTCCGCGACGGCGCGATCTACCACTGGTTTGCGCTCCTCGGCGAGCGGCGCTACGAAGGGCTGGACCGCGAATTCCGGGGCATCCTGAAGGAGAAGGGCCTGCGCCAGGAGGATCCGTTCGACGAGGTCATTGCCCGCGCGAAGGTGATCGAGGTGGCCGACGACGCGACGTTCGAGGACGTGCTGCGCGAAGGGGCGGGGCACCTCGCCCAGCGCGTCCCGGTCCCGCTCGACACGCTGGAGCGGGGCTTCCTCGACGGCACCCGCCTGGGCGCGACGCCGACGATCCACGGGGCCGCGCTCCCGCACCTGCGCGTCCTCGGTATCGACGAGCCGGTGCTGGTGCTCGCCCGCTCGCGGCACGGCCTGGAGGTGGAAGTGGCCGACTCGCTCGGGACGGCCCACCCAGCGCTGCCTACAGACGAAGACGATCCGCTCGTCCATGCCGTCTTCCTGCTCGTCAGCCCGGAGGACGATCCCGGCCAGCACCTCCGCATGCTCGCCCAGATCGCGAGCCGCCTCGACGACCCCGGCTTCATGGACGCCTGGCTCGCCGCCCCCGATGCCCGGGCACTGCGCGACCTCTTCCAGCGCGACCAGCGCTTCCTCACGCTCCGCCTCCGCCGCGACGATGCGACAGCCCCGCTCATCGAAGCTGCGCTCATGGAGGTGCGCCTCCCGCCCGAGTGCCTCGCCGCCGTGATCCGCCGGGGCGACGACATGGTGGTGCCGCAGGGCCGCACCGTCCTGCTGGAGGGCGACCGGATCACGTTCATCGGTGAGCCGCCCGCCATCAGCACGCTCCGGACGACGTACCTGAGCGAGGACTAACCGCGCGGCGTTTGGAGAAGCAGGGCGGCGCGGTTATGCTGTGGGTACTTCCTTCGCCTGCCCCCTACGGTCATGGCCCTTCGCTACGTCCTCTCGCTCCTCGCCGCCGTCTTCGCGCCGCTCGCCGCTGCGCTGTCTGTCGCCGCGCAGTCGTTCGAGTGGCGCTCTGCGGCAGGGCCCGACCGCGCCATTGGCGGCGTCCAGACCTACGCCGACGGTAGCATCCTCGGCGTGAGCAACGGTCTGCTCTACCGCTCTAGCGATGAGGGGCAATCTTGGCAGCGGATCGCCGCAGCTGGTGATGACCTAGGCAGCGTGCGCGTTGATGGAGCACGTCTTTGGGGGCTACGCACCGGGCGCATCGAGACGGCAGCTTGGCTCGGTGGAGAATGGGAAGCGCGCTCGCCTGCGCAGCCAGTCAGCCAGTTCGTGCAGCATGGGGACTCGCTCTACGCCATCGCCCGCGCCGACAACCAAGTGCTCTACCGCTCGTTCGATGCCGGGCGCTCGTGGAATACGGTGCGACTCGAACGCCCCATGTATTATTCGTGGGATGGTCCGCTGCATGTCCTGCCCTCTGGGGCGCTGCTGCGCGCGTGGCGCTACAACACCGTGTCGCCCTACGTCAGGTCCGAGGACGGCGGCGATACCTGGGCGACGACCACGTGCGGAGGCGAGTCGGTACTCGCTCACGACGGTACGGTGTGGTTTGGGCGAAGGCCATATGTGGCCGAACTTGCGTTCGACTTTGCAGGCTCCCTGTGGCGCTCGGACGACGACGGCAAGACGTGCACGCTCGTCAGGGATGAGTTCGACGTGTTTGGTCTAGCTTCAGCAGCGGACGGAGGATTACTCGTAGGGAGCGAAGACGGGCTGTACGCTTTCTCTGACGGTGGTACCATGCTAGAGCGCGTCGCGCTAGAAGGGCTCGCCGTGGCGCCAGGTCTCAGGACGCCCGCAGGGACGCGCTTTCTCTACACCGTGACCAAATGGTTCTACTGCTTCGACCCGCCTTGCTCCGGCATAAACCCAGCAGGCACTTTCCGGTGGAAAGGAGGTTCGCAGGAGCCAACACTCACGGGGCCTCGGGCAGTCGTGCCAGCCGTAGCGGTCCTAGGCGGCAAGCTCTACGCGGGTGGCCAAAGCCTCTATGCGTTGACCGATGCCGCCCAGTCTCCTGACGCCGCTGGGCAGGGGTGGTCTTACGTCGGCCTCAACATGCCCGTCGCAGGATTCTACCGGGACACGTCTGGGCTCGCCGTGCTGTTTGGCCCGGAGCAGAACTATCTCTACACAGACAGCGGTTTCAACGGCTACGCCGTCGTGGGTCAGTCTGGCGGGATCCGGCCTGGCTTCAGCGTCGATGAGCACTACGAATGGCTCCCAGGCCCAACGGCGATGCTCAGAACGCGCAAGGGCACGGCGCTCGCAACCACCTCAGGCACATGGTACGGGATCGGCGGGGTGTTCCGGGCAAACGTAGTCGCTGGCAACTACGAGTGGTACGGCATAGATGGAATGGCCCATGTCGAAGGTCTGCGTGTGCTGTATGAGAGCCTGAGCGACGGCGTGCTGTTCGCTGGCTGCAACGCACCCGGCGAGTACGCCTGGCTAAATGAATGTCCTGGCGCGTTCGTTTCCACCGACGATGGCATGACCTGGACACCGCTCGCCGACGGCCTCCCCACCATCGACGACTACACCGAGGTCTTCTCCTTCACCACCGACGTCACCGGCACGGTCCTCGCGGCCACGCGCGACGGTGTCTACGCCCTTGACGGCACCGCCTGGACCCCGCAGGGCCTCCCTGGAACCTGGGTGCCCGATCTCGAGACGCACCCCACCGTCGGCACCCTCGCCGCCACCGAGCGCGGCGTCTTCCGCTGGGACGCCGAAGCCGCTACCTGGCAGCCCGTCGGCCTCGGCCTGGAGGAGCGCGCCGTCTATGACATCCTCGCCACCGACGACCTCATTGAGGGCGAGACCGTGCTCGTCGCTGCGACCGACCGAGGCGTGTACACAAGCGAGGCGCTGGTGAGCATTGAGGCGGAGGACGGAGCACTGCCAGCCAAAGCCCTTACCGTGGCGGCGTACCCGAACCCGTTCGTAGAGGCGCTGACGGTGGAGGTGGCGCTGCCCGAGGCGGCCGAGGTACAGACCACGTTGTACGACGTGCTGGGCCGCATCGTAGCGGAGGTGCCCGTGCAGATGCTCGCAGCGGGGGCACACCGCCTGCCAGTGGCGACAGCGCGCGTGGCGACGGGCGTCTACCTCGTGCGCGTGGTGGTGGAGGGGCAGCCTGAGCGCGTCGTGACCGTGACGCGGGTGCGCTAGCCTACCCTCGTGCGCTCAGAGGCGCGCGGGTGCCGAGCCGCTGCGGAACGGCCTCAGACCGAATAGGAAGTCCGTGAGATCGGTTGTGCTCCCATGCCTCGGCGCGTACACTCTGCGCCCGCGCCAGTCGGTGCTGGGGGGCATACCAGGCAATTTGGCGCGGCATGACCAGGTCGATCCGGTCTTCTCGTAGATGTCTGGTACCCACCCTTTCGTCTGGATCTCAGGTGCTCTCCCATGATCATGCCTGCTACCCACCGCCTTTGCTTGCTCACGCTCGTAGCGCTTCTCGCGGCGCCCCTCGCTCTCGCCCAGACGACCTTGGTGTTTGGGGGCGGCGAAGGGCGTGCCGCCACGGTCACCCAGTGCCTCACGCAGGCCGACCGAGCCGCCATCGAGGCGCGCCTGACGGCGTCGTCGGCCGCACTGCGGGCCGCTGGCCGTCTCTCCAGCGTTCGTAGCGGTGGCGTTACGCTAACACTGCCCGTCCAGGCCGACCCGAGTGTCGAGACGAACGGCTTCTACGGTATCTCCAACTTCGTCGATCAGAACGCCGCTGCACCGGGCCGCATCCAGGACTTCAACTGCGGCGCGCGCACCTACGACACGCCGAGCGGCTACAACCACCAAGGCATCGACTACTTCTCGTTCCCCTACGGCTGGACGCTCATGGACGAGGACAAGGTCAACGTCGTCGCGGCGGCAGCGGGCACGATCATCGGGAAAGACGACGGCAACCAGGACCGGAGCTGCTCCTTCAACGGAAGCGCCTGGAACGCCGTCTACGTCGAGCACGACGACGGCTCGGTGGCGTGGTACGGCCACCTGAAGCGCAACGCGCTCACACCGAAGGGCGTTGGCGAGCGCGTGGAGGCTGGCGAGTTCTTGGGCGTCATGGGCAGCTCGGGCAACTCGACCTCGCCCCACCTGCACATCGAGCTCTACGACGCCGACGGCAACCTCGTCGAGCCGAATGCGGGGCCGTGCAACGGGCTCAACGCCGCCTCGTGGTGGGCGGAGCAGCGCCCCTACTACGAGCCGCAGATCGTGGCGCTGATGAGCCATGCCACGCCCCCCGACGCGTTCCCCACGTGCCCGACGACCACAGACGATCCAGCCCGCCAGGACCGATTCGATGACGGGGACCGCGTCTTCCTCGCCGCCTACTTCCGCGACCAGTTGGACACAGCTGTCACCGACTTCACGCTCCTCGATCCGTCCGGAGCCGAGGCGAGCGCATGGAACTTCCAGAGCAACGCGCCGCACTACGCCGCCGCCTACTGGTACTGGACGTTCGACATCACGCCAGCCTGGACGCGCGGGACGTGGACCTGGCGCGTGGAGCATGAAGGCGAGATCGGGGAGCACCAGTTCGAGGTCGGCGTGGTCGTCTCCACTGAGGAAGAGATCGTAGCGTCGGCAGCGCTCTCGCAGGCGTTCCCGAACCCCACGGTGGCGACGGCGCAGTGGACGCTGCGCCTCGGTGCGCCTCAGCAGGTCCGCGCCGTGCTCTTCGACGTGCTGGGGCGCCGCATCGCGACCGTCCACGAGGGCACGCTCGCAGCAGGTACGTCCACCCTCCAGGCGGCCGAAGCCCTTCCGCCCGGGGCCTACGTCCTGCAGGTGACTGGCGACACCTTCGCCGCCACGCGACAGCTCACCGTGCTACGCTGATGGGTCGCTGCGGCTAGCCTGCGGGCTCCGCGGCGGCAGCGCGGTCGACGAACCAGAGCACCTCGCCGCGTGCCGTGACGCGGCTGGCGGGGACGGGCTCGGTTTGGTCAGGAAGCGGGAGGCCGTGTAGGGCAGCGTGGAGCGCAGCCTGCTTATTCGCGCCCGTGACGAGGAAAAGCACCGTCTGAGCGTCCGCGAGCGCAGGGAAGGTGAGCGTCAGGCGGTCGTCTACGGGCGAGGCGGGCGGAGACTGGGTGTGAACGCAGAGCGCCTCCGCCTCTTCGAGTGCAGCCTCTCCGGGAAAGAGCGAGGCCGTGTGCCCGTCGTCGCCGAGGCCGAGCAGCACCACGTCGAAGAGCGGAGCCTCGGGGTCGCGGGCGGCAGCGCGGTAGGCGTTCAGCGCTTGCTCGTAGTCGTAGGCGGCGACCGGCGGGTGCACCTCGCCGACCATCCGGTGGACCTGGGCCTCGGGAATCGGGAGCGCATTCAGCATCGCCTCGCGTGCCATGCGCGCGTTACTGTGGGCGTGGTCCGGCGGCACGCAGCGCTCATCGCCGAAGAACACGTGGGTGTCGGCCCAGAACGGCGCGTCCGCGTGTACGCTGGCGAGCAGCCGGTAGACGGGCTCCGGCGTCGAGCCGCCGGCGAGCACTAACGAGGCGCGTCCCCGTTCTGCTACGGCCGCGCGCAGCGACCCAGCGACAAACACCGCCGCACGCTGGACCAGTTCGTCCTTCGTTTCAAAGACGGTGGGGCGAGCGTTCATGGTGGTTGGTTCTTGGTGGATGGTGTACAGCCGGTGTGGGCAGACGGCTTCTGCGGGCAGACAGCTTCATCGTGGAACGCCCGGCGGAACGGGTCCCCGCAAACCATCCGCTACCAACCGGCAGCCTTACCCCTCTTCTCCGTAGAACATGCGCTGGGCTGCGACGGGCCCCATCGTGCCGGAGTCGTAGGGGAGGGCCTTGAGCGAGCCGTCGAGAAGCGGCTCGAAGAGCGACCACGCGGCCTCGACCTCGGCGGCGTGGACGAAGTGCGTCTGGTCGCCCGTCGCGACGTCGTGGAGGAGCGTCGTGTAGGCGTCGGGCAGGTCGCCGAAGACGCCCTCGTAGGAGAAGCCGAGGCGCTGCGAGGTGGTGTAGAACGGCTCGCCGGGGCCCTTGACCTCGAAGGCGAGCGAGAAGCCCTCGTCCGGCTGGAGGCGGATGCGGAGGACGTTGTTGGAGAGCTTGCATGCGTGCCCGCCCGACTCGAAGAGCCGCACCGGCGGGCAGCGGAAGAAGACCGCGATCTCGGTGTAGCGCTCCGGCATCCGTTTGCCCGTGCGCAGCAGGAACGGCACGCCCTGCCAGCGCCAGTTAGCCACCTCCAGGCGCAGCGCCACGAACGTCTCCGTATTGGAGTCGTCGGGGATGGCGTCTTTGTCGGTGTAGCCATCGCTGCCGTTGACGGCGGTGTACTGTCCGAACACCACGCCACGTCGGTTGACCGGCTGGGTCGAGCGGAGCACCTTCAGCTTCTCCTCGCGGATCGCGTGCGCGTCGAAGGCAGCGGGCACCTCCATCGCGGCGAAGCAGAAGAGCTGCGTAAGGTGGTTCTGCACCATGTCGCGCAGCGCACCCGTCTGGTCATAGAAGCCCGCGCGGTCCTCCACGCCGAGCGTCTCCGCGACCGTGATCTCGATCCGCTCGACGTGGTCGCGGTTCCAGAGCGGCTCGAAGAGCGCGTTCGCGAAGCGGAAGACGAGCACGTTCTGCACCGTCTCTTTGCCGAGGAAGTGGTCGATGCGGTAGACCTCGCTCTCGTCGAAGTGTCGGTGGACGAGCGCGTTGAGTTCGGCCGCCGACGCCACGTCGTGCCCGAACGGCTTCTCGACGACGAGGCGGATCCAGCCGTCCTCCTCGGAACGATGAGATCCGAGCGCCTCGATCACGTCCGGGTAGACGGTCGGCGGCAGCGCGAGGTAGAACGTGAGGTTGCGCGCCCAGCCGTGCTCCTCAAAGAGCGCGGCTACCCGCTCGAAGACGGGGTCGAGTTGGTCGTAGGCCCCGACGCGGGCGAAGGCGAACCGCCCCTGTGCCCACGCCTCCGCGTCGCTCTGGGCGATCCCCGCATCGGTGAGCGCGGCGACGGCGGCGTGGGTGAGCCGGTCGTCGTCCCAGTCGGAGCGGCCAACGCCGAGCACGACGAACGGGACGTCAGCGGGATCGCCGTCCTCCTGCAGGCACATGTGGTAGAGCGCCGGGAGGAGCTTGCGTTGGGTCAGGTCGCCGGTGGCACCGAAGAGGACGAATACGTGCGGGTCCATGGGGGATGCGAGCAGGGGGAGAGAAGCACGGGACCTACGCGACGCTGTCGGCTGCGGTTCGTCTTACGCGGGTCCGTCTTACGCAGGGTGAACCGCGCGAGTCTGCTCGCGCTCGGTTGCTCACGAAGGTAGGAACCGCCGCGTGGATTCGAAGGCGGCGTCGTAGCGGTTGGCCTCGGTGAGGGCCGCCTCCTCGGCGCGGATGCGGACGCGCAGCATCCAGGCGTTGAGCAGCGACCACACGATGGCCGTGAGCCAGGCCGTGTGGAGCAGCGGAACGGCGGCCAGTTCGAGGATCACGCCGAGGTAGTTCGGGTGGCGCACGTAGCGAAAGATGCCCTTCGTGACGGGCGGCGCGTCGGGGAGGACCCAGATCGTGACCGTCCAGCGGTCGCCGAGCGTGCGGATGGCGGCGCAGCGCAGCGCCTGCCCGGCGAGCGTTAGCGCAAGCGCGATGGCGGCTAGCCACGGGATGAACGGCCGGTCGAGCAGCCACACCTCCGCGAGCATCGCCACGAACCACGTCGCATGCATCGCCTTCATCCACCCGAAGTGCGCGTGCCCGACCTCGTAGCCGCCCAGGGCGCGC
>JBCDFO010000097.1:0-12913 GCA_039177895.1 Bacteroidota bacterium
CGCTGGGCTCCGCGGCGGCGGACGCGATCGCGCGGGCGGTGGCGCGCGGGGTGCGCGCGGCGGCGGCGGACCCGGGGGGCGCGCCGGCCTGGGGCGATCTCGCGGCGGACGTCGCGTCGCCTCTTGCATCGCCCGAGCCCGGGGGCTAAGTCCCGCGCCCAACGCACCGGTAGCTCAGCTGGATAGAGCACCAGACTACGAATCTGGGGGTCGGGGGTTCGAATCCTCCCCGGTGCGCCATAATCTCAAGTACTTACGTGATTTGGTGTGAGTGCAAGCTTGCACGGTCCATCACCCGTCCATCACGGCGACCGGTTTGGTTGCGTGGAAGACGAGGTGCGCTGTTGAGGTAGAATCGATCGACCACCGCCGCGCTGGTTAGATCGGAGAGTGGTTGCTGGGCTCGCACGCAGACGACAATCGCCTGGGTCCTTGAGCTTTGACGTAGCTAGAAGTGCCGCTCCGCGAGTTGGTCACAGGGTACGATCTGCGCCCGTGATCCTTTCTCCGAGATCTGTCGCAGTAACGCCGACAGCGCGTCTTCCCTCTCTTCGACAACCGGTTCGCGGAACATGCCCAAGCTGCGAGCGAGGGTCGTCAACGCGGCGACACGAGCGCCATGTGAAGCCCCGTCACCCATGAAAGTGGCTTCTGCAGCTAGGCGACGAACCACCCAGCTCGCGTCGATCTCGGTCTGCTCAACCCTGAGGGCCTCACGGCGGGTGATCTCCGCTGCGATCTCAGGTTTTTTCAGGTTTTCATGTCCTTGCGCGTGTGCGCTCCGGGCAGAGTATCCGGCGCGGATCGCCGCCTGCGTCGCATTACCATCGATGAGGTACTCCAAGACGAAGCGCGATTGTCGTGCTGTTAGTTGAGGCACCTGGACAGCTCCACGTCTTGTCGCCGAGTACACGAGATTCTGCGTTACATCAGTCACCTATGCAATGATCTCGACTCCATCGACGATGCGCGCGTCGCCGTCACTTTCGCCCTTGATGCAACCGTCCCGGCTGACGTGTCGTCCCCCTGCCATGAGTGCGGCGTCCGACTACGACGATGGATTCGCCTCTCGGAGAGGCGACAGGTAGGAGTTGTGCAGCGATTTTGAGTCGCCGTCAGGGCGATCGCGACTTGGGCTGGCAACGGGAGCGAGACCATAGCGGGCGAGGATGGCAATTTCGGCCACCTAGCGGAGTTCGATCCGCAGCTTGCCGTCTTGGGGGGCTTTGCAGAGACTTATTTTCCCGGCGACGCCAACACCGCGCTGATCAAGGCGAGGCAGTTCGCCGAACGGCTGGCGCTCTTGGTCGCCGAACGGTCAGGCATCGAGCTTGAGGTCCGGCCCGATCTGGTCGACGTGCTTCGACGCCTGCAGGTGGACGGGGTGGTGCCCCGCGACGTCCTCGACCTGATGCACAAGGTGCGCAAAGCCGGCAACGAAGCGGTCCACGGGCATAGCGGCGAGAGGCGTGAAGCCTTCGAGACCATCAAGATTTGCCACCGGCTCGGGGTCTGGCTTCGTGGGACTATGGCTGGGCAGCCGGGTCTCACCCAACGTTTCATTCCGCCTCGCGCCCGGGCTGACGAGGCCGCGGATCTGCGGAAGGAGATCGAGCGCCATCGGTCTCAACTGACGGAGGCTCAGCGGGAGGCGCAGCGCCTTGCCGAGGACGTAGCCGAGGCGGAGGACGCCCGACGGTCGGCGGAGGATCGCGCCGCCCTGGCGGAGGAAGAGCGGCGCCTGATGGAGGAGCTGGCGCTGGAGGCCGAGCGCAAGGCGGCCGCGTCGACCCCGACGCCGTCGGAGCGGATGACCTTCGTCGCGGCCGCTCAGGCGGCCGGCAAGGAGCTGGACCTCGACGAGGACGACACGCGGCTGCTGATTGATGAGCAACTGCGGAATGCAGGTTGGGAGGCCGACAGCTTGAGGCTGCGCCACGCCCTCGGCACGCGACCTGAGAAAGGCCGAGACCTCGCGATCGCGGAGTGGCCGACCGCAAATGGCCCCGCTGATTACGCCCTATTCCGTGGCCTGACTTTGGTCGGGTTGGTAGAGGCGAAGCGCAAGCGCCGGGACGTCGCCTCCGCGCTGGATCAGGCGGACCGCTACGCGAAGGGCATTACGCCTTCGAGCGAGTTCCAGTTCGCGGGGCCGGAGAGGGAGGGGCGACGCGTTCCCTTCATCTTCGCCACCAACGGCCGCGCCTTCTATCCGCAATTCGCCACGGCAAGCGGCATCTGGTTCCGGGACGTCCGCCGGGCGACGAACGCGGCGCGGGCGCTGGAAGCCTGGCCCACGCCCGAGGGTCTGTCGGAGAGGCTGGAGGTCGACGTCGATGGAGCGGAGGACGCGCTCAAGTCCAAACCCATAGCCTTCGAGTTCGCGCTCAGGCCCTACCAGACGCGAGCTATCGAGGCCGTCGAAGCCGCCCTTGCCGAAGGCCGGCGCGAAATGCTGGTGGCGATGGCGACGGGCACGGGCAAAACTAAGCTCTCCATCGCGATGATCTACCGGCTGCTCGAGGCCAAGCGGTTCCTGAGGGTGTGCTTCGTGGTGGACCGCAGCGCCCTTGGGGAACAGGCTGGGACGGCCTTCGAGACGACGCGCATGGTCGGCGCCAAGACCTTCGCGGAGATCTTCGGCCTCAAGGGCCTCGACGACCGGGACATCGACCGCGACGCCAAGGTGCACATCTGCACGGTGCAGAGCCTCGTGAAGCGGGTGCTGGAGCGCTCGCCCGAGGATCGCCCGCCCGTCGACCAGTACGACCTGATCCTCGTGGACGAGTGCCATCGCGGCTACCTGCTGGACCGCGAGATGAGCGATGCGGAGATCGCGTTCCGCGACCAGGACGACTACGTGTCGAAGTATCGCCGGGTCATCGAGTATTTCGACGCGGTGAAGATCGGCCTCACCGCCACGCCCGCCCTGCACACCGCGGACATCTTCGGTACGCCGATTTACCGCTACAGCTATCGCGAAGCGGTCATCGACGGGTGGCTGGTCGATCACGACCCGCCGCACCTGATCCGCACCGCCCTCAGCGCCGCGGGCATCGCCTTCGAGGCGGGGGAGATCGTGGAATCGCTCGACCCTCGCACTGGAGAGATCGACTCCGCAGAGCTGGAGGACCGTCTGGAGTTCTCGGTCGAGCACTTCAACCGGAAGGTCCTGGCGCCCGAGTTCAACCGCGTCGTGGCCGAGGAGATCGCGAAGAACATCGACATAACCCTGCCCGACGCGGGCAAGACCTTGGTCTTCGCCGCCTCGGACCGCCACGCCGACGAGGTGGTCCATCAGCTACGCGAGGCTTACCGGGCGCAGGGGTTGGAGATAGAGGACGCCATGATCGCCAAGATCACCGGCTCCATCGACAAGCCTCGGGAAATGATCCGCAGCTTCAAGAACGACGCGGACCCCCGCATCGCGGTAACGGTCGACCTTCTGACCACCGGGGTCGACGTCCCAAAGATCACCAACCTGGTGTTCCTGCGCAGGGTGAACTCGCGCATCCTCTACGACCAGATGGTAGGTCGGGCCACGCGGCTTTGTCCGGAGATCGGCAAGGAGGTCTTCCAAATCTACGACGCGGTCGACCTTTATCCCAACCTACAGGCGATGACCGAAATGCGCCCTGTGGTCGTCGACCCCAAGGTAGACTTCGCGACCCTCTTCGACGGGTTGGAGAACGCTGGGGAGGAAGCCCACCGCGAGGAGATCCTCGACCAGATCATCGTCAAGCTAGCCCGCAAGATCCGGCGCATGAGCGACGAGATCCGTGATCAATACGCCGCCCAGGCCGGCGAGACGCCGGAGGAGACCCTGCGTCGGTTCCGCGACGGCCCGGCCGCCGAGGTGGCCGAGTGGACCAAGGCCCGCCCCGGCCTCGGAGCCTTCTTCGACTTCAAGGGCGAGCGCAACGCGCCGCCCGTCATCCCGATCTCCTACGACCCCGACGAGGTGATCGAGGTCGCCCGCGGCTACGGCGACGGCGAGAAGCCCGAGGACTTCATCGAGGCGTTCTCGCTCTTCATCCGCGAGAATGAGAACAAGGTGGCCGCGCTGCAGACCGTCCTCACCCGCCCCCGGGACCTAACCCGCGAGAGCCTCAAGGAGCTGCGCCTCCTCCTCGACGCCCGCCGCTTCACGGAGCCCAACCTCCGCGCCGCGTGGCGCGACCGCAGCAACGAGGACGTCGCCGCCTCCATCATCGGCTTCGTCCGTCAGGTCGCCCTACGCGAGCCCCTGCTGCCCTACGCCGAGCGGGTGGACCGCGCCGTGCGCGCCGTCGCAGCCCGGCATGCCCGCACCGTCCCTCAACGCCGCTGGCTCCAGCGCATCGGCGAGGAGATCAAGGCCAAGCTCGTCGTCGACCGCGCCGCCCTCGACGAGCCGCCCTTCGCGCAGCAAGGTGGCTTCCGCCGCCTCGACAAGCTCTTCGATGGTCACCTCGAGCAAATCCTCGGGGAGATCGCCGACGAAACCTGGAGACCCGCCGCATGACCGCCACGCAGGACATCGTCGCCAAGCTGTGGAACCTCTGCCACGTCCTGCGGGACGACGGGGTCACCTACTCCGAATACGTCACCGAGCTCACCTACCTTCTCTTCCTCAAGATGATGGAGGAGACGGGCGGGGAGGCTCGAATCCCAGAGGCGCATCGCTGGAAGACGATCGCCCGGCTCGAGGGGCTCGACCAGCTCACCCACTACCGCCAGACGCTCACCCTCCTCGGCGACCCGAACACCGCCTCCGACCCAACGGTCCTCGCCATCTTCACCGACGCACAGACCCGCCTGCGCAAGCCTGCGAACCTCAAGACTCTCACCACCGCGATCGACGGGCTCGACTGGTTCGACGCGCGCGAGGAGGGGCTGGGCGACCTCTACGAGGGCCTCCTCCAGAAAAACGCGGAGGACAAGAAGAGCGGCGCCGGCCAGTATTTCACGCCCCGCCCCCTCATCGACTGCCTCATCCGCCTCATGCAGCCGAGGCTGGGGGAGGTCATCCAGGACCCCGCCGCCGGCACCGGCGGCTTCATCGTCGCCGCGCACCGGCGCATCCTCGACGCCAACGAGCAGCTCTTCGGCCTCGCGGACGGCGTTGCCGAGCGCCAGGTGCGCGACTGCTACCAACTCGCCGAGCTCGTCCCGGACACCCACCGCCTCTGCCTGATGAACCTCATGCTCCACGGCATCGACGGCGCCTCGCACAACATCGACACCCTCACCTCCGAGGGCGCCGATCTCCCCAAGGCCGACCTCATCCTCACCAACCCGCCCTTCGGCACCAAGAAGGGCGGCGGCCGCCCGGCGCGCGACGATTTTTCCGTGACCGCCGAGACCTCCAACAAGCAGCTGGCCTTCGTGGAGCACTGCGGGCGCGCCCTCAAGCCCGGCGGCCGCGCCGCCATCGTGGTGCCCGACAACGTGCTGTTCGAGGACGGGGTGGGCCGCAAGCTTCGCGCGTGGCTGATGGAACTGTGCGACCTGCACACCATCCTGCGCCTGCCCACCGGCATCTTCTACGCGCAGGGCGTGAAGACCAACGTGATCTTCCTCACCCGCGGCATGGCGGCCAAGGGCAACACCGAGGCCGTCTGGGTCTACGACATGCGCGCCGGCGCCCCCTCCTACGGCAAGACCCGCCCCCTGCGGGCCGAGGACTTCGCCGCCTTCGAGGCCGCCTACGGCCACGAACCCTCGGGCGGGGCAGAGCGGCGGGACGAGGGCGAGGCCGGCCGCTTCCGCAGGTTTTCGAGGGAGGAGATCGCCGCCCGCGGCGACAACCTCGACCTCTCCTGGCTGCGCGACGGCGAGGAGGAGGCGGAGGAGGGCCTGACCGACCCCGACGACATCGCCGCCGCCATCCTCGGCCACCTGCGCGAGGCGACGCGGGAGATCGAGGCGCTGGTGGTGGAGATGGAGGGCGAGGAGGCCGAGGCGGCGCCGGTGGAGGTCGCGGCGGAATGAGTGAGGAGCGATGGCCTCTGCCTCAGAATTGGCGGTGGACCGAAGCAGGTGAAATCGCGGACGTCGTAGGTGGTGGCACGCCGTCCGCGAAGGACCCCGACAACTTCGCCGAAACCGGGATTCCGTGGCTCACGCCCGCCGACCTCACTGGTTACTCGAGGGTCTACATCGAACGCGGCGCACGCGACCTTTCAGAGAAGGGATACAAGACCTCTAGCGCCACCCTGATGCCCAAGGGGGCGATCCTCTATTCTTCGAGAGCACCGATCGGATACTGCGCCATTGCGGCAAACCCCATATCGACGAACCAAGGGTTCAAGAGCCTTGTTCCAGCTAGTGAGGTTTCACCGGAGTTCGTGCGCCTCTACCTCCTAGCGTCAAAGGAGTATGCCGAGAGCAAGTCCAGCGGCACGACCTTCAAAGAGCTCTCGGGGTCGCGGATGGCGAAGCTCGCGGTCCCCCTCCCGCCGCTCCCCGAACAGCGGCGGATCGTGGCGAAGCTGGACCGGCTCTCGACGCGGTCGCGCGCGGCGCGGGACCACCTCGCCCGCACCGCCACCCTGGCCGCCCGCGCCAAGCAGGCCATCCTCGTCGCGGCGTTTCGGGGGGATCTAACGGCCGAGTGGCGCGAGAGGACAAACCCTCCCGCGATCAGCGCAGACCCGACCAAGATCGACAACCGCGCTCGCTTGATCGATGCACTGCCGCCGGCATGGGGTTGGGCTGCGCTCACGAGCTTGGCGGAAGTAGCCGGTGGCCTGACGAAAAACCAGAAGCGTGCCGCCATGCCCATGCAGATGCCTTATCTGCGCGTCGCCAACGTCTACGCGAATGAACTCCGGCTCTCCGAGGTGCTTGATATTGGCTGCACCGCTACGGAGGCCGACAAAGCCCGTTTGCAGAACGGCGACCTGCTCGTAGTTGAAGGCAACGGGAGCCGTGATCAGATTGGTCGCGTCGCGATTTGGCGAGCTGAGATCGATGAGTGTCTTCACCAGAACCACCTCATTCGAGTGCGCCCATCGCCAGAGGTGCTCCCGGAGTTCGCGCTTTACTGGTTGCTTTCGCCCCCTGGACGCAATGCGATTGAAGCTGTTGCTTCCTCAAGTTCAGGGCTTCACACGCTCAGCATCACCAAGGTGAAAGGTCTCCCCGTCCCGGCTTGCGCACTAGACGAACAGCGCGAGATCGTCCGCCGCATCGAGACCGCCTTCGCCCGCATCGACCGTCTGACCGCGGAGGCAGCCCGCGCCGCCCAACTCCTCAACCGGCTCGACGAGCGCCTGCTGGCCAAGGCCTTCCGGGGCGAACTCGTGCCCCAGGACCCCGCCGACGAACCCGCCGAAGCCCTCCTCGCCCGCATCCGAGCCGCCCGCGCCGCCGCCCCGAGGCCCAAGCGGGGACGGCGACGGAAAACCGCCTGACCTCGGGAGGCCCGCGACTTGCCGACCCCCTTCGCCGACGCCCTCGCCCCCATGGCAGCGCGCATGCCTCGCGGGGCGCGGGAGATCGAGATACTCCGCGTCTCCGCCCAGCTCGAACGCGAGGACACGGGGGCGGCGGCGGAGGCCGCGCGCAAGGCTGTCCTCAGTTGGGCGCAAAACAAGGCTCCGGGTAGCCTGCCCAAAGAGGCTTGGCGCTTCTCCGAGTTCGAGCACCTGTCCGGGGGCCGCAACTGCGCTGTCGTCCGCATAGAGCGCGAGGACGCTGATGTCTGGGCGCTGCGCCAGGACGACCCCGACAAGAACGTCGCCGGCAGGAACTGGAGCGCCGAGTTCGTGATCGGCGGCGCGCCGGGGGAGCGCGCGCATCTGTCCGTCCGCCTACTGGTCAACACGAGCGAGGCCGAGTTTTCGGTGGAGCCGCATGTTCCGGGCCCGGTTCTGCAGATGATCGACGGCGCCGGCCTCGTGCGTGGCGGCCGACCCCTGACGTCCACCCCTCGCCCCATCACGTCGGAGTGGTCGGCGGAGGACCTCTGCGACCACCTCGAGGACCCTGAGCGTCGGCTGCCCATAATCGTGGCATCCACCGAGGACGACGAGGGCGAGGCCCTGATGATTGATGCAGCGACCGTCGCGCGGGCGACGGCGGGCTTTACCAGGGTGGTGGTCCTGCCGGCGGAGTGGACTTGGGTGCTGACGCGTCGGCTGGGGCGAGTGCGCTCGGTCTTCGGCGGGGCGGTACGCCTCTACATGCCGGGCTTCTCCCGCTCCGACGACCCTTACCGCCACAGGCTGTTTCTGGCCGATCATCTGGTGGCGGCGGAAGAGGCCCGCGCCTGCGAGGCTTGGCTGCGGCGCTCCGCAGCAGCGGCGAGCATCTCGACGAGCCGTCTGGGCCGCGACGTTCTGGAGTTCGCGCAGGTCAAGACGGGGGCCCGGCTCCTGGACGCGGAGAGGGTGCGCGAGGGCGGGGCCTCGGACAGCGACCGGCTGCGGGCGGCGGAGGCTTATGCCGCGAGCTTGGAGGAGCAGCTCCGCGCCAAGGAGCGAGAGATCGACGGCTGGGTCGATGAGGCGGAGGCCGCGGAGGAGAGAGCGAAGGCCTCGGAGCGCGACCACCGCGCGCTGCTCTATCGTTTCCGGGATCTCCAGGCCCGACAAGCGGGGACCGAGACCCGGCCCGAACCGCTGGAAGAGTTGCCGACGGCGTGGGCTGACCTGCTTGACTGGGTCGAGGCCTCCTTCGCCGACCGGCTGCATTTCACTCCCGGTGCCCGGAAGATGTCGCGGAACCCGGAATACGAGGATGTGGAAGCGGTGGCGCGAGCGCTGCGCTGGCTTGCAACGGAGGCCTACCAGCGCCGCGTCGAGGGCGGGGGATCCCTGCGGGACGCGACCGTGGAGCCGGGCGTGCGCAACAGCCTCTGCGGGGGGGATGAGTACCGGACCGCCTGGCGTGGCCGGACCCACATGGTGGACTGGCACATAAAGAACGGCGGCAACACGCGGGACCCAAAGCGGTGCCTGAGGATCTACTACTTCTGGGAGCCGGACGAGGCGTGCTTCGTGATCGACCATCTGCCGGCGCATCGGGTCACGGCGGCGACTTGAGGCGATGGGGCAGGGGGCCGGTGGCGGGTCGGACTTCCCGCCTGCAGCGACTCGGCGCGAAGGCGCGGGGAGAGGTGCGCTCCATGGGGGATGAGCTTGTTCTCCACACTGGTGCGGCGCAGGCGGCAGCGTGGCTCAGAAATACCTTCGCATCACGTGACAGCAGACATGAAAATCGAGGAATTTTTGTAGAGCGCGCGCTCTTTTACTTATGTTGCACTATTATACTGCCGTTGCTCTGCTTGGCGAGCGCCGCCCTTGCTCGGTGGTGGAGGTTGTTGTGAAGGGCATAGGTCGACCAGCCCCAGCGCATGCGCCAGGCTGGACCCATGCCCTTGCGATCTTGCTCGGCGGAGCCAGGCCGTCGCTACGGGCGCCACGCGTCGCGAGGGGATCGCGCGCGGCTCGGCTGCTACTTGCGAGGAGTTCCCTCTCCCCGGCGACCCCGCTCCAGCCTTTCGGTCCGCGGTCGGGCTTTGGTCGCGCCCCGTGGTAACCCGTCGAGGATGTGCGCCACCGTGACTTCTCCGTCCGCACATCCGGCCTGCCGCCGCAGCGGCAGGTGTTCGCTGTGCGCGTGATCAGCCGTCGGCGACGCGGTGTTTCTCCAGCCAGGCGAGGAACTCGCTTCTTCGGTACCTCACGCATCGGCGGGACAGCTTGATCATGGGAGGGCCGAAGCCCTTGTGGGCCGCCAGCTCCAGCCAGCGGCGCGTGATGCCGCCGGCAGTGAGTCGCTCGATGTCGTTGCGGCTGAGGAGCGGGTCGGTGGCGGCGCAGGAGGTGACCTCCGCCGGCGTCTCAAGATCTCGAAGAGTCGATGTCATTTGGCGCCCGTTGACCGATGCCGGACGCGACGATGCGCCCGCCTTTCGAGCACATCGAAACCAAGGAAACCTATGGTCGTCGAAAGTGTGTTTTTCGCCTCGCGTGGAGGTCGAAAAAACCCTCTAAGAGGTGCCTGCAAGGAGCCCGCTGGCGGTGATGGCGGCCGCTAAGTGCGCCTCTCGCTGTCGGATCGGTCGGGCTGCCTGGCACGAGCGAAAGCATCACGCATCTGATTTCGCGTGATTTTCCTACTCAACAACGCTTCCGCAAAACGACGGAACTTGGCGCTCGTCGGCCCGACAGCCATTCCGTCGAAGTTGCGTTCCTCAGCGCCTGATTGCTTGCTTCTTGCACGGCGTGCTGTGCACTTTTTCAGGAGGTGTGCAACGAACGCGTCCAGTGCGCGGGCGTCTGCATTCCTCGCTACAGCCTCTTTATCGGGGAAACGGGAGGCCGCCGCCTGCGGTCTCACCTCTGCAAGCGATTTCGCGAGGCCCACTATGTGGCGGCGGACCTCCTCGCCTTGGTCGTCAAGATCCTCGAGCAGCGCCCGCAGAGCGCCACCTTCCGGGGTGTTACCCTTTGAGCGCCATGGCTGCAGCTGTCGCGCCATGGCGAGCATCTGCGAGGTCAAGTCGCTCAAGGCGAGTTTCGCCTGTTCGTAGTGGCTCTCTCGGAAGCTATGCTTAGAGGCTGCTCTAGCGCGCGCGAACTCGTCGGTGCACTCCAATAGGAATTCTCGAGCTTCTTCGGAGAACCTGATCTCAGCGATCGCCTCGATGGCGCTCCAGTCCACGTGCTCGACGTGGGCATAGAGGGGATCGAAGAAGGTCGAGCCCGAAGCCTTCGCAGTTTCTCTGCCCATGTGCGGTACGCAGCCTACTCTCAGTGATTGCTCAGTTTGGCTATTTTGCTCGATGGCTCGTCATCGGGCCCCATGGCGGCGGCTATCTCCGCTCCAATTCGTGCTGCCGCCGATTGCAAGGGGTCATCCGCCAAGTGCGCATACCTCAGGGTGGTCTGCGCCTGGCTATGCCCGAGAAGCTTGCCAATGATGGAGAGGGAAGCCCCTCCCGCTGCACCGACGCTGGCAAAGGAGTGTCGCAAGTCGTGAATGCGCACATCTGGTATGCCCGCTGCCGTGCGGATTGCCGACCATGGGTCCTTGAGATTGACCAACGCGGCGTCCGGCTTTCGGCCCGCGATGACGTAGGGGTTTGAGCTGCTTCTTGGGAGGTCGAGCAGGACTTTCAGCGCCGGCGGCGGCAGAATGATGGTCTTCTCACCGGTCTTGCTGTCGGGCAGGGATGCTCGGCCAGCCCTTAGGTCAACCCACTCCCAGCGCAACCCGAGAATCTCGGACTTGCGAGCGCCGGTGAAGATTAAAAGCCGGATCGCCGCGATAGCGGAGGCATGGATAGGGACCCGTCTGCCTCCAGGGCTTCCCTTGATCGCTAGGGCTCCATCCCTCTCAGCGAGGCGCAGACTCTCGCCCAGCCGCGCCAGCTCATCATGAGACAGAAACCTCTTGCGGCTCTGCTCCGGATACTTCCGAACATGGCGGCAGGGGTTAGACCCATCCGGTCTGAGCCCCCACAGCTCCGCAAGGTTGAATGCCTTGGAGAGCAGGGCCAGCGCTCGATTGGCGCGGTACGGCTTCTCTGCCAGGCCACGGTGGAATGCAATGACCTGAGCCCTTGTGACCTCTGCCACCTTCAACGAGCCGAGAGCGGGTTGAAGATAGTCACGGATCAGGCGCTCATCTTCATTCACGCTCGAAGGCTTCTTGTGGGGTAGCGCGTGGTCGTCGATGTAGCGGTGGAAAAGGTCCGAGAGCCGAGGGGCCTGCCGCCTCGCTTTTCTCTCGCCGGCAGGGTCGCCGCCCTTCCGGACATCGGCAAGCCAGTCCTCCGCGATTCGTCGGGCAGCCTCGGCCTTCATGGCGGGAAAGTCGCCGATCTTCGGCTCGCGCTGCGTGGCGCCGCGCCCTCCGCCAAGCCGATAGGCAAGGTACCAAGACTTCTTGCCGCCGGGCGTCACGTGCAGGCGAAAGCCGGGAATGTCGGTGTCCGAGAGGTGGTAGCGTCGAGCCTGAGGTTTGGCCGCCTCAGCTAGTCTTTGGGTTAGCCTTGCTTTTTTCGACGCCATCGATGGCCTCGTTCGTCCAGCACGGGTCCAACACGCTGCACGAAACCATGTGCAGCTCTTGCGCTCAGAACTGCACCCTAAGCGGCTGTTTAGCAAGCGCTATGTGTGATCGGGTGAAGTTATGGGTATCCATGCGATACCACGAAACCTAAGACTACGAATCTGGGGGTCGGGGGTTCGAATCCTCCCCGGTGCGCCAACACTCTCACGGAATTGAGCGAAGACGCGGTGGAGCTGCCTTAGGCGGCATTTCGCTCGTGTTTCGCTGCTTCCCGGCTCGGGTCAGGACGAAGCGAGACAGGCGCCTCTCCCGACACGCTGCGGCTTGGACATGGCGGTCCCGTGCTGACGGCTCAGGAGCCGCAGGGATCGGAGGCGGGGGTGGCCTCGGCGCAGTCATGGTCGATCCGCGTCTCGCAACGGGTGCTGGGACGGACCGACGTGTCGGAGCAGGCGCCACCCGTGGCGCCGGAGGCGCCATTCGGGGGGTCGGCCTTCCGGCTTTTCGACGCGGCGGCATCGGCGGGGCTGCGGCGGGCGCCGTTGGCCGCGGCCGCGGCTCCAGCGCGGTCTCTGGGGAGGCGCGGCGCGTCGACAGGGGGTGCTGCGGGCGACCGGGGCCCCGGTCGCGAAGGGCGGTTTCGACGTGATCGGGACGAGACTGAGAAGCCGCGCAATTCAGACCGACCGCCGCCCCGGACGCTCGGGGATCTGCAACGCGCGGCGGGGGGTGCGACGTTCGTCGGCAGGGCGGCGGGCGGCCCTTGACATCCCCTGCGCCACGCCCGATCAGTGTGCCATCCTCTAATGAAGCGAGGTCGCAGCCACCCAACCGCGGTCGTTCCCGACCGCCGTAGGCCGCCGGGATCCGGATCATTTCGTCCTTACTCACGGTGCATGACTGCGGC
>JBCDFO010000098.1:0-12697 GCA_039177895.1 Bacteroidota bacterium
ATGGCGTCGGACTGGCCGTGCGCCCAGTCGTAGAGCGGGTAGATCGGCCAGGCGTCGCCGCGGCGGTAGTGCGCGGCGTGGCGGATGCGGTACATGACGGGGTCCCGCAGCTTCATGTTGGGGTGCCCCATCACGGGCCAGGCGTCGCCCGGCTGCGGGTCCACCTTGGCGCGGAGGACGTGCGCGCCGTCCTCAAACTCACCCGCGCGCATGCGCTCGAAGAGGTCGAGGTTTTCCTGGACGCTGCGGGTACGGTACGGGCTCGGCGTGCCGGGCTCGGTGACGGTGCCGCGGTTCGCGCGGATCGCGTCGAGGTCCTGGCTGTCCACGTACGCCTTGCCGTCGCGGATGAGCTGGCGCGCCCAGTCGTAGAGCTGCTCGAAGTAGTCCGAGGCGTGGTAGAGGTGCTCGCCCCAGTCGAAGCCGAGCCAGCGCACGTCGCGCTTGATGGCGCGGACGTACTCGATGTCCTCGGTCTCGGGGTTGGTGTCGTCGAAGCGCAGGTGGCAGCGCGTCACGGCGCAGGCGGCGTAGTCGCGCGCCAGCCCGAAGTTGAGGCACATCGACTTGACGTGACCGAGGTGGAGGTAGCCGTTGGGCTCCGGCGGGAAGCGGACGACGACCTCGGTCTTCCCAGCGGCAAGGTCGTCTTCGATCTGGTCGTGGATGAAGCTGGAGCGCGCGGGGGCGTCAGGCAGGGCGGTGGGCATGGAATGCGGTCAGGCGGACGCTGTCGAGTGGGACGGGCAGGCTGAGCCGACATTAACGCAGGGCCCAGCGAAAGATTCCGGGTCATGCGCATGATGCATTTCCGCTGACTGTTGCACCTCGTGGCGCTAGAACTCTAGCCACGAACAGGCTCACTACCTTTGGAGTAGTCTTCTGAAGTTGTGCTATATTGTACTGGCTAATGCCAAAGCAACAAATTTACAGCCAGAAAAATCACAAAGTCTATCAGCGAGAACATTATAGTAAAGCTAGAGGTAAGCTATGGATCATTCTTCTACCGACAAAATGGATAATGTCGATACTTGTAGGGTGTTTTTATGTTATAGGCAGATAGATGGATCACGAGCCGCGCAGTGGATATATGAAAGGCTACAGGAAAAAATTATACAGATAGGAGAATCAGATATTCTGTCAAAGATTGAGATATACCGTGATGTTTCTGCTCCTGCAATTTCCAACTGGCGAGACATTCACAAGCCGTCGCTAGAGACTTCATATTCAATAATAGTTATTTGCACCCCAGGATTGTATGCAGATAAAGGAAAAGAAGATTGGGTACATAGAGAGATCAATTGGTGGTTAAAAAATAGAAAAAGCTCTCCTATTATTATCGATGTGACAGGAGAAGGAGAGAGATGGATACCTCAAAAAATTATAAATAGATGGCCTAACATACAGCGAATCCAACTAGATATTGAGGAGATATCTAAAAATAAAAAATCAGAAATAGAAACAATTTATCAAAATATTGAAGATCGAATAATTGGTGGTATAAGGTATAGTAGAAACGAATCTATATTTGAAGATTATGAAAGAAAAAAGTCATTAGTATTTAAACTAAAATTATTATTATCAATATCTCTATTTATTCTGGTATTGTCGATTGTACTTGCATTCTTTGCTTCGAAAAATGCGAAGGAGGCTCGTTATAATCTAGCCTCTAGCTACATACTGCAAGCTGAAAAAGCTATCGGTAAAGGAGGGGAATTAGAAGCACTTGCCTTTGCGGCAAGAGCCGTCAATATAGACGGGTCACAGGATGTTGTAGACCGATTTAGTGCCGTAAATTACTGGGCTACAGGGCGTCCCCATGAGGCACGTCCGTTCATGAAGAAAGCTCTAGATCAAGACTACGACCAAGCATTTGTATCTCTAGTATCACCGCATCGACTTGACCGAATCGCTACTGCATCTCGCGCGCGCGCCACGTTCGAGAATTGGCTGCTACTAACCATAGATACCCGCGAGGACGCCTACAATGAAGTTCTTAGCTATAAGAACTTTTTCTCTCAGGGAGAGCGTCTACTTCGAGAGTCTTTTAGGTACTATGCTGATGATAATTACAGTACGATAAACGAACTAGTTCGCCTTGAGGCTGAATTGGTTCGCCTGCATATGCGTCATAAATATGTAAGTGAATCAGATAATCAGCTATATAGTATGAGCGCGCAGAATATTAGCTCGATTCACAATAGATTGGTAGATAAGCATGGCATCAACTTGTTGGATCTATCGGAATCCAAAAAAAATATAACACTAGATCAGGTAACTCGCCTCATGAGACCGAACGAGGTCATAGTCGACTTTGTTAGATACCATGGGAGGTACGCAGCATGGGTAGTTGACTCTAGGACTGACCCGGTTCGGATTGAACTGGGTCAGGCATCTGAGATCGACAAGGTAGTCAGTTGCCTCGAAGATGCAGTACAGAGTGATGCTACTCGTCCAGTTACTAGCTCAGTTGATTCAGCACAGAGTCCCGCCCACAGCTCGGTCGCTCCGTCCGCAGTCACACGATCCGTTGTGATGAGTCTAGCCGATCCTTGTAGGAATGTAGATGAAGCTGGGAAGTGGTTCAGAGATGTGGTTTGGTCGAATATCGAGACATGGATCCACGAAGGTGCAGAGTCTATATATATTATTCCAGATGGTCTTTTTTCTACGATTCCATTTGCCGTAGTACCCTATGGTAATTCAGGTGATTATTTGATAGATAAATATAATATATCATACTTAAGTTCCGCTTTAGATATTATGAATAGAAGAAATTATGTTATAGAGCCCAGGAATATACTGGCGATAGGGGGAATTGATTACAACTCCATGGAGGGTAGTGATCAGTCTGGATCGACATCTATTAGAGAGGCTGTGGGTTATGATATTTTCAATATGCTCCCGGGCACTCTGGAGGAGGTGAGATTGATCAGTCGTCTAGCAGGGGCTGTCCCTGGTTGGCAATCTGATACTTTGACAGCTCAAGCGGCCACCGAAGACGCATTCAGACAGAAGGCTCCAAATTATGGTATCATCCATCTGTCTACACATGCTTCAGCTTCCCAGTATCTCAGCCTTCTGAAAGGAATCGGTCCTGAGAGTGGTATGGATACATACTTGCATTCTCTTGATCCATCCCTGAACGCGATTGCATCCTTGTCGGGTGCTAACACATTTGCGGAAAATGGACTCAACGACGGAATACTCTCTGCATTGGAGGTTTATTCTTTAGACCTTACAAATGTAGATCTTGTTGTGATTCCTGGGTGCAATACAGCTGGTTCCCCGCAGGGGTCGGTAGGACTGATGGGGCTTTTGTCTAGCTTTATTAACGCTGGAGCGGCTAGCGTTGTGGGAAGTTTATACATTATAATGGATGATACAGCTCCGCCTATGATTCAAGAAATGTATAAGCAGCTTCTTGTCGAGGAGAAGCACCCTGCTTTGGCACTCCGACAAGCTGCTCTCCACATGAGAGACAGCGGATATGGTTCCTCTCATTGGGCATCGTTTGTGCACTACGGTCTCATCATAGAATAAGATGCGACGGAGACGCCACTGGACCGCCCCGCTGATTTTTACGTCGGCCCGTATCACGTCTACGAGCGCCCCCACGTCCGCACGTTTCTGAAGGAGAGCGCGTCGCTCTTCGACCTCGCCGTTTAGACGTCCGCAGCGCGTCGCTCTTCGACCTCGCCGTTTAGACGTCCGCAACGTCGGGCTTCGCCCATCCCGTCCTGTACCGAATGAAGCCCCATGGCATGCACTTCGAGTTTGTGTGGACGCGCGAGCGCTGCACGCGTCGGTTCGATCCTGAAACCGGGAGCGTGGTGTGGCTCAAGGACCTGAAGAAGGTTAAGAAGCGCGGCTACCGGCTCGAACGCATCCTGGTGGCGGACGACACCCCAGCCAAGCTCGCGCGCCACTACGGCAACCTGATCCGCATTGCCCCCTACTTCGGCGCGCAGGACGACGATGAGCTACCGGCATTGCTGACCTACCTCCGCACGATCCGCAACGCCCCGAACTACCGCCGGATCGAGAAACGAGGCTGGCGTTCGCTGGTGTGATCTCACCTAGAGGGATGGTGTGACGTGAACCCTCGGCTCCAAGCTGGGTACCACTTCTCCAACCCAAAGAAAGCGATGGTACAACTTTCCCTCTCCGAGCCCGACCTCCGCGCGCTGCTCAAGCAGGCGCTCGTGGAGGCGCTAGACGAACGCCGCGACCTCCTACACGACGTGCTGACGGAGGTGCTCGAAGACATCGGGCTCACCGAGGCGATCCGCGAGGGGCGCGACACCGAGCGCGTCAGCCGCGACGCTGTCTTCGCTGCGTTGGATGAGACGCCGTGACCGTCGCCTTCCGCAAGAGCTTTCTGCGCGACCTCAAGAAGCTCCGAGATGCACGCGTTCGTAGTCAGGTACGCGCCGTGATCGAAGCCGTCGAGAGTGCGGATACGCTCACGGACGTGCCGAGCGCGCGCAAGATGAGCGGGGCCGACGGGTACTACCGCGTCCGCATCGGCGACTACCGGATCGGGCTGGCGGTCGAGGGCGACGCGGTCGAGTTCGTGCGGGTGCTCCACCGGAAGGACATCTATCGCTACTTCCCGTGAGCGTCCCGGCAGGTTGTACTCCAGAGCCGTGCCCTTCGCGGCGAGAGCGCCGAGACAGGCTTACCCGTGCCGCCGTCCGCGCCCGCGGCTGTTTTCCTTGCGGGCCTTGCGCTTCTCCTTCGGGTCGTCGTCCGTGAGGTCGTCGGCGACTTCGGGCTCGTAGGCGTCGGCCTCCTCGTCGGAGGCCAACAGCGTGGCGGGCTTGCCGTGGAGCGAGGCGCGGTAGAACTCGTCGAGGAGCAGCGCCAGGACTTCCGGCTCGCCCTCCTTCACGAGGGTCTCCACGAGCGGCACGAACCGGCCGATCCGCTCCTGCTCCAGGCGTGACTTCTCGCGGTAGGCGTCTTCGAGCTGCACCAGTGTCCGCTCGGCCACCTTCGCCGCCACGTCCTCGTCGGTCGGGATGGCGATCTCCTCCATGTCGAGCTCGTACTTCCGCTCGATGATCCGGAATTGGTTGATGTCCTCCTTCGTCGTCAGCGTGACGGCGACGCCGGAGCGGCCCGCGCGGGCGGTGCGCCCAGAGCGGTGGATGTAGTACTCGCGGTCCTGCGGGACGTCGTACTGGAAGACGTGGCTTAGGTCCGAGATGTCGATGCCGCGCGCGGCCACATCGGTGGCGATGAGGAAGCGGAGTTCGCCGTCGCGGAGGCGCTGCATCGTCTGCTCGCGCTGCTTCTGCGAGAAGTCCGACGAGATCGGCGCGGCGTCGTAGCCGAAGTTGGCGAGGAACTGCGCGAGGTAGTCCACGTCGCGGCGCGTGTTGGCGAAGATGATCGCGCTCTCCGGATTCTCCAGCTCGATGAGGCGCGCGAGGACGCGGTCCTTCTCCATCGGCGTCACCTGCACGTAGCGGTGCGTCATCGCGTCCACATGGACGGTGCCGCCCGCGATGCCGATGAAGCTCGGCTCGCGGAGGAACTCGCGCGCGACGCGCTGGACGCTGTGCGGCATCGTCGCCGAGAACATGTGGCCCATGCGGTCGTCGGGGAGGAAGCGCTTGAGCTGCTTCATCGCCGGGTAGAAGCCCATCGAGAGCATCTCGTCGGCCTCGTCGAGGATGAGCACGCGCAGGTTATCGAGGCGCAGCGTGCCCTTGTCGAGGTGGTCGAGGATGCGTCCTGGCGTACCGATGACGAGGTGCGCGCCCGCCTTGAACGCCTCGATCTGGGGGCCGTACTTCGTACCGCCGTAGACCGCGACCGCGCGGAAGCGCTCGTCCTCGGGCTGGGCGTCGTTCATCTTGCGGAACTCGTCGAAGATCTGCCGCGCGAGTTCCCGCGTCGGGCAGAGCACGAGCGCCTGCGTATGCTTCTCCTCCGGCATCATCAGGTCGAGGAGCGGGAGCAGGAACGCGCCCGTCTTGCCGCTGCCGGTGCGGCTCTGCACCACGAGGTCGTAGCCTTCGAGGATGTAGGGAATCGTCTTCGCCTGGACGGGCATTAGGCTGGGCCAGCCGAGGCCCTCGATGCCGGTCTGGAGGAACGACGGCAGGCTGTCGATGGTCGCCTCGGGGAGTTCGGGGCTGGGCTCCTGGAAGGGCGAGCGGACGCCCTCTTCGCCTTTGGCTTCGGCTTGGGCCTTCGAGGTAAGGTCGATCGTGAACGGGATAGCCATGACGTGCGGAGGTGAGGGGCCAGGTTGCTGGCGATGGGTACAGAAAGACTCGGTCGGGGTCACGCAGGCTCGACCGAGCGCCCCGGCGGGCACCCCATTCACGCTACGCGACGACGCTACGAAGACCCGGCGCGGCCGAGACGCACACACCGGGACGGCCCGCATCTGGGGCCACATCAGCCGTTCCCAACGCACCACCGGCGGGTTCGTTCGATACCAACGCGGGCGCATGCGGAATCGGCGGATTGCGGGCGACTGAGCATCCCGGTATGGCCCTTGCAGGTTTCCCCGGTATCTTGTCTGCCCGTTTCGGACGATTTCGAAACGCCCTCCTACACCGGCACCGCGACCCATGCAGGCTCCCCCCGCGCCCCCCGCGCAGATCCCGCCCGCCTCGAAATTCCGCAGCGCCACGCTCGCCAGCGAGGCCGTCGAGCGTGCGTTTGGGCACCGGCTCCGCGTGCGCGCCGCCGGGCTCCTCTTCGACAGCGCCGACGATCCGCAGCGGGTTCTCTTGCTCAAGCACGACGGGCTCTGGGACGACGGCCCCTTCTGGTCGCCGCCGGGCGGGGCCGTCGAGTACGGCGAGGCGCTCCACGCTGGCGTCCGCCGCGAGTTCGAGGAGGAGGCCGGGCTGACGGTCCAGGTGGGTGATCTCGCCTACGTGCTCGACTTCGTGCGTCCGCCGCTCCACGCCGTGTCGTTCTACTTCCGCGTCGCCCCCGCCGACGGCGACTACGGCGCGCTCGAACGCCGCCTCCGCCCCGGCACCGATCCGGAGCTCGCAGGCGACGGCGTGCAGCTGCTTCAGGACGCCCAGTTCATTCCACTGGACGACCTCGACGGCCTGCGCATCTATCCTGAAGGTCTCGCGGAGCGGCTTCAGGCAGACGCGCGCGGTGGTTTCCCAGCCGGGACACAGTACCTAGGCACGCTGCGCTGAGGACGGAGCGGTGTGGAAGAGTGTGCGAGTATGAGTGCGGCGGCGTAACGCGCCCCCGGCTTGCTCGTACTCTCCCGTCTCCCCGTCCCGGTCCCCTCGCTCATGCGTCCGCTGCTTCCCTCGACGTCTTCCGCGCGCTGGATGTGGACGGCGTATGCAGGACTGCTTGCGGTGCTAGCCTACGTCGCGCTGCTGGCCGTGGACGGGAGCGACCTCGCAGGACGCGCCTACGCGGTGCGCTACCTCGGTCTTTTTGTGGCAGGTGGCTTCGCCATCGCTGTGCCGCACGTGTTGTTTCCGGACCCGCAGGCAGACGCGCTGCAACTCGCCAACCCCACGCCTGCGCAGTGGCTGGCACGACTGCTGCGACGCTGGGGCGCGGTGGTGATCGCCGTCGCGGTCCCGCTGGCGGTGATGCCGCTGGGCGCGCTCGGGAGCGAGCCCGGTGGCCTGATCGCGGCGCGGGCAGCGGAGGCGGTGCTGTTCGCGCTCGGACTGGGCACATACGCGTTCGGGCGCTACGCCGACCTCGGCGCGCGGTCGCAGGCGTGGCAGGAGGGCCGGGCGGGCGACGGCTATCGGAAGCTCCGCCACGTCGCGCCGCAGTTCACGTTTCAGGTGCCCGACGGCCTCGTGCCCGGCATGCTGGCGACGGGTCGCGTCTTTATGGTGGGGTCGCTCGCCGTGATTGCCGCCACGCTGCTCGACGGGCGCGGCCTGGGCCTATGGGCATGGGTGCCGAGCGCGCTGGTGCTCGTCGCCGCGACGGTGCGCGTGGGGCAGCTGGCGGGCGCGTTCGACCGCGCGTTCTATCACACGCATGCGTTCTACGACGAGGCCTTCGCTGAGCCCGAAGTCGCGCATCCCGAGGGCCGCGCCGCCGCGCCGTACGACGCCGTCTACTGGATGCCACCGGCGCTTCGACCCGCCACCTGGGCGACGCTTACCCAACTCGACCGGACGCTGCCGCTCGGGCGGTTTGTCTTCCTTGCGCTCGCGCTCCTCGGCGTCCTTTTCCTGATCGACGCGCCCGCGCAGACGCTCGCGGTGGCGCTCGGCAGCTTCGTCGTCGTCAAGAACGCGGCGCTGCTGCGAGCCGTGCGCGACGGCCTCGCCCCGGCGGCGTTCGACCTGTGGCTCCAGCCGCCCGTAGCGTGGCTGCTCGTGCGGTTCGGGCTGAGCGCGCGGTGGGCCTTCCCGCTCGCGCTGCTCCTCGGCCTCGCCGTCTGGCTCGATCCCGACACGACGCTCGCCGCCGCCCTCGGCTGGATTGCGCTCGACCTCGCGCTCGCAGCCGTCTTTGCGCTCCTCGCCACGCTGCGCACCGAAAGCGCCTACCGCCGACAGTTTCGATGAACTCAGTCGTGTGTCCTGGGTCCTGCGTCGAGGGTCACTCGCGCACAGCCTCAGCACGCACGATGGACTGCTGACTCATGACCCACGACTCGCGACCCCTGACCCTCGACCGCATCGTGAAGCGCTACGGCCAGGGCGCGGCGGTGCTCGACGGCTTCTCGCACACGTTCGCACCCGGCACGGCGACGGCCCTCGTTGGCCCGAACGGCTCGGGGAAGTCGACGCTACTGCGGCTGCTGATGGCGCTCGCCTTCCCCACCCAGGGCACGATCCGGTATGGGGAGCTCGATGTCCACCGGCAGCCCTACCGCTACCTTCAGCACGTTGGCATCGTCCACGACGAGCCCCGTCTACCACGCCACCTCACGGCGGTCGAGTTGCTCGAATGGGTGCTGCGCCAGCGCACGCAGTGGGAGGCCGAGTCTCCAGCGCGCATCGACGCGTTGCTCGACACGGTGCTGCTCGACGAGCGGCGCGCGCAGGTCATCGGGACGTATTCGAGCGGAATGCTCCGCAAGACGCAGCTCGCAGCGGCCCTCGTCGCGCAGCCCTCGGTGCTGCTGATGGACGAGCCCTTCCGCGGCCTCGACACCGCCGCGACGGCCGCCGCGCTCGAACTGCTACGTGACCACACCAGTCGTGAAGGTCTGATCGTCCTCTCCAGCCACCGCGCCGACCTCCTCGATGTGCTCACGAATGAGGTCGTGGACCTCACGCCGCAAGAGGCATAGCCTCGCAGGCACAGCGCTGGTGCGCCGTGCTCATGCCGAGTCCACTTGATGGGTCGCGCCGTACCTATCCGATGGCTGACAGCCGATAGCTCAAATCCGGCCTCACCTTTTCGATTCGATCGCAACGGTGCTCCCGGATTTGGTATCACACGCGGCGGACGACGCCGACGACGCGGCCGATCAGGTAGCAGTCCAAATCGTTGTCCCGGGTGTTGATCGTCTCGTACGAGCGATGGGCCGGGTGGAGCGCGTAGCGGCTGAGGCCGTAGGTGAAGCGGCGTGCGATAAGGCTCTCGCCGACGAGCGCCGCGACCGTGTCGTCGTCCAGGAGACGGTGCACAGGAAGCTCAGCCACCACCACGAAGTCGCCCCGCCAGATGCCGTTCTCCGAGAAGCCGTCGTCCGAGACGCGGCCGATGAGGCAGCGGTCGGGGTCGTAGCCCGAGAGCAGCGCGGGGTCCACGTACATCGAGCCGCTCGGGCGCAGCCGCAGGCGGCTCGGCTCGTCGCTCGCTGTGCGGCTCACGATGGGCAGGTGCGGGACGCGCTTCTCTGCAAGCGGGTCCTCCTCCGGGTCCGCGATGCGGATGCCGCGCGCCGCGCCGGGCTCTCGATGGATGAGCCCCTTCGTCTCCAGCGCCTGGAGTAGTTTGTAGACCGCGTTCGACGAGGCAATGGAGAGGCCGTCCCCGATTTCACGGAGCGTGGGGGGCGTCCCGTGCGTTCGCATGAAGTCGCGGATAAACTCGTAGACTTGCGTTTGGCGCTCAGTGACGGGGCGTCGCATGGCGGGAGAGGAGTGGGTAAGGGTGTGGATGAGGAAGATAGCGATGGTGAACGGATTTTCACTTGTCGATAATTGGGGTGATCGCTTGTTCACCTAGGGGTTTGTATCGCGGCGGGCATGTTGTCCACAGGGTTGGTGGGTAGGGTGGTTTTTACCCACAAAAGCGGCCATTGCGCGCTGTTTAGGGCGATTCGTCCTAGCTTTGGGTCGTGGGGAGAAGTGGGGGAAAGTGGGTGACTATCGCCCAGCCTTCCGCATCGCTTCCCCACTCCTCCCCACTGACCTCCATCTATCCCATTCACCTTCATGCCGGGTTTCAAAGGCCAGGTGGCGTGCAAGATCGACGACAAGGGCCGTGTGGCCGTGCCGTCGAAGATGCGCCAGGTCTTTAATCCGGCGGCCAACAACACGGTCGTGCTCCTCCCCGGTCCCGATGGCTGCTTGCGGCTCTACCCCTCCGACGTGTGGGAGGAGGTCGAGGCGGGCTTCGCGGCCAAGATGACCACCTCCGACGCCAAGCAGCGCCGTGCGCTCCGCAGCTTCCTCCGCTACGCCGACGAGCAGACGCTCGACAGCCAGGGCCGCATTCGCCTCGACGCGACGCGCCTCGGGCTCGCCGGGCTCGAAGAGGGCGAGCAGGCGCTCTTCCTCGGCGTGCTCAACTTCGTCGAGATCTGGCACCCCGACGCCCTCACGGAGGAGGAAGCCATCGAGTCGCCTGCCGACCTCTACAACGAAGTCGCCGGCGACCTCGGTCTCGGCAGCCTCTTCTAAACGCCTCGTTCCGCTCTCACTCACGACGCTTCGTTTCCGTTAGACATGCCCGCCGTCATGCCCCGTCCACCGCGCCGCTCGGCCCGCCGCTCGCCTGAGGTTTCACCCTCGGCCGACGTGCAGCCGTACGCGCCCCTCCCCTACGCGAGCGCCTACCACGCGCCCGTGCTCGTGGAGGCGGTGGTGGACCTGCTCGTGACGGACCCGGCGGGTCTCTACATCGACGGCACCCTCGGCGGCGGCGGGCACACGGCCGCCCTCCTCGACCGGCTCGGTTCCGAGGGACGCGTCATCGGCATCGACCAGGATGACGACGCGATCCGCACAGCGACGGAGCGCATCGAGGCTCGTGAGCTCCAGGCGCGCGAACTCCAATCGGGCCACCCCGCCTCCATGGGGTCCGTCACAGTGGAGGGGTCGGCAGCCGCCAAGGCCGATCCCTCTGCTCCCCCCCTCTCTCGCTTTACCGCCTTGCGCGGCAACTTCGAGGCGATGCCCGCCCTCCTCTCGGACGCCGGGGTTGCGACTGGCTCCGTGACGGGCATTCTCCTCGACCTTGGCGTGTCGTCCCATCAGTTCGACGTGCCTGAGCGCGGCTTCATGTTCCGCGCCGACGGGCCGCTCGACATGCGGATGGACGACCGCGCCCCCCAGACGGCGGCCGACCTCGTCAACACGCTGGACACGCAGGCGCTGGCCGACCTGCTCCGGGCGTATGGCGAGGAGCCGCGCGCCTGGCGCATTGCGCAGGAAGTCGCGCGCCGCCGCCCGATCACCACGACGGGCGACCTGGCCGCCGCCGTCCGCGCAGCCGTGCCGACCAAGGACGAGGTGAAAAGCCTCGCCCGCGTCTTCCAGGCACTCCGTATCGCGGTCAACGACGAACTCGGCGTGCTGGAGCGCGCGCTCGAAGCCAGCCTCGACGTGCTCGCTATCGGCGGTCGGCTGGCCGTGCTCAGCTACCACTCGCTCGAAGACCGCCGCGTCAAACAGTTCCTTAAGGCGGGCCGCCTCGACGGAGTGCTGGAGCGCGACTTCTACGGCAACGCGCTCACGCCGTGGCAGGCCGTGACGCGCAAGCCCATCGAGGCGAGCGACGCCGAGATCGCCGCCAACCCGCGCGCCCGCAGCGCCCGCCTCCGCGTGGCCGAGTTCGTCGGTCATCCCGATCCCAAACCCCCTCCATCCTGAGTATCCCCCGGCGTTCCCTCCACGCCACCGCGACGTCCCCTCCACGTCGTTGCCGGTGCGTCCCTCCCGCACCGGCATCCTTCTTACCCATCGCCTAGTGTGATGCCTCGAACCCTCCAGACCCCCGCCCGCGCTTCGAAGTCGTCGTCCCGTAAGACGGCGGCTGGCAGCCCATCGCCCCGTAAGGCGATGGCGACGCGCAACGCGCCCTCGGCCCGTAAGCCGAGCCAGGCGTCGCGCAGCGATACGTCGCGTGCCAACGCGCGGGCGAAGTCCGGCGCTCCGACCGGGCGGCGTCCCTCCACGCCGATCCGGTCGGAGCTGCCCGGCTGGGGCGACCTTGACGCGGCCCCGCGCACGGCGACGAACCGACGCAAGCCATCGGCCAAGCGTAAGGCCGGGGCCGTCGCGCCCTCGCGGCTCGACTGGCTCACGCGCGTCCCGACGCGGTCCTTCCTGCTTGCCATCACGCTGGTGTGCACGGTGCTCACGCTCTGGGTCGCGCATGTCTTCTCGATGGAGGCCACGCTGGCAGATATCACGCAGCTCCGCGCCGAGAACGAACAGCTCCACCTGCGCCAGGCTCGCCTCGAAGGCGAGTTCGACCGCCGCACCAGCCCGGCCGTCGTCCTCGACCGCGCCCGTGCGCTCGGGCTCGTCGAAGACGCCACCTACGC
>JBCDFO010000099.1:0-12673 GCA_039177895.1 Bacteroidota bacterium
CCCTTCCGCGCGATGGAGATCGAGCGCACCGGCCTCATGGGCGATGGCCTACCCGGCGACGGTCTGCCCGGCAATGGCCTCCTGGGTGATGGAGTCGCGACCGACGAACTACCCCACGAGGTAACCGTCGTCCCGTCTCAGACGGCTGCGCCCGACGGACGCTGAGCGGCACCGTTGCGCTTCTCAAGCCAGCCGACACGCGTGAGCACGCAGCTCCGAAGGTGGTCCTACGCCTATTTCTCACTTCATCCTTCTCACCTCTGCCCTCCCCCGATGCTGCGCGCGGTCCTGGTTGACGACGAGCCGCTGGCGCGGACGCGGATGCGGATGCTGCTCGCCGAGGCCGAGCAGGACGTCGAGGTGATCGGCGAGGCCGGATCGGGCCGCGAGGCGGTGCCGCTCATCCACGAGGCCAGGCCCGATGTGCTCTTCCTCGACATCCAGATGCCGGTGCTTGATGGCTTCGACGTGCTCGACCTGCTCGCACCGCCGCGCCCGCACGTCGTCTTCGTAACAGCGTATGACGAGTTCGCCCTGCGCGCCTTCGAGGTGCACGCGCTCGACTACCTCACGAAGCCGGTCCGCGCTGAGCGGCTGGCGCGCTCCCTCGCCCGCGTCGCCGCGCTGGTCGCCGCTGGCGCATCCGACGCCGCGCTCGACGGCTTCCAGACCACACGCGCCTCGTCCCCACTCCACCGCCTCACGCTCCGTGCGGGTCGGTCGCTACGTGTCGCGGAAGTCGGTGAAGTGCTGGCCTTCGAGGCGCGCGAGAAGCTCGTCTTCGCCCGCCACGCGGGACGCGACTACCCCGTCGACTTTACGATCCAAGAGCTAGAGACACGGCTGCCCGCCGAGCGCTTCGTGCGCGTCCACCGCGCGGTGATCGTCAACGTGGAGGCGATGCGCGAGCTGGTGCCGTGGTTCAGCGGGACCTACCGGCTGCGGCTCAAGGACGGCACCGAAGTCCCCGTCTCGCGCCGCCGCGTGCGCGCGCTCAAGGCACGACTGGGCGGATAGGTGCCCCCGTCAGTAGAGCCCGACGGGGTCCACGTCCACGTTGACGCGGCAGCCCTTCGGCGGCGATCCGGCTGCCGCGTCCGCCTCGGCGACTGCAGCCGTGAGCGCATACGGCGAGACGGCCAACGGCGCTTTCAGGATCGTGTGGAAGCGGTACTGCTTCTTCACCCGCCCGATGAACGCCGCCGTCGGCCCGAGCACCTGGAGGTGCTGCGCGTCGGCCTCGGACAGGCCGCTGAGCAGGCGCGGCAGGCGCTTCGTGAGCTGCGTCGTCCAGCGCCCAGCTAGCTTCTCGACGGTCGCCTCGTTCGGCCCCTTGAACTCGATGCCGACGAGGCGACCGAAGGGGGGATAGCCGAGGAAGCGTCGGTCTGGGAGGTCGGCGCGGATGAAGCCGTCGTAGTCGTGCGCGAGCGCGAACTGGATCGCCGGGTGGTCGGGGTTGCGCGTCTGGAGGACCACCTCGCCGGGGCGCTCGGCGCGGCCCGCGCGGCCCCCGACCTGCGCGAGAAGCTGGAACGTCCGCTCGGCCGCGCGGAAGTCAGGCAGTAGCATCCCGGTGTCCGCGTTGACGACGCCCACGAGCGTCACGCGGGGGAAGTCGAGGCCCTTCGCCACCATCTGCGTGCCGAGGAGAATATCGGCGTCGCCGCGCCCGAACGCCGTGAGCAGCTTGCGGTGCGCGTCCTTCTTCGAGGTCGTGTCGAGGTCCATCCGAAGCACCCGCGCCGACGGAAAGAGGTCGGCGAGTTCTTCCTCGACGCGCTGCGTGCCCGCGCCGAGGTCGGCGAGGTCGTGCTGGCCGCAGTGGTCGCAGGCCGATGGCGCGGCGCGGGTGAAGCCGCAGTAGTGGCAGCGCAGTTGCGGGCGCAGGCCTGGCGGGCGGTGGAGCGTGAGCGTGACGGCGCACGACGGGCACTCGGGCGTGTGGCCGCAGGCGTTGCACGTGAGGATGGGCGCGTAGCCGCGGCGGTTCTGGAGGAGGATCGTCTGCTCCTTTCGGTCGAGGCGGGCCTGGATGGCCTCCTGCAGCTGCACCGAGAGCGCCCCGCGCAGGCGGCGAATCTCCTGCTCGCGCGCGAGATCGACGACACGTACCTCGGGCAACCGAGCGGCGGCGCGGCCAGGGACCGGCACCCGCTCAGGCATCGGGAGGAGCGTGTACTTGCCGCGCTGGGCGTTCGTGTAGCTCTCCGCGCTCGGCGTGGCGGAGCCGAGGACGCACACGGCTCCGGCGAGGTGCGCGCGCATCACCGCCACATCGCGGGCGTGGTAGCGCGGGGCCGGGTCGAACTGCTTGTAGCTCGCCTCGTGCTCCTCGTCCACGACGATCAGCCCGACGTTTTCGAGCGGCGCGAGGACGGCGGAGCGCGGCCCGATGGCGACGCGGTAGCGCCCGGCGCGCAGGTGCCGCCAGGCGTCGTAGCGCTCGCCGGGGCTCATGCGCGAGTGGAGCACCGCCACGTCGTCGCCGAAGTGGGCGCGGAAGCGGCGGACCGTCTGCGGCGTGAGCGCGATCTCGGGGACCAGCACGATGCCTGTGCGACCAGCGTCGAGCGTGGCCTTGAGCGCGCGGAGGTAGACCTCCGTCTTGCCGCTGCCCGTGACGCCGTGGAGCAGGAACGTCTCCGTCTTGCCAGCCACTAGCGCTCCGTTGATCGCCTCCAGGGCGGCGCGCTGGGCCGGGTGGAGCGCAATCCGCTGCGGCGCGGGCGCGGCGCTGTCGAACGCCTCCGGCCGCCGCTCCACTTCCACCTCGTAGGCCTCGACCCACCCCAACTCGACCAACCGCTGCACCGTCTGACTCGACGCGCCCGACGCAGCCAATGCATCGGCCTGGCTGAGCGCGCGGTCCGTGGACGCCGCGAGCGTGGCGACGAGCATCTGCTGCCGCAACCCGCGCAGGTTATCCGGGGCCGTGCCGGGATCGATGCCGTTGCGGATGCGCAGCCAGCGGGCCGTCTTGGCGCGCACCCGCGGGTCGGTCGCCTCCTCGGCGATGCGGAGCAGCCCGGCAGCGCGGAGGTCGCGCAGAAGCGCAGGCGGCAGCTTCGTGCCGAGTAGCGCCTCGGCCTCCTTCAACGGCAAGCCGTCCCCGTTTCGCTGCCCGAGGAGCACGAGCAGATCGCGCCCGAGCGCGTCGCGCTTGCTGGACGAGGGCCAGGCCGCGGGCGCGTCGGTGCGGTAGAGCACGCGCATGCCCTCGACCTCGGTGCCCGCCGGGAGGGCGGCGCGCAGCACCTCGCCCCAGGAGCAGGCGTAGTAGCTCGCCATCCACTCGGTCAGCCGCAGCAGCGTGGCAGGCAACGCGGGCGCGTCCACGTCGAGCACATCAGCGACCGGCTTCAGCGTCACGCCCTCCGCCACCTCGCCCGTGCGGCCCACCACGACGCCCGTGAGCGTCCGCCGCCCGAACGGCACGAGCACCCGCGCCCCGGGTACAGCCAGCGCGTCGAGCGCAGGCGGCACGGCGTAGGTGTAGGGCTGCGGGACAGGCGAGAGCGGCACGACGAGCGCGTGCGCACCGGTGGTCGAGAGCGGCACAGGAGGCGGGCAAGCTGGCGAGGCGAGGAAGGTAGGCAACGGATACGCGAGGAGACGCCAACACGACCGCAATCTGTAGGGGCGGTTTGCAAACCGCCTCCCGCGATACACCGCGCCCCATCGGAACGCCAGCGTGACGAGGGGCGCGCGGCGTCGCAGGAAGGATGGGACGCCGCACCTTCAGCCGGTTGCGGCGTCACGGGAGGATTCCATCGTCACGGGATGGCCGGGTTGGCACGGGGCGGGAACAGGGTTGTCATAGGACCTATGCAGATCCACAAGCCGAGGCGCTCTCTTCGGCGGACGGATCGCCCGGTCGGCCTCCGACCGATGCAGCCCTCGCTGGCGCTCACTCTCTCGCCCGCGTCCTCGCTGCGCTCTCTCCCTCTCGTCAGGATCTCGCCCTCGCACACGCTCGATCCCTCTACCCATGCGCTTCGCTACGCTTCTCCTCCTCGCTCTCCTCGTGGCCCCCGCTGGCCTAGCCCAGCACATCTGGGCAGAAACCGGCGACGCGGGTGCCCTCCCCGCCTCGGCTCAGGCCCTCGGAGCCACCACGACTCCGTACACGGCCATCGCCGGTGCCATCAACGCGCCGGACGATGTGGACATGTACCGGATCGAGATCGCCGACCCGGCTAACTTCTCCGTCACGACGGAGCCGGCCACCATCGGCACGCTCGCCGACACGCGCCTCTTCCTCTTCGACGAGCAGGGCCGCGGCGTCGCCTTCAACGACGACACGCCGGGCGGCACCGGCTCCCTCCGCTCGACGCTGCCTGCCGGGCACCCCTTCATGCCGACGCAGCCTGGGATCTACTACCTCGCCGTCACTGGCTACGAGATGATCCCGCTCATCAGCAACGCCAGCGGCATCTTCCAGGACCCGCGCAGCTACGGGTTCGCCTTCCAGGGCCTCTTCACCTCCATCGTGAACGACCCGGTCGTCGGCTGGCTGCACAACGGCGGTACGGCCACGGGCACCTACCAGATCGAGTTCACGGGGGCCGTCGTCCCGGTCGAGCTGACCGCGTTCGAGGCGACCCTCGACGGCGAGGCCGCCCTGCTCCAGTGGGCGACCTCCTCGGAGACGAACAACGCCGGCTTCGCGGTCGAGCACCGCGCGCCGAACGCCGACGCCTTCGCCGAGACGCGCTTCGTGGACGGGCACGGTACCACGACCGAGGCGCAGACCTACAGCGCCCGCCTCGATGCGCTCGTCCCGGGCACCCACACGTTTCGCCTCCGCCAGGTCGACTTCGACGGCACGACGGCGTACAGCCCCGAGGTCGAGGTGACGGTTGCGCTCGCCGAGTCCTTCCAGGTCCAGGCTGCCTTCCCGAACCCGTTCGCCGCCGACGCGACGGTCCGCTTCACCGTCCGCGACACGACGCCGGTCCGCGCTGAGCTCTTCGACGTGACGGGCCGCCAGCTTCAGACGCTCTTCGCTGGCACGGCCACGGCCGGTGCAACGGAGACGCTCCGCATCGACGGACGCGACCTCCCGGCTGGCCTCTACATCGTCCGCATCACGGGCGAAGGCTTCACGCACACGCAAAAGCTTACACGCCTGAACTAGGTTGTGTGGAAACACCGCCGGGGTGGTGCCCGGCGTGTGGTTGGTGCGCCGCAGGCGGTCTCTCTCGGGAGGCCGCCTGCAGCGTTTTGGTGCGTGGGGGTAGGCCGACGAACCCGCCCGCCGCGCCGGGCGTTGACGGGCGTCCCTATCTCCCACCCCGCTCCGCCCGTGCCGCTTTCCGCCGCGCACGTCTCGACGCTGCTGGAGGTCGCCCGCGAGCTCGACGCGACCATCCAGCTCGAACCCCTCCTCGAACGCATCGAGCAGGCCGGCCGCCGTATCCTCGACTGCGAGCGCGTCCGCATCTTCGTCTACGATACCAAGCGCGGCGACCTCTTCGCGCGCCTCGCCACCGACCCCGAGCCGATCCGCTTCCCCGTGGAGGCGGGCATCGCGGGGGCGGCGCTCCGGGAGGACCGCATCATCCGCGTCGCCGACGCCTACACCGATCCACGCTTCCTCCCCACCTTCGACCAGCGCCTAGGACTCCGGACGCGCTCGCTGCTAGTGCTCCCGATGAAGGGCATCCGAGGGACAAACGTAGGTGTGCTCCAGTTTGTCAACAAGCGCGATGGGCTCTTCACTGATGTCGATGAGGAGGTAGCCGAAGCGCTCGCCGGGCTGACGGGCGTGGCGCTGCAGCGGCAGCTCCTCCTGCGCGAGCAGCGCGAGAAGCGCCGCCTCGAACGCGACCTCGCGCTCGCACGCCGGATCCAGGCGTCCACCCTGCCCGACGCGATCCCGGCGGTCCCGTGCTACGACCTCGCCGGGCGCAGCCGTCCCGCCACCGAGGCCGGGGGCGACGCCTACGACTTTATCCAACTCCCGAGCGGACGCCTCGCCGTACTTCTCGCGGACGCCAGCGGTCACGGCGTCGGCCCGGCGCTCATGGCCGCCGCGACGCGCGCGATGGTCCGCGTGCTCGTCCAGGCCGTCGATGCGCTCTCGACGGTGATGGACCTCACCAACGCCACGCTCTACCACGACTTCAAGCTCGAGCGCTTCGTGACGGCGTTCGTGGGCCTGCTGGACGCCGACGGCAACCGCCTCGCCTACCGCAGCGGCGGCCACGCGCCGATCCTCGTCTACCGCGCCGCCACCGGCACCGTCGAGCAGCGACCGGCGACAGGCCCCCCGCTCGGCATCCTCCCGGAGTTGCCCGCGCAGCACGATGCCGCGCTCGCCCTCGCGCCCGGCGACGTCGTCCTCCTCGTCACCGACGGCTACCATGAGTGGGCGAACGCCGACGACGAACTGTTCGACATCGAGCGGGTCGTGGCGATCCTCGAGGCCCATCACGCGGAGGGGGCCACCGCCCTCCTCGACCGCCTCGACGCAGCCCTCGCCGACTTCGGGGGACGGCAGTCCGACGACCTCACTGCGGTCGTGATTCGCCGGATCGATTGAGGCTGTTGGCTGTCAGCTATCGGCCGTCAGTTGCAGACTGCGGTGGGAACGCGCCCTCCCATCCGCAGCCGCGCTCACGGGAAGCCGTATATGAACGTGAAGCCGCCCAGTGGGTGGACGCCGCGTCGGTCCACGAGCGGCGTGAAGGTGATCCGAACGCCGAAGTCGCCCCGCTCGGGCTGCACGCGGAAGCCTGCGATGCCCGTCAGGCCGATGGTGCTCGGGAAGTAGTCGGGGTTCTCAGTCGCGTTCGAGCGTCCCATCAGCCCGCCGCCGAGTTCGAGGCGCGCCCGTCCCTGACCGAACAGTCGCGACGCCGTCACGGAGCCGACCGCGAAGGTCGGCGCAGGCGGCTCTCTATCTGGCTCGTCCACGCCGAACGGCGACCTGAACGTGTCGTTCTCGCGCTCGCCCCAGAAGGGCAAGACCATCGCGCCCACCCGCATGACCACGACACGACTGACGGGAAAATCCAGGGTGACCGACACCGGTGCCGCGTTGCCCCCGATCTCGATGCCGAGGGTGTGGGTCGCTAGATCGAGGCGACTCGCATCGGGCTGCGCGGCGGCGGTGGGAGCGAGAAGGAAGAGGAGCAAGCACGGGCGCAGCATCAGACGGGGCGGCTGAACGAGGGGTGTCCAGCCAAGCCGCTACCTCTGCTGCTTCCGTCACGGCACCCACGCGAAAACGCGCTGCCGCTCTGCTCATCCACGCAGCGCGTCGAGCATCCGGTCGCGGTCGGCATCGGTGAGGCGACCGAGTTCGTGCAGCTTGTCCAGCGCCACGCGCACGGCGACAAGGTCCGTGCCCGCCTCGGGTCCTAACTCGCTGGTGGGCTCAGGCGGCGCAGCCTCCTGCTCCAGCATCGCGTCCACGTCGGCGATGAGCACCTGCTGGAGCAGCCGGGACACGTACTCTGACGCCTCCGGGTGCGCTGAGAAGTCGAGCGTGTCGGTGACGGTGGCACGGCCGCGGTTCACGTCCACGTCGAGCTTGCGGCCGCCGAGGAACTGCTTCTTCTCCTGCACGCGCACCACGTCGCGGTAGCGGATGGTGAGCGGCGGCTGGAAGTCGTGGTTCTGGTAGACGAGGCGGTCGGCGAGGAAGACGACGCCGTCCTTGGCCGAGCCGAGGCGGGTGGCGTCGTAGAGCGCGAGCACGTCGTTGGGGTGGACGCCCTTGGCGTAGTCGCCGAGCGCGCCCTGGAGCTTGCCGCGCGGGATCTCCGGGGCAACGTAGAGGCCGTGCTGCGGCGCGTGGGGGAGGTACTCGCGGACGAGAGACTGCATAGGGCAAGCGGCGTTCGGTGGGAAGACGTAAGCTACCAGCATGGAGGCACGCGTGGTCCCCTGCCTTGCAGACAACGCGTAGCTTTCCAGCCCCGTCGTTCGACCCGCTTCCGTGAACCGATGCCCGACGCCCCTGCAGATCCGTTCGCCGCGTGGCAGCAGGCGCAGACCGCCTGGACGAAGGCGTGGTCGGACGCCATGAACGAGGTTGTCAACAGCGACGACTTCGCGCAGACGCTCGGCGACTCGGTCGGGGCGACGATGGAAGCACTCCAGCACGCCCAGCGGCAGGCGGCGACGCTCGGCGCGCCCGCCCCGGACGTGCTCGCGCGCCTCGGCGCCCGCCTCACCCGCACTGAGCTACGCCTCGACGATTTGGACGCGAAGGTAGACGACCTCGCTGCCACGCTAGGCACCCTCGACGCCAAACTCGACGCCGTACTCCACGGCCTCGACCGCCTCGCCACGAACGCACCCAACGAGGCCTCCGATGGCTGACGCGCCCGGCTCTGCTCCCGACCTCCTCGAAGCCGCCACGCGCCGCAGCGCGATGCAGGCGCAGGCCGTCGCGGAGTCGCTGACGCTGCCCGTCGGCCTCACGCCGAAGGACGCCGTCTGGCGACTCGGTCCGGTGACGCTCTGGCGCTATCGCCCGACCCAGCCCGCCGCCGAGCGCCACCTCGTCCCGCTGCTGCTCGTCTACGCGCTCATCAACAAGCCGTACATCTTCGACCTCCGCCCCGAGCGCAGCTTCGTCAGCTATCTCCTCGATCAGGGCTTCGACGTGTGGCTCCTCGACTGGGGCACGCCCGGCCCGGAAGACAACGCAACGACCTTCGACGACTACGCCACCGAGTATCTGCCCCGCGCCGTCCGTCGCCTCCAGAAGACCACGGGCAGCGAGGCGTTTGGTCTGCTCGGCTACTGCATCGGGGCCGTCCACACGGCGCTCTACGCGGCGTTGAATCCCGAGGCTGACCTACGCTACCTCGCGCTCGTCACCCCGCCCATCGACTTCTCGGACCCCGACAGCTCCACGTTCTCCCGCTGGCTCCGCGCCGATCGCTTCGACGTGGACCGCGTGGTCGACGCCCTCGGCCTCATCCCGGCCAACCTCATCGAGACGGGCTCCAAGTGGGCGCGGCCTGTGGACAACTACGTCGGCACCTATCACGGCCTCGACGCGCGGCTCGACCGGCCGCAGGCACGCGTGATGTGGCAGGCGCTCCACCGCTGGATCCACGACGGCGTCCCGTTCGCGGGCGAAGCGTTCCGGCAGTGGGTGAAGGAGTATGTCCAGCAGAACGAACTCGCGCGCGGCGTGCACGTGGCGGCCGGGCAGCCCGTGGACCTGAAGCAGATCACCGCGCCGCTGCTGGTGGTGGCAGCGGAGTACGACCACATCGTCCCGCTCGGGCAGGCGACGCCGGTGCTCGATCTCGTAGGCAGCACGGACAAGCGCCTGGAGGTCGTGCGCGGCGGCCACGTCGGCATCATGGCAGGTAGCGCCGGCCCGAAGCGCCTCTGGCCGCTGCTCTCAGCGTGGCTCACCGAACGGAGTGGATCATGAATCGCTGCGAAAGCGGCTACGAAGCCTACGTTGCAGCGTGCGAGCGCGTATCTGAGCTACGGGAGGCCTGGAATACTCAGTTTGCAGAGTCCGAGTATCCAAACCCACTCACCAGGGCTAACCATCCTGCCTGGCTCGAATACAAAGCGGCAGAGCGCGAGCGCCAGAAGCGGCTCGAACAAAGCGTTGCACTATGTCTCGTTCAAATCGGTGAGAGTCATGCTGCACAGGACCAATTCGTGCGAGCAGAGGTGCTCAAGATCATCGAGAAGGCCCACGACCAAAAGGCCCCGTTCTTTCTCATCTGGCTAACCTGGACGCTGACAGAACAAGGTGATCCACCGCGACGGCAACGGGTTGAGTGCCGTGAAGAGTTGTGTGCGCTTGCTCGATTCTGGTTAAAGCGACCCAAGCTAGATGGGAAAGCCGAGTACCATCTTGAGTGCATCGTGGACATACTCGACCTCGACTACCCCGAGCCTGTGCCCCTCGACATCGTCGTAGATACCTGTCTGGCAGAGCACCAGGGAGAAGGAACGCGGTATGGAGCCATCATCAAAGCCTCCCTCGCGTTGTGGAGACATCGACCTGAGGAGCAAGCTCGGGCCCTCGAACAGATTAGAGCGTCTAACCGCTATCTGAACGACGAGTATTTTCGAGGGTGGTTCGATCAGGAAGGCGAGCGTTCCTGAGCTTAGGGCGCAACCGCCACTGCCGCACCGCCTTCGAAGAACGCGCGGGTGGCTTCGAGGACGCCGCCGGGGAGGAGGCCGAGGCCAAGCAGGGCGACGGCGCACAGCACGAGCACGACGGCGGTGAGCACCGGCGGAGCACCGAGCGGGACGCCTGGCGCGATGGCCGCATCCTTGTCGGGGCGGGCGTAGAGGACGCCGACCACGCGGAGGTAGTAGAACGCCGACGCTGCGCTCGCGAGCACGCCGATCACGGCGAGCCACGCCATGTTGGCCTCCACGACGCCCGCGAAGACCTGGTACTTCCCGATGAACCCAGCCAGCGGCGGGAAGCCCGTCAGGCCGAACATGAACACGCCCATCGTCGCGCCGAGGAGCGGGCGGCGGTAGGCGGCCCCACGTAGGTCGTCGAGCGACTGGACGGCCCCGTGGGCGTCGTCGTGCTCCAGCGCGGCCAGCACGCCGAACGCGCCGAGGTTCATCACGGTGTAGGCGAGGAGGTAGTAGAGCGCACCGCCGTAGCCGGTCGCGTTGGCGGCGGCGAGCCCGGCGAGGATGTAGCCCGCGTGCGCCACCGACGAGTAGGCGAGCATCCGCTTCACGTTCGTCTGGTTGAGCGCGAGCACGTTGCCGCCGACCATCGTGAGCGCGGAGACGACGGCCAGCACGAGCGTCGCGTTCGTGCCTGCCGGGATGGCCTGCCACAGCACCACGATCAGCGCGGCGAAGGCGGCGGTCTTCGAGGCGGTGGACATGAACGCCGTCAGCGTCGTGGGTGCACCCTGGTAGACGTCGGGCGTCCACATGTGGAATGGCACCGCCGACACCTTGAAGAGGAAGCCCACCAGCAGCAGCGCCACGCCGCCCACGAACAAGCCGATGCGGCCCGTCTCCGCGAGCGCCTCGGGCATCGGGGCGAGCATCATCGTACCCGTGGCACCGTACATCAGCGCGATGCCGTAGAGGAAGAAGCCCGTCGAGAACGCGCCGAGGAGGAAGTACTTGAGCGCGCTCTCCGGCCCGCGCTCGCGCTCGCGGACGAGGCCCGTGAGCACGTAGAGGCATACCGACATCGTCTCCAGCCCGACGAACGCCGTCACGAGGCTGCCCGACCCGGCGAGCGTCATCATGCCGATGGTCGCGATGAGGATGAGCACGTAGACCTCGGCAAGGCTGTGGCCCGTCCGGCGGAGGTAGGGGATCGAGAGCACCGTGCTCGCGAGCGCGCCGAGGAGCACCACGGCATTGGCGAACGCCGCGTAGCCACCCACGCGCAGGTGATCGGCAAAGACGCCCGCCGCGTCACCGCCCATGCGCAGCACCTCGATGCCGAGCGCCACGGCCAGCGCGGCCACCGTCAGCCACGGAACGAGCGGCCCCGCATCGGTCGCGTTCGCCGCGTTGGGCCGGAACGCGTCGATCAGCACGAGCGCGAGCGCTGTCAGCCCGAGCACCCAGACCGGCAGCACCGCCAGCGAATCAGAAAAGAGGGAATCGTACATGTCGAAGGTCTAGAGTCGTGGGTCGCGGGTCGTGGGTCTGCCGGCAACGGTCCGCTCTTGCTGGACCCTCGACACATGACCCTGGACGCACGACCGCGTCACACCCACACGAAGCGTTCGATGGCCTTGGCGAGCTGGACGTCGCGTTCGGTGATGCGGTTGCCCGCGTCGTGCGTGGTCAGGCGCAGTTCGATGCGGTTGTAGACGTTGCGGAGGTCGGGGTGGTGGTTGTGCTGCTCGGCGTAGAACGCCATGCGCACGATGAACGAGACGGCGGCGCGGAAGTCGGAGAACTCCAGCCGCCGCAGGAGCGCGTCGCCGTCGCGCGTCCAGCCCGGAAGCTGGTCCAGCGCAGCGTTGATCTCGAGGTCGGAGAGCGGAGTGGGCATGGGCGGCGTGTGCGAGTTCAGTCTCGCTCTTGTGTCATCCTGAACTCGTTTCAGGATCTCAACAAGCCGAGCTAGATCCCAGATCAAGTCCGGGATGACATGGATGGAAGATCAGGAGGTGGGCAACTAAGGCAGCACCCCAAACAGCGCGGCGGTGGCGTCGGCGACCTCGGCGGGCGTCGGGAGGACGAAGCCACTGAAGAAGACCAGCCAGACGACGGCGTAGATCGGGAGCAGGATCGGGATCGAGTAGCGGATCATGTAGCCGCCGAACGACGGGCACTCGACGCCGCTCGACTCGGCGATGGCCTTCACCATGAAGTTAGGCCCGTTGCCGATGTAGGTCAGCGCGCCGAAGAACACCGCCGCGACCGAGATCGCCTGGAGGTAGAACGCCGTGATGTCAGTCTGCGTGGCGAAGGCCATCACGTCGGCGGTCTGGTTCACGTCGAAGCCGAACTTGCCCATCGCGGCGGAGAGGAAGCTGACGTAGGTCGGCGCGTTGTCGAGGACGCCCGAGAGGATGCCCGTCCCGAAGTAGAACGTCGTCACGCCGATGGCCTCGGCGTTGTCGCGCGCCCAGGCACCGATGAGCGTCAGCGCGGGCTGCATCGTGGCGAAGATGCCCACGAAGAGCCACGCCACCTCGCGGATCGGCTCGAAGTTGAAGTCGTTGCCCTGGAG